>JBIKVK010000281.1:0-4609 GCA_044356835.1 Burkholderiaceae bacterium
ATCGGTGCCGACCAGCGTATCCGGGTAGTACACCTTGTCGGCGGTCTTGTGAAGGCCGCGGGCGAGATACTCAAGGTTGACCTGGTGGACGATACCAAAGCCGGGGGGCACGACGCCAAAGGTGTCAAAGGCCTGCATGCCCCATTTCATAAACTTGTAGCGTTCCTGGTTGCGCTGGAACTCAAGTTTCATGTTGAGGTCGAGCGCATTGGGCTTGCCGTAGTTGTCGATCATGACCGAGTGGTCCACCACCAGGTCGACCGGCACCAGGGGTTCGATCCGCTTGGGGTTTGCGCCCATCTTTTGAGCGACATTGCGCATCGCCGCAAGGTCGGCAAGCAGCGGGATGCCGGTCAGATCCTGCAGCACGACGCGCGCTACGACGAAGGGAATCTCGTCGACACGGGTCGCGTTGGGTTTCCAGTGTGCGAGCTGCTCGACGTGGCTTTCGGTGACCTTCTTGCCGTCGACGTTACGCAGCACCGACTCGAGGACGACCCGAATCGACATCGGCAATCGCTTGACGTTGGGAAAGGTCTTGGCCAGTGCCGGCAGCGAATAGAGCTTGGCGGTCTTGCCCGACTTCAGTTTGAAATCTTTGAGGGTCTTGAAGGCGTTGTGTGGCATGTTGGGTCCTCAGGTGATCGAAATCAGATGACGTACAGATCCACATATTCGTGGACCGGCATGGCCTCGAGCTTCTTCTGGTCGAGCGACACGCCCAGGATCGCCTGCTGCTGACGCGCTGGAAATCGGCGGGCGAGATTGGTGCGGAACTTGGCCTCCAGCAGCGGAATGCCTTCTTTTCGTCGACGCTTGTGGCCGATCGGATACTCGCAGACGACTTCCTTGAGCCGTGAGCCATCCTTGAATTCGACGGTCAGCGCGTTTGCGATCGAGCGCTTTTCGGGGTCGTGGTAATCCTTGGTGAAGGCGGTGTTCTCCACGCAGACGATGCGGTCGCGCAGGCTGTCGATCCTGGGGTCGGCGGCGACACTGTCCTCGTAATCCAGAGCGGTCAGGCGGCCAAAGATAATCGGCACTGCGACCATGTACTGAATGCAGTGATCGCGGTCAGCGGGATTGTTGAGCGGTCCTTTCTTGTCGATGATCCGAATGCACGCCTCATGGGTGCGGACCGTGATTTTCTTGATGTCCGCTTCGGTCTTGCCAAGCTTGGCCATCTGGCGGTGGATGTCCATCGCGCACTCGACCGCGGTCTGGGAATGAAATTCCGCCGGGAACGAGATCTTGAAGAGGACGTTCTCCATGACATAGCTGCCGTACGGGCGTTGGAATTTGAAGGCGTTGCCCTTGAAGAGGACATCGTAGAAACCCCAGCCCTTGGCGGAAAGCACCGAGGGATAACCCATCTCGCCCGTACGCGCCATGAGGGCCAGTCGAACGGCTCGACTGGTGGCGTCGCCCGCAGCCCAGCTCTTGCGCGAACCCGTGTTGGGCGCATGACGGTAGGTGCGAAGCGACTGCCCGTCCACCCAGGCGAGCGACACGGCGTTGATTATCTCGTCGCGGCTTAGCCCGAGCATCTGGGCGACCACCGCGGTCGAGGCCACCTTGACCAAAACGACATGGTCGAGGCCTACTCGATTGAACGAGTTTTCGAGTGCGATGCAGCCTTGAATCTCGTGGGCCTTGATCATGGCCGTGAGCACGTCGCGCATGGTGAGGGGCTTTTTGCCCGCCGCGACGGCGTTGCGGCTGAGCCAGTCGGCCGTCGCGAGGATGCCGCCCAGATTGTCCGAGGGGTGTCCCCACTCGGCCGCGAGCCAGGTGTCGTTGAAGTCCAGCCAGCGGATCATGGTGCCGATATTGAAGGCGGCCTGAATGGGATCAAGCTGGAACTGAGTGCCCGGGACCTTTGCGCCATGGGGTACCACAGTGCCCGGAACGATCGGGCCCATCAGTTTGGTGCAGGCCGGGTACTCGAGCGCCTCGAGACCGCAGCCGAGCGTGTCGATCAGACAGTTGCGGGCGGTTTCGTAAGCAAGCTTTCCAGTCGGCTTGTACTTGATGACATAGTCGGCGATGTCGACCAGAACTTTGTCTGGTTTGGGTCGAACGTTCGAGATATGAGCGCCCATGGCGGCAATCCTGTTCAGGGGTGATGAGATGGGTGAGGGCGCCTATCGGCGCGCATCGATGGGGATGAACTTCCGATCGTCCGGGCCGATGTAATTGGCGCTCGGGCGGATGATCTTGTTGTCGATCCGCTGTTCGATCACGTGTGCCGCCCAGCCCGATGTGCGCGAGATGACAAAGAGGGGCGTGAACATGCTGGTCGGTACCCCCAACATGTGATAGCTGACAGCACTGAACCAGTCGAGGTTGGGGAACATCTTCTTGACTTCCCACATCACGGTCTCAAGACGCTCGGCGATGTCAAACATTTTCACGTCCCCCGCCTCCTGCGAGAGCCTGCGGGCCACTTCTTTGATGACCTTGTTGCGCGGGTCGGAGATGGTGTAGACGGGGTGTCCGAAGCCGATCACCACTTCGCGGTTTTCGACGCGCCGACGAATGTCGGCCTCAGCCTGGTCAGGCGAGTCGTAGCGTTTCTGGATCTCGAAGGAGACCTCGTTGGCTCCGCCGTGCTTGGGGCCGCGCAAGGCGCCGATGGCGCCCGTGATCGCGGAGTACATGTCTGCGCCGGTCCCGGCGACGACCCGGGCGGCAAAGGTGGAGGCGTTGTACTCATGCTCAGCGTACAGGTTGAGCGAGGTGTGCATGGCCCGAACCCAAAGATCGGAGGGACGCGAGCCGTGCAGAAGGTGCAGGAAATGACCGCCAATCGAGTCGTCGTCGGTCTCGACTTCGATGCGACGACCGTTATGGCTGAAGTGGTACCAGTACAGCAGCATCGACCCCATGGACGCCATCAGCCGATCAGCGATGTCTCGAGCCCCCGGGGTGTTGTGGTCATCCTTTTCAGGCAATTGACAGCCGAGCGCTGAGACGCCGGTCCGCATGACATCCATCGGGTGCGTCGCTGCGGGCAGGGTCTCGAGCACGGCTTTCACCGCGGCCGGCACACCCCGCATCGCCTTCAATCGAGTTTTGTACGCAGCGAGCTCCGCCCGGGTGGGCAGCTTCTCGTGAACCAGCAGGTAGGCAATCTCCTCGAATTCGGCCGCCTCGGCGATTTCAAGGATGTCGTAACCGCGGTAGTGCAGATCATTGCCGCTTCGACCCACAGTGCACAGTGCGGTGTTGCCCGCAGCGACGCCTGACAGCGCTACGGATTTCTTGGGCTTGGGACCGGACGAGCTCGCTTCATTCGACATGGTTACAGAATCCTTTTCAGCCATCGATCATTTGCTGCGGGCAAACAGGGCGTCGAGCTTCTGCTCGTAATCCCAGTAGCCGATCGAGTCATACAGCTCTTTGCGAGTCTGCATCTGTGGAACGACCGCACTTTGGGTGCCGTCGCGGCGCAGCGTCTCGTATACGGTTTGAGCGGCCTTGTTCATGGCCCGGAACGCCGAAAGCGGATAAAGCGCCATGGCCACTCCCGCACTGCCCAGTTCCTCGACCGTGAAAAGAGGCGTCTGACCAAACTCGGTGATATTGGCCAGCGTCGGCACCTTGACGGCCTCGGCGAACCGCTTCGACATCGACAGATCGGTCACCGCCTCGGGGAAAATGCCGTCGGCCCCGGCCTCCACGCAGGCGAGCGAGCGCTCAAGCGCCCGGTCGAATCCCTCGACTGCGATCGAATCGGTCCGAGCGAGGATGAAGAAGGCTGGGTCGGTGCGGGCATCGACCGCGGCCTTGATCCGGTCGACCATTTCCTGTTGGCTGACGATTTCCTTGTTGGGACGATGACCGCAGCGCTTGGCGCCCACCTGATCCTCAATATGCATGGCGCCTGCGCCCGCCTTGATGAGCGAGCGTACCGTCCGTGCGACGTTGAAGGCCGAGGCGCCAAATCCGGTGTCGACGTCGACCAGCAAGGGGAGATCGCATACATCGGTGATCCGGCGGACATCAATCAGGACATCCTCGAGGCCGGTAATGCCCAGGTCAGGCAAGCCCAGAGAGCCCGCAGCCACGCCGCCGCCAGACAGGTAAATGGCTCGGAATCCGGCGTGGCGGGCGAGTAGCGCATGATTGGCGTTGATCGCGCCCGGAATCTGAAGCGGCTTCTCAGCTGCGAGTGCCGCGCGAAAGCGCTGCCCGGCTGAAAGACTCATGTTGTGCTCCCTGGTTGAGGCTTGTAAAGGGTCGGCGGCCCGATCGATCGGGTCTTCAGGCCAGAAGATGCTTGACGCCCTCGCGCTCCTCGTTGAGCTCGGCCAAGGTGCGGTCCATCATCGAGCGACTGTAGTCGTCAATCGGCAGACCTTGAACGATGGAGTACTCGCCCTGCGCGCAGGTCACCGGGTATCCATACATCGTGTCCACGGGAATGCCGTAGGACCCGTCGGAGGCGATCCCCATGGTGACCCAGCGGTCCCCAGTGCCCATGACCCAGTCGCGCATGTGGTCGATGGCCGCGTTGGCCGCCGAGGCGGCCGACGAAAGTCCTCTTGCTTCGATGATCGCCGCACCGCGCTTCCCGACGGTGGGGATGAACGTGTCCCGGTTCCAG
>JBIKVK010000053.1:0-15844 GCA_044356835.1 Burkholderiaceae bacterium
AGGTCACAGCCAGCCCGGTCGCGACCGCGATCGTCAAAAGGCTAGAAAAGCACGTTCCAGCGCGAGTCATGATGAGGTCTCCTCAGGTTCCTGTTCTTGAGCGCGCGCCCACGGAGAGCGGCCAAAACCCCGAAAGAATAGCGCTTGTCCGGATCCTTCACAGAATTGTCATATTCCGCGCCTAGTCTCGCGTCATTCTTCTCAGACTCTTCTCTTCCAGCGAGGTGTTCATGCTTAAGCGATTCATTCAGCGCACCCTGATGGCCGCCGCTCTGTGTGCTGCCGCCCCGACCATGGCGGCCGACATTACCGGGGCGGGCGCCACCTTCCCGTATCCGATTTATGCCAAGTGGGCTGAAGCCTACAAAAAAGAAACTGGCATCGGACTCAACTATCAGTCGATCGGATCCTCGGGCGGCATCAAGCAGATCCGTGCCAAGACCGTCACGTTCGGTGCGTCTGATGCCCCGGTCAAAGGGGAAGACCTGGACCGCGACGGCATGATCCAGTTTCCGGCGGTCATCGGCGGCACCGTCCCGGTGTTCAACCTCGATGGCTTCAAGCCGGGGGATCTCCGCATCACCGGCCCAGTGCTGGCCGAGGTGTTCATGGGCTCGATCACCCAGTGGAATGATCCAAAGCTGGCCGCCCTGAATCCCGGGAAAGCCCTTCCCAATCTGGCCATCACGATCGTCCATCGCGCGGACGGATCCGGGACGACTTTCAATTTCACCGAGTATCTGACCATGGTCAGCCCTGACTGGAAGGCAAAAGTGGGCACGGGGGCCGCGGTGAAGTGGCCTGCGGCCTCCTCCGTCGGGGGCAAGGGCAACGAGGGCGTCGCGGCAAACGTCCGACGGATCAAGGGCGGCATCGGATACGTGGAATACGCCTACGCGAAGCGAAACAACATGCCCTACATGGCGATGCAAAACCGGGATGGCCAGTACGTGCGTCCCGACGACCTCACCTTCGCTGCCGCAGCCGCCGGCGCCGACTGGTTCGCTGCTCCCGGGATGGGCATTTCGATCAACAACCAGCCCGGCGCGAACAGCTGGCCGATCTCGACCGCGTCCTTCATCCTGATGTACAAGAGCCCCTCGGATAAAAAGGCCTCGGACGAAGTGCTGAAGTTTTTCGACTGGTCTTTCAAGAACGGCAAACAGCTGGCACTCGACCTCGACTACGTTCCCCTTCCGGACAGCCTCACCGCCCAAATCCGCTCGAAGGTATGGTCTCAAATCAAGTGATCTGACTATTACCCCGGTCCGCGTGTACCCCCCGCTCGCGGACTGCTCCCCAAGAGAGAACCCTGATGTCGAGTCTTGTCTCGCAACGTGAAGGAGATGCCCAGCGCAGCCGCGTGCTGTCGATTGCAAGCAGGCAAGTCTGGGAAGACTGGGCGTTTCAGAAAATCACTCTGACATTCGCGCTAGTCGTCCTCGCCTCCTTGCTGGGCATCATCGTATCGCTCCTCTACAACGCCTGGCCTGCCCTCAGCAAATTCGGGATTGGTTTCGTCTGGCGGGTGGAATGGGACATCATCAACGAGGAGTTCGGGGCGGCAATAGCGATCGTGGGCACTCTGATCAGTTCGGCCATTGCGCTTCTGATTGCAGTTCCACTCGCCTTCGGCATCGCGCTGTTTCTGACCGAAACATGCCCGGTGAGTCTGCGGCGCCCGCTGGGCACTGCAATCGAACTTCTGGCGGCAGTGCCTTCGATCATCTATGGCATGTTCGGTTTGTTCATCTTCGCGCCGCTCTTTGCTCAGTATGGCCAACCGGCCATTCAGTCCACTCTCGGCCAAATGCCCCTGATCGGGGGTTTCTTCGGCGGGGCCATGAATGGGATCGGCATATTGGCGGCCGGAATCATCCTGGCCTTCATGGTGCTGCCCTTCATCGCCGCCGTGATGCGGGATGTCTTTGAGATCGTTCCGCCCATCCTGCGCGAATCAGCCTACGGCATCGGCTGCACGACCTGGGAAGTGGTTCGCTACATCGTGCTTCCCTATACCCAAAAAGGAGTCATCGGCGGAGTCATGCTGGGCCTGGGGCGGGCCTTGGGCGAAACCATGGCCGTGACCTTCGTCATCGGCAACTCCAACCGCTTGGCCGCCTCACTGTTCGCGCCGGGTACCTCGATCGCATCAACGCTCGCCAACGAGTTTGGCGAAGCCGACGACTTTCACATCTCGGCGCTGTTCTCTCTGGGGCTACTGCTTTTTGTGATCACATTCATCGTCTTGACCGCAGCCAAGCTGATGATCCGCCGCTCTGAGCGGGCCAAAGGGCTCTGAGCCCGAACGAACTCAAGGATCCCGTCTTGGACTCAAGCCTCTACCGCCGACGCCGCAGGGTCAACGCCCTGGGCATCACGCTGTCAATGCTTGCGATGACTCTGGGTCTCGCAGCCCTGCTTTGGATCCTGACGGTGCTGGTGGCCAAAGGCATCGGCGGGCTTGATCTCAATGTGTTCACCCAGTCAACGCCCGCGCCCGGCTCGGAAGGCGGCGGTCTGCTCAACGCCATCGTGGGCAGCCTGATGATGCTCGCCTTCACAACCTTCGTGTGTACACCCATCGGAATCTTCGCCGGCGTCTACCTCGCGGAATACGGTGAGCACAGCGCCCTGGGCGAAACAACCCGCTTTATCACCGACATCATGCTATCGGCTCCATCGATCGTGATCGGACTGTTCGTATACGCGGTGGCGGTGGCACCCGTCGGGCACTTCTCAGGCTGGGCGGGCTCGTTTGCCCTGTCACTGATCGCCATTCCAGTGATCGTCCGCACCACAGAGAACATGTTGCGACTGGTGCCAGGCAGTCTCCGTGAGGCCGCTTTCGCCCTGGGCGCGCCGAGATGGCGGGTCGCAACCTTCGTCACGCTCAGGGCAGCCCGAAGCGGCGTGATCACCGGACTGCTCCTTGCCGTCGCCCGGATCAGCGGTGAAACCGCTCCCCTGTTGTTTACCGCACTGAACAACCAGTTCTTCAGCGCAGACATGTCGACGCCGATGGCGAATTTGCCAGTGGTCATCTTCCAGTTTGCGATGAGCCCCTACGACAACTGGATCCGACTTGCCTGGACCGGAGCCCTGTTGATCACACTGGCCGTGCTGTTGCTCAACATCGTCGCGCGCGTTCTCTTCAGAGACAAGGTGCAGTCGTGAACACTCTCCCCTCTTACACCGGTTCAAATCCCGCACCTCAGGCTGCCCTCAAAGTCCGTGATCTGAATTTTTTCTACGGCAATTTCCAGGGCCTCAAAAACATCAACCTCGATGTGTCCACCCGGAGAGTGACCGCGTTCATCGGCCCATCCGGCTGCGGCAAATCGACCCTGCTGCGCACGCTGAACCGGATGTACAGCCTGTACCCGGGACAGCGCGCCGAGGGCATGATCGAATTTGAAGGCAGCAACATCCTCGATGCCCAGCAAGACGTGAACCTGCTTCGCGCCAGGATCGGCATGGTGTTTCAAAAACCCACCCCTTTCCCGATGTCGATCTACGACAACATTGCCTTCGGGGTAAAGCTCTATGAGCGGCTCTCGAAGGCTGAAATGGAAGAGCGCGTCGAGTGGGCGCTCACCAAGGCAGCCCTCTGGGGCGAAGTGAAAGACAAGCTCAGGCAAAGCGGCCTTTCGCTGTCGGGCGGCCAACAGCAACGCCTGTGCATCGCGCGGACCGTTGCGGTAAAGCCGTCGGTCATCCTGCTCGACGAGCCGACTTCGGCCCTGGACCCGATCTCCACTGCCAAAGTCGAAACCCTGGTTCATGAACTGAAGTCGGACTACACGGTGGCCATCGTGACCCACAACATGCAGCAGGCGGCGCGGGTCTCCGATTTCACGGCCTACATGTACCTCGGGGAACTGATCGAGTTCGGGAAGACGGATGAACTGTTCATCAAGCCCAAGCAAAAGCAGACCGAGGACTACATCACCGGTCGTTTTGGTTGAACGGCACTTCGAAATTCCCTGAAGGATTTTCAATGGCACCCGCCCACATCGATCGGCTTTATGATCAGCAACTCGACCAGCTGACCCACAGCATCGGCGCGATGGGAGACTTCGCGCTTGCCCAGTTCAAGGATGCGATCCGGGCGCTGCTGGGTCATGACATCGCTCTGGCACAAAGAACGGTCGAGCAAGACAGGATGCTCGATGCGCTCCGTCGCGACCTGTCCTCATCGGCGGCACTGGTGATTGCGAAGCGCCAGCCTCTGGCGAGCGACCTGGAAGAGGTGTTGGCCGATTTGCGAATCGTCGAAGATCTGGAGCGGATCGGAGACCTCGCCAAGAACATCAGCCGGCGCAGCATCGCCATGAGCGGCGAATCCCTGGTGCCAGCCTTGGTCGAGCGCATCAGCGCCATGGCCGAGTTGGCCGAGAACCAGTTACGCACTTCGCTGGAGGCCTTCGTCCGCCGCGATGCCGGGCGGGCCCAGAGCGTCAGCCTCCGAGACGATCAGGTGGATGACACGCATCACCAGCTGGTCGCGGAAATGGTTACCCAGATGGGCGAATCCCGCGCGCGGGTGGCGGACTATGTGCACCTGCTCTTTTGCGTCAAAAACATTGAGCGTATCGCCGACCATGCGGTGAATATTGCCAAAGCTGCCCACCTCAAGTCGACCGGTCAGCCGATGGCCTGAACTGGATTGACCGCGACCATTGCGTGAGACCCGAAAGGTCGCCCAGGCGACTCGGTTTCAATGCGACGCCCCGCCAGACCGCGCTGGCGCGGAGGCGCCCTGATCGTTGCCCTCTACCAGCTCGATCAAACCGGTGATGGCCTTCCGATCAGTTGAGTTCGCATCCATCGCCTGTATCAACCGTTCCTGGCCGGTGGCCTTGACGATCAGCGCAGCCTGGGCATGGAGCAGCCGAAGTTGGGCCAGTGCGATCTCGGGCCGAACCTCCAGATCGTGATGTGCTGGCAACGCCCCATCGCGCACCGCGCGCTGATGCCGCGCCCGGAACTCTTCACGGGCCTCCGCGGTCAGTCGCTCGATGTCCTCCTGCGACAGGTGCAAGCGTTCGGCCTCGGTCGCGATCAGGGCACGAGCCTGTGACTTCGAATCGCCTTCCTCGTAGGCATGGAGCAATCGCCGCTTGAACGCCTCGCGATCGATCCGGAGCTGGTCAGAAAATGCAGAGGCCAGCAAGCCTGCCGGAATCGCGAAAATGCCGATACCGATGAGAGAAAAAATTACAGTGACTGTCCGTCCCATCGGAGTCACTGGAGCGATATCACCATATCCGACCGAAGCCAGCGTAATAACAGCCCAGTAAATCGACTGCGGGATGTTTTCAAACCGGTCAGGCTGAGCCTCGTGTTCAAAGAGGTAACCCAGGCTGGCCGTCAGAAGGACGAGCAAACCCATGACAAACCCGGCCGCGATGATGATCTGCCGCTCCCGGGCGATCACCTTGTAGAGGGTACCCACCGCCGAGGTGTAACGGGTGAGCTTCAGGAGTCGAAGGAGCCGAAAGACTCTGAGAATGCGCAGATCGAGTTCGTTGGGCAGAAGCCATTCAAGCAGAGTCGGCAAGACGGCCAACAGGTCGATCACCGCTGCAGGCGAGCGCGCATAGCTCAGTCGGGGAATTCGAGCCCGGCTGAACTGCGGATGTTCGGGGGCGGCATACAACCTTGCCAGATACTCGACGATGAACACCGAAAAGGCGATCCCATCGACGATGTGGAAAGCGAGCTCATACCGATCCGACCAGTCGCCGACCGACTGCAAAATGACCGACAGGACCGACATCAGCACGCAAACGATCACGATGTTGTCGACATAAGCGTGCAGCTTGCCTGAGTGCCCCGTGGGTTCCAGAAGCGCAAAGAGTTTTGCCCGAAAACTCAGGTGGGCGTTGAGCGTGTGAAATTCATGCCATACATCCTTCAGATGCCGGTGAAACTTGAGCGCCCTGCCAAAGCGCAGGAGCCGGATGGCAAAAAGCGCTGATGCGTCGATCTGCCCGACCAGCACGATCATGCTCGGTACGATGGCGATCAGATCGATGACCGACTCGAAACGCAGCAGATATCTTGTTCTTGGCCTGGCCTCGAAGATCAGATCTGGGTGATGGGGCGCCGCGATCAGCCGCAATACATATTCGAGGCAGAACACCGAGAGCACTGACCACTCCAGAAATTTCAGGTGTGGCCCCCAGATATTGCGAACAGCATCGATCTGGTCAAGCACCAGGATCGGCAGGCTGAGCAAAACGATGAAGGCGATCGCCCGGTCAAATCTGGCTCCAGGCCCATGAGCCTGCGATCGATCAAAGCACCAGCGGTGGACAGACCGGGAAAAAGAGCCCCACCGATGTTGAGGGTGGGGCTCCCCCGGGGGCTTCATACCGGCGTCTACCATTACCCAAGCTCCATGAGGTGAACTCTCAGGCCCCTGGACGGTCGGGTTCAATCGCCCTGAAAGACCGGTCGCTGGCGGGCTACGAAAGCTTGATAGGCGCGCTCAAAATCTCGAGTCTGCATGCAAATGGCCTGCGCCTGCGCCTCGGCCTCGATCGCATCGTCGATGCCCATGCTCCACTCCTGTTGGATGCAGCGCTTGGTCATGGCGTGCGCAAATGTGGGGCCGTTGGCCAGTGAATGAGCCATTTCAAGGGCTTGCGTCAGGAGGCTCTCGGGCTCGCAGAGCCGGTTGAAAAAGCCCCAACGCTCGGCTTCCGGACCCTCGATGGCCCGTCCGGTAAAGAGCAGCTCGGCGGCACGACCTGCGCCGATGATCCGCGGCAGGATATTGCAGGCCCCCATGTCGGCTCCGGCCAGACCGACCCGGACGAACAGAAAGGCTACTTTGGACGCGGCCGTCCCAAAGCGAAGATCCGAGGCCATGGCAATGATGGCTCCGGCGCCCGCACAGATGCCGTCCACTGCGGCGATCACGGGCTGCGGAGCCGCCCGCATCGCCTTGACCAGATCGCCGGTCATTCGGGTGAAGGCGAGCAGTCCGTTCATATCGCCAGCCTGTTGCAACTCAACCAGCGGACCGATGATCTCGTGGACATCGCCGCCGGAGCAGAAGTTGCCCCCCTCGCCCGTGACCACCACCGACTTGATCTGCTTTGAGTAGGCGAGCGCCCTGAACAGGTCGCGCAACTCGGCATAGGAATCAAAGGTGAGCGGGTTTTTCCGCTCGGGGCGATTCAAGGTGATGGTGGCCACCTTGCCGTCCACCTGCCATTTGAAATGACGGGGCACGAAGCGATCGGCGTCGAGACCCGATGATCGAAACCGTTCCGTCGTTGCATTCACCGGCAACTCCTCTACAGGGCGAAGGGGTTTGACAAGGTCTCAGTCGATGTAGCGCAAGCCGGCACGGGCCAGGGGCTCTCGCATGCCCGACAGGTCCAGACCCAGCGCACCGGTCGCGAGTTTTTGGCGCTTCTTGGCTTCGGCCTCGGCTCTAAGCTCTGCAGCTTCGAGGGTCTTGGCCGCCCAGGCACGGGGCACGACCACAACGCCATCGTTGTCCGCGACCACGATATCGCCTGGATGGACCAAGGCCCCTGCGCAGACCACCGGAATATTGACCGACCCGAGCGTCGCCTTCACGGTGCCTTGTGCACTGATCGCCGTGCTCCAGACCGGAAAGCCCATTTCGACGAGCTCGGACGTGTCACGCACTCCGCCATCGATGACAAGCGCCCTGGCGCCTCGCGCAACGAAGCTGGTCGCCATCAGCTCGCCAAAAAAACCGTCCGTGCAGGGCGACGAACAGGCGGCGACGACAACATCACCTGGCTGAATCATTTCGACCGCGACATGCAGCATCCAGTTGTCTCCCGGATGCACCAGTACGGTGATCGCGGTTCCGGCCGCCCGCATGGTGGGGCTGACCGGTCGCATCGCACAGGACATGAGCCCGACCCGACCCATGGCCTCGTGGACAGTGGCCGACCCGAGTTTTCCCAACCGGGCGGCATGGTCTGGGTCCGCGCGCTCGACCCGTCGGTACACCACACCCATTTCGTACATGTTCAAGACCTCCTTATTGTTTGAATCAAGACCCCGCGCGAGGCGCGCCCACGTCAGGCCTCGCAATGCCTTTTAGCATAGCGCGCGCTCCGTGCGCACCGGCCACGGTCCATCTTCAGTCGCACAGCCGCTCAATGACCTGTGCACTGGTCATCACATCGCCGAACTGCTGGATCACATTCTCAAGGGCGCTTTGATGTTCGTCGTCGGATAACGCGGCGCAGCAATCGGCCACCATGACAACCCGGAAGTCCAACATCATCGCGTCACGCGCCGTCGACTCGCAGCAGACATTGGTCTTGGTACCTGCGATCAGGAGCGTATCGAGACCACGACTGCGGAGCACCCGCTCCAGTGAGGACGATCCTGGAATCAAGGCACTGTAGCGATTCTTGATGATGGTCAGGTCGCTGGGCCGGGTCTCAAGACCGGACCAGACCTGTTGACGGCCAGGCTGCAGACTCTCCATGGTGCGCGCGCGCACGTCGTTTGACACCACATGATCGAAAAACATCGTCCAATCGCTCGAGCCGTTGACGGACGTATTCGCATGAACCACCCAGATCACCGTGACGCCACGGACACGCAGGGCCGCGCTCAGCTGGTTGATGGGATCCACCAGCCGGCGAGACTGCGGAACCTCAGCGGGCGAGCCGGGCGCGCAGAAGGTGGACTGCATATCGATCACCACCAGTGCCGTGCGCGATGCAACGATCCGGTCGAACCAGTGCAAGCGCCCGCGACGGGCCACTACACGTTCGAGGATGTGAGGCCGAATTCCGGTGGGGTCCCTGTCGGAGTGTGCAGTCATGGGTTGACGATCCTTTGGACAAAAACGGCCGGCCGATCGGGGCGCGTTTGACCCGGATCATGCCATGACGGCACACTGGGCCATAGCGCTGCTGCACTCCCGAAGGCAAGCGATCGACGGATGCTCGCCGCAACCGACAGGACGAACCGTGATGGACATTGAAAACATTCCCTTTGGAACTACCGACTGGTCGAAGGTCGAACCCACAGAACACCCGGGAGACACCGGACTCGCCCTCTGGCGAACCCGGCAATTCGGATCCATTCGGGTCAGGATGGTCGATTACTCGCCGGGCTACCTCGCAGACCACTGGTGTTCGAAAGGACACATCCTGCTCTGTGTGGAGGGTGAGCTGGTCACCGAGCTCGCCGATGGCCGTCGCTTCACGCTGACACCGGGTGTGAGCTACCAGGTCGCAGACGGGGCCGAGCCCCATCGCTCCTCCACCGTCCGCGGCGCGCGGCTGTTCATCGTCGACTGAGCGAATTCTCGCCAGCCAGTAGCCGCCTGTTTCAGCCGAACCGGCGCTGCTGCGGGCGCGCCGGCCTCTAGCGGCCCTGGAATCGGGCGGGCCGTTTCTCCATGAAGGCGAGAGCCCCCTCGCGGTAATCCTCGCTTTCGAAACAGCGCTGGATGGCGCGTTCGACCTGGTCATTCACATGCAGGGCAGGCTCGCGGAGCCAGTCGTTGACCGTCAGCTTGAGCGCCTGCAGCGTGAGGGGCGCGTTTGCAGCCACCCGCTCGCACCAATCGGCTACGGCCGCATCCAGGCCATCCGACTCACAGACCTGGGCGACAAATCCGATGGCGAGGGCCTGCTGGGCATCGAGGATGCGAGCCGACATGAACAGGTCCATCGTGTTCTGAACCCCGATCACCTGCATGAAGCGGCGCACGCCCACCGCGGTGTAACCCACACCAAGCCGAGCCGCCGGCATTCGAAAGCGTGACTCGGCGGTGCAGATGCGCAAATCGCAGGCCGCCGCGAGGCCAAGTCCTCCTCCCATGCAGATGCCACGAATCTTCGCCACCACCGGCTTGGCGCAGCGGGTGGGCGAGAGATAGGCCTCTTCAATCGAACGGTTGAAGGCAGCTTGACGAGCAGGGTCCTGCCTGTGAGATTCGAGTTCGGAAATGTCCGCGCCCGACACAAAGGCCTTGTCGCCATCACCCTCGAGCACGATGACCCGGACGGACGGATCAGCGTCGAGCGCCTGCAACTCGTTTGGCAGAGCCTGCCACATCGACAAGGTCATGGCATTGTATTTGGGCAGATTGGAGATCCGAAGGGTGGCGACCGGACCGGCTCGCTCGACAAACAGACCGGGCATGGCAATGGCTCCTGGCACTCGTTTGAAATTCAGGCCGACCGGCGGGCCAGCTGCCGGGCAAGGACCGCGACGTCCGATAGTGACTCGATCCGATCGACCAGACTGATCACCTGCTCGCCCTGTTCCTCTGGCATGCCCGACAAAGCCCAGCACCGGCGGAATTTGGCCAGATGGCGCTCGGGCGACAACGGATTGTCGGGATGCCCAATGGGCGTCTCAATGACCCTAGACCAGCTGCGTCCGTCCGTGAGCGTCAAATCGAAGGCTTGAGGCCATAAGGCGTTCACGTCCGGGTTCTCGTCCTGCTTCACGTGAATGCGTGCGGCCACCCTATGGACGGCCGAATCTGAAAGGCGGGCAGTCGCAAAGGCCTCCGGCTCGCAGCCTCCGTCGATCAGGGTGACCGCCCCGACGTACGGGATGCACAGCCGGGCATAGTTGGGGGCAGGCTCAGGGATGTCGGGCCGGCCGACCAACCGGTAAGCGAGCGGCGGGACCGCGATCTGAGCCGAAGCCAGCTGCTCCGCGGAAAAGCCAAGCTCGCGCTGAGCCTGTTGGAACGCATCCACCGCGGCGTGGGTGAGCCGACCACTGGGAAACGGCTTGTGGGAGATCCGGGTGATCTGCCATTGTTTGCCGAGCCGAGCCCACCAGGTCGGTATGTCGTGCGAGGTCTCAAACAGCTTGTAGTAGCCATATTGCCCCGTCAGGACCTCCCTGGGTCCGCTGAGCCCGGCCTCTGCCAGGTCGATCGAGGTCAAACCGGCGCGCCCATTGAACCCGACTTGAAGACCCAGCAACGTAGAGCCTTCCACGTGGGCCTGCATCGTGCCCGAGGTCTGTCCGTACTGGATTCCGAAGGCGTTCATCAGGGTGTCCGCACCGAGCCCCTGCATCGACCCGAGCCCCGCCACGACCCCAAAGCCGCCACAGGTCGCGGGTCTGAAGAAGCGCATCACGGACGTCGATGCCGCGCCGATCATCGCCGCGATCTCAACGCCGAGCGCGATCGAGAGTATCAACTGGCGACCGTCCACGGGTTGTCCCGCCTGCGCGCGTCGCTCAGCGTGGGCCAGCAAGGCCGGAAGCAGCGTCGCCATTGGATGAACCACCGCGGGCTCG
Source organism: Burkholderiaceae bacterium (assembly GCA_044356835.1). GTDB lineage: Bacteria > Pseudomonadota > Gammaproteobacteria > Burkholderiales > Burkholderiaceae_E > SYIM01. The sequence continues at coordinate 11,287 of JBIKVK010000053.1, forward strand.
TGCACACAGTCCCACTCAAGGGCGTGGATGCGATACCCGTTGGCGATGCAGGCCTGCGCTGCCGGCAAGCGGCGGCGATCGCCCCATACCGTGGCCTGCCCGCCTTCGCCCCAACGGCTGGCCGCGTTGACCACGGCATCCACCTTGGGCGCTGTACTGCCCGCCACTCCACAGCCGAGGGTGTCGAGCAAAAAGATCCGCGTGGCCTTGACGGCCGCCTCGGAAAGATGCTCAAAGCGCGAGTGAGCGACGAGCTCAGCCAGCGCCGTCAGCGGATTGTCGTGGGCGGTGAAGGATGCAGCGGACATGTCACGAACCTCCGGAATATGCTGAAATCAGGGCGTTGTTCGAGGCCATGCAGCCATAGAGGACGCCCAGTCAAGATGAATGTGAAGAATCGCTCGGGAAGAACGGCAAATAGAGACCCTATCGTCGCCCCTCGCGAGCAACTGCTCGAGACCCCAAGACTGCGATTTGCCTGGACCGAGTTCCCCGGTCGCCTGCCCAGCATTGTGTTCATCCATCCGAATCGGACCTCGCCGAGAGTCTGGGATCACGTCATCGACGCGAGCACACGGCCCGAACGAATGGTGACGCCGGCACTGCGAGGCCACGGGGGCAGCGCCTGGCCGAACGCCGGCTACACGCTTGAAGACCATCGTGATGACCTGATTGCATTCATCGATGCGAGTTGCGAGGGTCCAGTCATCCTCTGCGGCCAGGCGACCGGTGCGACGCTCGCCCTGATGATCGCAACGCAGCTGGGATCGCAACGGGTGCGCGCGGTCATCGCCGCGCAGCCCGCGGTGGCCATTCCGTCGGCTATCAACGATCTCGTGCAGACGCAGGTGATTGCGCAGGAGCGGCTGGCCAGCCGTTCGGCGGCACGCGCGGCCTTGCCGTTCGCGAGCCTCTGGAGTGAAGCGGTGACCGAGCATTACCTCGAGCACATGCTGCTCGAGACCGCCGAGGGCGGGTTCAGATGGCGCTACCATGCTGAGGGCGTCCGGGCGACCGAAGCGCAACTGCTTCGGCCGCTGGATCGCGAGATCGCCTGGAGTGGCCCGACCTTGATCATCGGCAGTACCGAGTCGACCGTACTGTCGCCCGAGTCGATCAGGGCACTCGCGTCCCGACTGCCTGACGCTCGACTGGAATGGCTGCCCCGTTCCAATCATCGCCTTTGTCAGGACAATCCCGAGGGCTTTGCGCGCCTGTTGGACGATTACTTGAGCCTTCAGCTCGCCTGAGCCCACATCCACCCGTCATCAACTCCACAGTGCCAGCGAACCATCAGGCATTCGCCCGACAAAGGCGCCGATCGATATCCGCGATCGACCTTCAGTTTGGGCTGCCAGTACTTCATGGGGATTGCGGACATTGAAGAACACCAGCTCGCCCTGGCTCGGGTGGTAACGATACTTTGGAGCATGGGCCAGGGCCGCATGGTCTAGCCCATAGCTGGGGGGCGCCTGGCCGTCAATCAAATCGGCCTGCCAGGGTTCGCCGTAGACCACGGTGTCTCCGCCCTCATCAGGTACTTCGAAGTAAATGTTCCACCCGATCTGAGCATCGATTGCGGACACCGACCAACCGGGCGCGTTGATGGGCGCAAAGTCGGCGTGCAGTTTGATGCCTCCACCCGCGACCCGAACAATGCCGGCGAAGTAATCGCCCAGACCGGGCTCATGAGCGCGCCCGACCGGGCGCCCCCACACCCGCTTCAGCAAGGCGATCACCTCACTGACCGGGTCGAAACTGGCCGAGAAGATCTCGGCACAGCTGCGATCAGCCGCGGGCACATCGGCGAAATAGTCCGCCTTCGGACGATTCCAGCGGTACTCGTACTGGGCCATGCCAGCATAGGCCACAGGCGGTTGCACGCTGTAATGACGCAGAGGCGCCTGACGTACCGCCTTGCAAAAGGCTTCGCAGCGTACAGGCGAAATGAATCCCGGCACATGGATGGCCGGGATTCGATTCGCAAGAAGCGCTTCGAGGCTGGTCGCGTCGAGCGAAAAAGAGACCCCTTGAGGCCAGGATGGGGCCCCCTCCCCTGCCAATCCTGCCCGGTCAAACACCGGGCCAGCGCCCAGGTTCGAGCTCACTGAAGCGGCGCCTGCAGACCCACGAGCTTGCCGACCGTTGCATTCCACTCGGTCACGCATTCAGCTCCACAGCGTTTGGCCCAACGGGGCAAAACCGTGTTGACCAGGGCCTCTCGACGCAGCTTCTCGTCCTCAGCGGCAATCTTGACCAAGGTCATGTTGGCGGGCTTACCCAAGGGACAATTGCCTCCGGTGTTGCAGGCCAGGCCCATGTCGTTCTCGTCGCGGTTCTGTTGCCAGATCGAGGCTTCGAGTTCCTTGATGTTCTTCATCAGGAAATCGCGTACCGACTGCGGCAGTGCATCCCAGCTCTTCGCATTGGCTGCGTTCGCCGAGCTGCCCCAGTTGATCGGCAGGGGGTAGAGATACTTCGCGCCCTCGTACCATTTGGCCGAGTACCCCCCCACGGTGCCGGTGATCGCGCAGTCGATCACCCCCTTGGCCAGCGCCTGCTGAACTTCACCGAACGCGACTGGCACGCCCGAACCGCCAAAGTGCGCAATGAAGTCGGACTGCGAGGCGCCCGAAGTGCGCACCTTGCGGCCCTTGAGATCGTTGAGATTGTTGATCGGATCACGGCAGTACAGGACCTGAGCCTGGAAGGACCACAGACCGAGCAGGCGGATCTGCATCCGATCCGCGTAATACTTCGTGAGCGCCGGCCGGAAGGCCTCGGTCACCTGCTTGAAAATCTCCATGGTCGGAGACAGGCCTGCGATGTCGGTCGCATCGTTGATCGCAGCATCGCCGGCCATGTGCCCCATCTGGGCAGTGGCAATGTTGTACATCCCCTGCTGCAGCAGTCGGAAGACCTCGGGGCCCTTCATGCCCATTTCACTCCAGGACTTGATCTGTGCAGAGACCTGACCGCCGGAGAGCTCGGGGATGGTCTTCGTCCAGAAGGGCAACTCTCGGTCCTTGTACATGGTGGTAATGCCGAGATTGCCCACGACGTTGAGCTTGGTGGCGGGCAACTGTTGCGCAGCGATCGGTCCGGCGAGCAGAGCACCGGCCAGCGCGAGCACGGGAACGAAACGAGTCATGACGATTCCTCCGTGGGTTAAAAAAATATCAGGACTTGGCAGAGATCAGGGACGGCAGGTAAGTGGCAATACCCGGAAAGGCCAGCAGCAGTCCGATCATCGCGATCATGACGAGCACGAAAGGCGTAGCTCCCACGATGACATCACGCAGGCTGCCGCCACCACGCACCGACTGTACGACAAACAGATTGACCCCAACGGGCGGTGTGATCAGGGCCACTTCGAGCAGGATCATGTAGACCACTCCGAACCAGATCGGGTCATAGCCGATCGCCTTGATGATCGGCACGACGATTGGCGTGGTCGCGATCATCAGGGACAGGGTCTCCATGAAGCAGCCCAGCACCAGATAGAAGCCGATGATGGCCAGCATGACCCAGAAAGGTGCCCAGTTGAGTCCGGTCACGAGCTCAGTCACCGCATTGATGAGCCCGATGCTGGACATGACGAAATTTAGAAAGAAAGCGGCAATCACAATGAGCATCACCATGCAGGTGGTGCGTGCGGTCCCCTCAAAACACTCCCGCAGCACCGCCCAGCGCAAGGCGCGCCGCCAGGCGGCAAACAGCAGCGCCCCCACCACGCCCAACGCAGAGGCCTCCGTCGGGGTCGCGATACCCGCGTAGATGGAGCCCACCACAAGCAGGAACAGGATCAACGGCGGGACCAGCCCCGGGAGCGTCCTGATGCGCTCGGCCCAACTGCCGCGGCGGCGCTCACCGCCCCATTCCGGTCGAAGCAGGCAAGCCGCCAGTACGAGCAGGGAGAAGAGCCCCGCCAGCACGATGCCAGGCAAGAAGGCCGCAAGGTAGAGCTCGCTCACCGACTCCTCGGCGAGCACCGCATAGAGGATCATGTTGATCGAGGGCGGGATCAGAATGCCCAGAGTCCCGCCTGCCGCGAGCGTGCCCAGAAAGAGCGGCTCATGGTATCGGTAGCGTTTGAGGTTGGGCAGCGATACGGTGCCCACAGTCGCTGCCGTCGCGACGCTTGACCCCGAGGTGGCCGCAAAAAAAGCGCAGGCCGCCACGTTGGTATGCATCAGTCCGCCGGGGATACCCCCGACCCAGGTATCGAGCGCGCGGTACATGTCGTCAGCCATGCCGCTGCGCAACAGCAGTTCACCCATCAGAATAAACATGGGCACGGCCACCAGCACGAACTCGGTGCTGGCTGTCCAGCTGACCTCGCCAATCGCCTTGTCCAGGGGAAAGAAGGCAAAAAATTCCGACAGGGAGAATGCGAGCAGCCCCAGGGCGGAAGCCACCGGAAGGGAGAGCAGCACCAACCCGCAGAGCACAATGAGCGAAAAGACCAGCATGGCCAGCGCCCCCTAGACCGCTTCGCGGCTGGCATCAGCCGATGATGTTGCTCGCAACCCGGCCAGCCGGTTGACCGTGTGGGAGT
>JBIKVK010000282.1:0-4588 GCA_044356835.1 Burkholderiaceae bacterium
AAAACAGCGAGGGCAATTCCCTGGGCAGCGACTGGATGTGGGGCAGGTGCAGGTCGTTGACCGATTCGCGTGCGCCAAATTCCAGGCTCTGGCGATCGCGAGGATCGAGCACCTGCGCCCAGCCTGCCGCGCCGAGCGCGAGGAGGGCCTCGCGTGCGGCGGGTTCACTCTGTCCGGTGAGGCCGGCGCGCGCGAGCAGTGCCGGGGTGAGCGTGAGGTGGCGTTCAAAGAAAGTGCGCGGATCGGGGCGTCGACGGATCCGCAGAAAATCGATGATCTGGATGAGCAGACGCGTGTGACCGCCGCTCGCCTCGTTGACCGCCTGGGTGAGACGTCGAAGCCCGTCCACATAGCGGTCGTCGCCAATTCGAAGGAGCGGCCCGCTGGGCACATCGCGAATGCCGGTGGCTTCGACGACGATGGCTCCGGGACGACCTTTGGCGAATCGGGCGTACCACTGGATGACGTCTTCGGTGACTTCACCGTCTTCGTTGGAGCGCCAGGGCACCATGGCAGGCACCCAGGTGCGATGACGCAGCGTGAGCGGGCCAAGCGAGACCGGGCTGAACAGTTGCGAGGCGCGCGCCTGGTCGGCGGTGGGCATGTGGCCGCGCGCAGGCTCGAAGCGGATTCGCTCAGCGGGTTTCCACATGGGCGGCCTCCTGGTGGTGGCGGGCGTGGGGGTGGGGCATGAAGCGTTACTTTCCTGGTAGGGATAACCGTGGCAGAGTGCAGGTCCGATTTTACCGGCGCAGGAGCAGGATGATGACCGATTGTTCCAGACGCGAGTTCAATGGCTGGGTGACGGCGCTTACGACCGGAGCCGCTCTGACACCGCTCGCTGCGCGGGCGCAGGGCGCTGACTGGCCGTCGAGGCCGGTGAAAATTCTGGTGGGATTCACACCCGGGGGCGTGCCCGATATCGCGGCGCGCACCCTGTCGCAGCGGCTCGCCGAGCCCTGGAAACAGCCCATTGTGGTGGAGAACCGCCTGGGCGCGGGTAGCAACGTGGCCGCGCAGACCGCAGCGGCCGCACCCGCCGATGGCTACACGCTGCTGTCGGTGTCGTCTGCGCATGCCGTGGCGCCGGCCATTTATGCCCGGCTGCCCTTTGATCCAATTCGTGATTTCGCGCCCATTTCGCTCACGGCGACGGGGCCCGCACTGGTGGTGGTGGCGCCCGATCTGCCGGTGAAGACCATGGCCGATCTTGTGGCGCTCGCTCGTGCGAAACCGGGCCTGTACAACTACGCATCGGCGGGGGTGGGCTCGGGCGCACACTTTGCGGTGGAGTTGCTGCGCAGCCAAACTGGAATCGATCTGGTTCATGTTCCGTTCAAAGGCATCCCGGAGGCTCTGAACGAAACCATCGCTGGCCGCACACACCTGTTCATTTCGCCCTATGCAAGCGCCATCAATCTGGTCCGCCAAGGCAAGGCGCGCGCGATCGCGGTCACCAGCCTCAAGCGGATGCCCGAAACGCCTGACCTGCCCACGGTAGCCGAATCTGGCGTCCCGGGTTACGAGTGGGTGTTCTGGTACGGATTGCTTGCGCCCGCTGGCACCCCGCGGGCGATCATCGACCGGATCCACACCGATGTGGCCGCGGTGCTCGCGCAGTCCGATGTGCAGCAGCGCTTCCGCTCGCTTGGCACCGAGGCCGTGTCGAGCACCCCTGAGGCATTTGCCCGTCTGATCGCCACCGAGGTGGCGAGTTTCACAAGGCTGGCGCGGGCCGGGAATATTCGCGCCGACTGACCCGGCCGTTGAGCGTTCTTCCTCATCCTTGCCCAGCGAGCCCCTGTCATGCCCTTTGCCCGAATCGATGATCTTGATGTGCACTACCAGGTGGCAGGTGAGGGGCCATGGCTCACGCTCGCGCATCCGCTTGCGGCCGATCTTCGCATCTGGGCGCTGCAGATGCCGCTTTTGCTGAGACATTTTCGTGTCTTGCGCTTTGATGCGCGGGGGCATGGCGAAACATCCGCCACCTCCGCGCTGTACACGCTCGAGCAACTCGCCGATGACGCGCTCGGGCTTCTTGACCATCTGGGGGTTACACGAACGCACTGGATCGGACTTTCCATGGGCGGGATGGTGGCGCAGGCGATTGCGCTCAAGCACCCGGGCATTCTCGACCGGATTGTGTTGGCCGACTCCACCAGCAGGCGTCCAGCCAATGCTGCGGCAATCTGGGCCGAGCGCATCGCTGCGGCCCGGGCTCACGGCATGTCGGCCATCGTTGCGCCCACGCTCGAGCGCTGGTTCACGCCCGCGTATCGCGCGGTCAATCCCGATCTGATGGAATGGGTGGCCGAACAGATCAGCGCGACCAGCGTCGAGGGCTACTGTGGTTGCTGCGCGGCCATTTCGCAAATCGACATGCTCGACCGGCTGAAGGAGATCGACGCACCGGCGCTCATCATGGCCGGTGATCGGGATCACTCCACGCCCCCGGAAATGTCCGAGCAGATGAGCCGCAACTGGCGGGGGTCGGCTTACTGCACCATTCCCGACGCAGCGCATATCGGCAACATCGAACAGGCCGATTTTTTCAACCGTCAGATCGCGGCGTTTCTCGGCGTTTGACGAGGTATGCGCTAGGTAATGGCTTCCAGCACCGGGTACGGGCCATCGATCAGCGTGTGCCTGGCCAGCACGGTTTCGCGAAGCTTCTTCCTGCTCACCTTGCCCTGCGGATTTCTTGGCAGCGCGGCCATTTCAATGAAGAGGCGCGGTCGCTTGTGTCGGGACAGTACGTTCACGCGTGAATCAAGTTCCTCGCGCCAGCCGTCTCGGGGCTGTTCAATTACGGCGATGATGATTTCCCCCCAGTAATCTGACGGCAGCGAGGTGATCGCAGCCTGGGCGCAGGTTCGCATGCCGGCGAGTGCCGATTCGACTTCATCGGGATTGACCCGGTAACCGCCAGTCTTGATGACATCGGCAACCCGGCCGGTGAGCCATAGCCGCCCACGCGAATCAAGCAGGCCCAGATCGCCGGTGGCATGCCAGCCGTCTGGCTCATGCAGCCGGAAGCCGTCGGCCGTGATGAGTCCATCCGACTGCTGGCTTGCGCGCAGCCATACTTCGTCCTCTTCGCCCGTTGCGCGCGGCGGCTCATGGGGATGACCGATCCGGATCTCGACACCTGGGGCCGGCCAGCCCGTGCAACTGCCCCCTGCTGCGGGCGTCTCGGCGAAGGCCTCATCGAGCTCGGTGAAGGTGAGCGTGGTGATCGGGTTGATGCACTCGGTCTTGCCGTAGGTGATGCGCACCACCGGACCGAACATCTGCCTTGCGCGCTCGTAGAGCCCGCGTGCGAGCGGTTGCGTGCCGGTGAAGATGCAGCGCAGCCCCGGGAGGCTCGCACCGTCGAACGCGCCCACCAGCTTGGCAAGCACGGTAGGGGGCGCGAACATGGCCTCATAGTTACCTGATTCGAGGAGCGGTCGGACCCGCGCCGGGTCTACACCATCGTGCAGCGTGATCTCGCCGCCGCAGTCAAACCATGCGGCGCTGAGCAGCCCCGAGCCGTGAACGAACGGCGTCATCAAAAGGATTTTCGAGCCAGGCTGCGGCATGAAAGGCAGACACGCTTTCTGAAGCTGCTCACCGACCCAGCGGCGGCCATGCGAGGCCAGCACACCCTTGGGGCGGCCGGTTGTGCCTGAAGTAAAGAGGATGCGGCCAGGGGTGGGTCCGGGTACGGGGGGTAGCGCTCCGCCCCTGTCGTGAAGGGCAATGTCGGCCGAAATCATGGGATGGAGCCCCGCCTCGCCTGCCAGCGCGGCGCGCGCCTCGCGCGTGATCAGAACTTTTGCGCCTGAAACCTGCGCGCACCAGCGGATCTCGTCTGCTGTGTAGCCCCATCCCAGCGGCACCTCGCAAAGACCGGCCAGCTTGATGCCAAAGCTCACCCAGATCGCTTCCAGGCTGTTGGGAAGGAGACTCGCGACCGGAGTGCCGGCGTGCAGGCCCTGGGCGAGCAGGTGGACCGCCACAGCATGGGCGCGGGCGCTGAACTCGGCATAGCTCATGGTGCTTGCCTCCCCATCGCGCGCGGCGATACGATCGCCGAACCGGGCAGCGAGCGTGCGAAGTTGGCCAGACCAGTCGACCTGTGCAAGCGGTGGGAGTGAGGCGTTCACGAGGGTTACGCTCCGCGTTCAGCCATGAAACAGTTGGGCTATCCGCGGGAGTTCTGGCAGCCGGTTCAGCCGCTCGAACACCGCTTCCGCATCGAGATCGCGCACGGCGCGCGTGCAGTCAAGAAACTTGGCCTTCAGATCGGCGGGCTTGAGCGGCAGCATGGCATTGCCGCGCGCAAACCGCAGATCGCCGGAGGCAAGCACCTGTCCATCGGTCAGTTCTATCTCGATGCGATCATTGAGGGCAAACACGGGCTCGTGGGGGCAGCGCTCGCCGTCGACCGCCTGGATCCGCACGCGTTCCATGAGGCGCTGGACCCCAGGCTGATTCACGAAGCGATCGGTCAGTTCGGCCAGCCCCACGCTGCGCGCTGTGAGCGACGAGGCGACCGCGAACTCGAGGCTGAACTTGGCCGCGAGGCCGGTGACCGGTCGAT
>JBIKVK010000283.1:0-4576 GCA_044356835.1 Burkholderiaceae bacterium
GGCCGTGTGGGTGCTGGGTGTGGCCGGCGGGCTCGCGCTCGCGCCCGTCTCGGTGCAAGCGCAGCCGGCCTGGCCGGTGCGGCCGGTCCAAGTGGTGGTTCCTTTTCCTGCGGGTGGGCCTCCAGACACTCTGGCCCGCACCCTGGCCGAATTTCTGACCCGCGAGCTCGGTCAGCCGTCCGTGGTCTCCAACCGCGCGGGAGCCGACACCATCATTGGCGCCGACGCGGTGGCCAAGGCGCCACGCGATGGCTACATGCTGCTCATCCTGGGCGATTCCGGGGTAATCAATTCGGCGAGCGGTCGCAAGCTGCCCTATGACCTCAAGAACGACTTGATTCCGGTGTCCATGGTGTTGTCCGGGCCCCAGGTCGTCATGGTGTCCGCAGACAGTCGCTTCAAGACCTTGAACGACATGGTGAGTTTTGCCCGGGCCCATCCCGGCAAGGTCACGTTCGCCTCGGCCGGCGCGGCCACCTCGATCCGCATCTCGACCGAAATCTTCAACGCTGCAGCGGGGATCGATGCGCTTCACGTGCCCTATAAGGGCGTGGCAGCGGCCCTGAACGACATCATCGGTGGGCAGGTCGATTTCATCATCACCGGCATGAGTGCCGCCGTGACCTCGATCCGAGGCGGCAAGATGAGGGGGCTCGCCATCAATGCCCGAAAGCGCTCTGATCAGCTGCCTGATCTGCCCACCGCAGTTGAGCAAGGCATCGATGTCGATACCAGCGGGTGGTATGGCCTGTTCATGACCGCAGGTTCGCCCGCGCATGCCGTCGAGCGTGTCCATGCTGCGATGGTACGAGCTTCGGCCGACGAGACGGTTCGCGCGACCATGAACAAGCTGGGCGGCGAGCCCCGTGTCATGACCCGTCAGGAATTTGCCGGCTTCATCGACGCCGAGCTCACCCGAATCACCGCTCTCATGAAGCGGCTCAACATTACCGTCGACTAGGAGAGCGAGATGGGTTTGCGCATCTGGCATCAGAGCTTCACCGTGCTGGGCGATCTGCCCGATTACCGTCGCATGCTCGGCGAGCGCATCCGCAAGGTGGTGCGGCCTGATACCGAGGTGGTGCTGCACGGCCAGATCCCCGGGACCTATTCCAGCAACTATCCCGGCACCGACATCCGCTATCGTGCGATCGTCTGGTTGCATGGCCTGCAGTGGATCACGGCGGCGCTGGAGGCCGAACGTCAGGGCTTTGACGCGATGGTGCTGGCCAGTGTACCCAGCCCGATGATCGGCGAGATTCGCACGCTCGTTGATATTCCAGTGGTCGGGTACGGTGAGACGGCCTTCCACCTGTCCGGGCTCTACGGCCGTCGCGTGGGCATGCTGTTTTTCAATGTCAAACGGGCCGACTATTGGCCCGAGCAAGTGCGTGAGTGGGGCGTGGCCGAGCGTTTCGCTGGCATTTTGCCGGCCGGGGTGAATTTCGATCAGGTGTGCGAGGCCCTGGGCAACCGCCAGGCGAGGCAAGCCGTGATCGACGCGGTCTGCCGGCAAGGTGAGCGACTCGCCAACGAGTACGGCGCTGATGTGATCGTACCGGGTGAGATGCCGCTCAATCTGCTGCTGGCCGAAGAAGGCGTGAACAAGATCGGAGGCGCCACCGTGATCGATGGCATCGCCACCTGCTTCAAGATGGCTGAGACGCTGTCGGACCTCAAGGCGCTCTCGGGCATGACGCCCAGCGAACGGGGGTTTTACAACGACCGTCCCCCGCGCGAGCGCGTCGAGCAAGTGCTTCGCTTCTATGGGCTCGATGGCCTGGGCCGCCGGATCGTCGAGGACTGAGCGATGCTGCCCGCCGATTCCGCATCGACTCCGGCCTTTCCTGATCTCAGGCGTTTGTTCGCGCCCCGACGCGTGGCCTACATCGGCGCGACCGAAGACATCCGCAAATTCGGCGGGCGTTGCATTCGAGAGTTGCTCGACTTTGGCTTTCAGGGCGAGTTGTACCCGATCAACCCGCGCCGCAGCGAAGTTTTTGGGGTGCCTTGCTATCCCTCGATCGAAGCGCTGCCCCAGGTTCCGGATCACGTCGGCATCGTCTTGCCCGCCGAAGCGATCCCGGATGCGCTTGCCTCCTGCGGCCGAATGGGTGTCCCGTTTGCGACCGTGTTCTCGGCGGGCTTTGCCGAGACCGCCACCGAGACGGGCCGCGCGCTGCAAGAGCGCATCGTCGAGGTGGCCCGCGCCCATGGGATCCGCTTTGTCGGCCCCAATTGCAACGGCCTGGTGAATTTCGTCGACCGTGTGGCAATGACCTCGACCGCTTCAATCCGGGGGCCCCGACGTGCAGCTGGTGACATCGGGGTCGTGAGCAACTCCGGTGGTGCGGGGCAGGTCAATGTGATGTGGCGCGCCCAGGAGCTGGGTCTGGGCATCAGCTATCAGATCAGCTGTGGCAATGATGCGGACCTCGATCTGATCGACTACATGGCCTTCATGGTCGAAGACCCGGGCACGCGAGTGGTGCTGGCCATTGCGGAGCGGCTGGCGAGTGGAGAGAGGCTGGCGGCGCTCGCGGCGCGCGCCGCGCAGTTGGGCAAGCCGATCGTGATGGTGAAGGTCGGCCGATCGGAAGCGGGCAGCCGGATGGCTGCGTCGCATACCGGCGCAGTGACGGGCGCTGATGAGGTGGTGAGCGCTGCCTTGGATGAGCTGGGCATCATCCGCGTGGACGACTGTAACGAGCTCTACGAGGCTGCAATGGTGCTGCGATCGCCGCGCCGACCCCGGGGCCGCGCGATGACGGCAACCTCGCTCTCCGGGGGCAATCTGGTGATGATCGCCGACCTGGGCGGTGCCCGCGGCATGACCTTTCCGAGCTTTGCGCCCTCGACCACCAAGGCATTGGCCGAACTTTTGCCGGGCTTCGTGGCGGCGGGTAATCCCACAGATCTCACCGCCGCTGCGGTGGGCCGTGACGATGTCTTTTCTTCGGTGTGCAGGGTTCTCCATGATGACCCGGCGATCGACATCGTCATGCCGGTGATCACCTTCGCTCCGGCCTCCGATATACGCTCCCTGATGGCCCTGGACCGCAGCGCCGACAAGCCCTTTGCAATCCTTTGGACGGGGCGCTGCAGCGACGACCTGGAGCTCACCCCGGCGCGCCTGATCGAGCAGGGCCACATCGTGTTTCGCGACGTTTTGCCGGCGATCAAGGCGCTCGATGCCTCGGTACGTTGGCAGGACGCACGGGTCCGCCGCGCTGCGAATCGGCTGAATCGGCCCGAGGGCATGGCCTCACCCCAGGTGCTGCGCACCGCTTTGGCCGGCACGGGCGCGCTGGATGAACACCGATCCAAGCAGATCGTTGCGGCCTATGGCTTGCGTCTTGCCGCCGAACAGTTGGTCGAAACGGCAGATCAGGCGGTGGCCGTGGCGCGTGCCATCGGTTCGCCCATCGCCTTGAAGCTTGCCTCGGCCGATATCACGCACAAGACCGAGGCAGGTGTGATCCGCCTGGGCCTGGTCGGTGAGCCGGCGATCCGCGCGGCCTGGGCCGAAGTGATGGCGGCTGCCCAGCGCTATCGTCCCGGTGCCCGGATCAGCGGCATGCTGGTGCAGGAGATGGTCACCGAAGGCGAGGAGTTGCTCCTTGGGCTGAGCCGGGATCCAGTCTTCGGACCGGTGATCACGGTGGGGCTGGGGGGCATCTTTGTCGAGGTGCTGCGCGATGTGGCACGGGCGCTGGCCCCGGTGTCGGGCGAACGTGCCCTCGAACTCTTGAAGAGCCTGCGCAGCTTTGCCTTGCTCGATGGGGCACGGGGCCGGCCCCGCCTTGATGTTGCTGCAGCGGCCGACGCGATGGTGCGCCTGTCCTGGCTTGCAGTCGATGCTGGAGAGGCGCTCACCGAACTGGATATCAATCCGTTAAGGGTCCTTCCGCAGGGACAGGGCGTGCGGGTCATTGACGCCCTGGTCGTCCGTTCAGGCCCAGTGCAGCAATGACCCCATCTCATGAACCGGAGCTTCTCTGCGAGCGACGCGGTCGGGTGCTTTGGCTACGTCTGAATCGGCCGCGCGCGGCCAATGCCCTGAACGAGGCGCTGCATGGAGCCCTGTGCAAGGCCTTGCGCGCCGCTGACGCTGAACCCGAGGTTGTGGCAGTGGTGCTTTGTGCCGCGGGCGGGCGCGTGTTCAGCGCTGGCGCCGATCTCAAGGAATTTGCCGAACTCGACGCGACGACCTCGCGCCGCCGGCGGCGGGTTTTACTGCGCGACACTCTCCTTGCCCTGTGCGACTTCGGCAAGCCCTTCATCGCCGCAATCGAAGGCAAGGCGATCGGGGCTGGAGCCATGCTGGCGCTGTTGTCCGATGAAGTGATTCTGGGGCCTCAGGCGAGTCTGTCGATGCCCGAGATTGGCTTGGGCAGTGCCTCGCCCCTTGCGGTCAGCCTGGTCATGGCCCGAGCCGGGCGGCCCGCGGCGATCCGCATGGTTCAAGCCGGCGAGGTGATGGATGCTCCCAGAGCGATTGCGTTGGGTCTTGCCGACCGCCTGGCTGAGCCCCTCGCGCTTGAGGCCGAAGCGGCGCATGCCGCGGAGCGCCTGG
>JBIKVK010000055.1:0-15698 GCA_044356835.1 Burkholderiaceae bacterium
TCCACACGCTGGTGCGCCCCGCGACTTTCTCTGCGGCGCAGCGCCGAGGCCACTACCACCTCGGCGACCTGAATCATGTTGCGCAAATCAAACCAGTCCAGCCGCTCGAGAGCGTAGCGCGGGTCGCTGGCAGGCGGGCGATCGCTCAGCCGCTGCTTGAGCTGCGCAATATCGCGCTCAGCCTGGAGCAGACCCACCTCGCTCCGAAACGGTCCAACCCGCTCGCTCATAGTGTGCTGCAACTGCTCGATCAGGGCAGCGCTGTCCTGCCGCCGAGGCCCGCTCGCCCGCACCCGGTCGAGCGGCTCAGCGGCCGCCTGGGCAGACATACGGGGAGCTGAGGACTGTCGGAGCGCGAATGCGGCGGCCGACCGGCCCGCCTGTTCGCCAAACACAAAGGCCTCCGTGATTGCATTACCCGACAGACGGTTGGCCCCGTTGGCTCCGCCGACCGCTTCTCCCGCTGCAAAAAGACCGGCCACGCCCGTCCGCATGGCGTCGTCAACCCGCACGCCGCCCATGTGGTAGTGGGCAATGGGCGCCACTTCGATGTCCTGTTGTGTGAGGTCGATCCCGTTTTTGGCAAGTCGTTCGATGACCGGGCCGAACGCAGCCCGAAGCTGCGCTTCCGGAATGTGGCGAAACGACAGCCAGGCCCCTCCGGACGGACTGCCGCGCCCGGCAGCGACCTCCTGGGTGATGGCCCAGGTAGCCACGTCGCGGGTCAGCACGTACTGACCCGATTCGGCCTGCCCATAACGGTCCGAGAACTCCTGACCGAGCCCGTTGGTCAGCCGCCCCCCGAGCTTGTAGCGGAAGGGATCCCACATGATCGGGTCCATGCCGATGAGGCGGGGGGCGAGATGACCAATCGGGAAAAACTGGACGAACTCCATGTCGATCAGCTCGGCCCCTGCCCGCAAGGCGAGGGCATAGCCGTCACCGCCCATGTTGGCGGAGGCCGAATTGCGCCGATACAGCCGCGTCAGCCCCCCTGTCGAGATGATCACGGCATGCGCCGCGATGGTGACGGGTTCGCCGGTTGCGAGATGAACCCCCACTGCCCCGGTCACCTGGCCAGAGTCGACCACCAGGTCGGAGATGAGCAGGTCTCCGACCCGCCTGATCCCGGGCACCTTGTGGACCTGCGTGCGCAAGGTGCGCGAAACCGCCGGACCTGTGTTCAGAAAATCGACGTAGACGCAGCGCGGCCGATCGTGACCCGGTGCCATGACCTGCTTGAGCGGGCCCTCGGTTCCGCCGTCGCGCCGCGCCCACCCAACCTTCCACTGCTCCATTTCTCGGATACGAAGGGGTCCCTGCTCGCACAGCAGGCGCGCAAGCGCGGGGTCGCAGAGCCCACGGCCGGCCCTCAAGGTATCGGCCAGGTGATGCTCCCAGTGATCCGGACATTCATCGCCCACCGCAGCCGCGACGGTCATTTGCGCCATGATGGTCGCGCCAGCGCGGCCGATGAGACCCCGATCGGCCACCCACACCGACGAGCCGGCGCGGGCGGCCGCGAGCGCGGCATACAGGCCGGCACCGCCGGACCCAATGATCAGGACATCTGTGCTGTACGAGGCAGACATGCTGGGGAAATCCATCCATGAGACTTTGGAATCGGGGTCACGCGGGGTGCTGCCGTGCCCGGCCTGAACGGCTCAAGCGAGCCGAGAGATTAGCGCATGCGGCCTCCCGCGGCGAGCGAGTCTTGTCAGCTCGCTGCAAAGCGCAGATCATTCGTCTTCGGCCCAGCCCGTCCACCTCGCATCAGTGCGCCCCAAGCGCATTGCCTACGCGCCGCTCAATCAAGGAGTGAATCGCCCATGACCCAGACTTCGACCGTCACGAAAACACCGATCGCACGATGCGGGCTGAGGGCTGCTGTCGTGCTCGCCGCGCTGCTCGCGAGCGTCGCAGCACCTGATGCCATCGCCCAGACATCGTTCCCGAGCAAGCCGCTCCGCCTGGTCGTCCCGTTCGCGCCCGGGGGCAACACGGATGTTGTAGCCCGTCTACTCGCAGCCCGTATGGCCGAACAGATGGGCCAAGCAGTAGTCGTCGAGAACCGTCCTGGCGCCAACGGAATCGTTGGATCGGAGTCGGTGGCCAAGTCGCCCGCAGACGGCTACTCCTTGCTCGTAGTCACGCCGTCTCATGCCATCAATCCAATCGTGACCCCCAAGCTCCCGTACGACACCGATCGCGAATTCACGCCGATCACGCTGATCAGCCGCACGCCTTACGTGCTTGGGGTCGCGACCACCGTCAACGCCACCAACGTGAAAGAACTCATCGCACTGGCCAAGTCTCAGCCAGATTCGCTTTCGTTTGCCTCCTCCGGCATCGGAACCGGCGCACACCTGGTTTCCGAACTCCTCATGAGCGCGACGGGCATCCGTATGGTTCACGTCACATACAAAGGGACCTCGCAGGCCATGCCGGACGTCATCTCGGGGCGGGTCTCCATGATCTTTGACGTCGAGCAGGTGCTGATGCCGCACATCCGCTCCGGAAAATTGCGAGGAATGGCCGTCACCGGAAGCACGCGCACGGCCACAGCACCCGAGCTGCCGACCATGCATGAAGCGGGCGTAACCGGATTCAACGCGACCACCTGGGTCGCGCTCCTGAGCTCCGGGGGCGTACCTCCGGCAATCGCCCAACAGCTCGCCACCGAAGCCCGCAAGGCTCTTCAGTCTGCGGAGGTCAAGGCCAAGCTCGAAGCCTCAGGCGCCGAGGTCGTGGGCAATAGTCCGGCCGAACTCAGCGCCTTCCTGAAAGCCGAAACGGCCAAGTGGGCCGAGCTGGCCAAGACCGTCAAGTTGACGCCCTGAGTTCCGAGCGGTCGGGCCGGGGCGCCGAGGGGCCGATCTGCCCGGCGATACCCCGCCCTGCACCCATGCCCATGGCCTGAAGCAGCTCAGGGCGCAAGGCCCGCACGGTTTCAGCGGAGACGATTTCGCCGCGCGCGGCGATCGCCCGGATGCGCTCGTAGAGCCGAGTCTTGGCGTAGTACCGCACCCCGGGAGGCAGGCCATAGAGCATCTCGGCCATGGCTTCGGCTACTTCGAAACTGAACACCCGCTCATGCGCCGTGCGACCCGGCCCCGGGTCGGGTGCGTTTTCGGCCGGAGGACGAGCCGCTCGGAGCACCCGGGTGGCGCCTTCATCCACCTGCCCGCCCGAAATGACTACACCATAATCGTCCCGGGCGGCCTGAGCGCTCACCACGCCGTCGCGCACATCCGCGAGCACCGCAGCGACATCCCGGGTCCACGGATCGCCATACCCACCGCCCCCCGGTGTGCGCACTGACAACACATTGCCCGCCTCAAGCTTCAGCGAATTGAGCTTGCCGAGATTTCGCTCGCGCGGTGTATCAGGATCAAGCCGGCAGTCGCCACTGGTGCCATGACGCCCGCCCGCGAGGCCCCAGGGCTGGAAGCGAAAGCGTTCCATGCCGCGCGCGGTCACGATGGTATCGGGATGGAACACCTGGAAATCCAGCCGGAATGCCAGGCCGCCCCGAAATTTACCGGGACCGGCCGAATCTGGAACGACGCTGTACTCGCGCACCAGGATGGGCACTTCGTTCTCGATGGACTCGACCGGCGTGTTGGCCAGGGCCCCCTGGGAGAAGTCACAGCCATCGATCCCGTCGCCCTGCAGGCGCCCTCCCGAACCACCAATCATGGGTTGAACCACGGTGACCTGTCGACGGCCCTTGGCCGGATCCATCAGTGAGATGGCCAGAATCGCGGCCTGCCCTGCACCGATGGCGGGTACTTCCCCCGGCAACGCCTGAGCGAGCAGGCTTTGAACGATGCCATAGACCGTCTGGGCGAGCGCAAAACGCACGCCGCAGGCAGCAGGAAACGTGGCATTGACCACGGAACCTTCGGGCGCCGTAAACCTGACGGGCCGCATCAACCCGGCATTGACCGGAATGCCTGGATCGATGGAACGCAGATAGCCAAAGAGCGCCAGGCACAGATACGGATGACGACCGTTGCTGGCCAGGTTGAAGGCAGCGCTCACCTGCGGGTCGGTTCCGGTAAAGTCCAGATGTAAGCCGTCACCCTCGCGGGTCATGCGCACCGAGATCCGGATCGGCATGTCGGAGATGACATCGTCTTCGAGATAATCGACAAAACGGAAGCTGCCTTCTGGAATGCGCCGGATCAACTCACGTGCGCGCCCCTCGGCATATGCGATGAGCTGACTCTGGCAGGCCGATACCGTCTCGGCGCCCCACTTCGAAATCGCCCGCCGGATGCGCTCTTCGCCCGTACCCAAAGCAGCATGCAAGGCGTTCAGGTCGCCCCAATTCTTTTCAGGGATGCGGACGTTGACCAGGAGAAACTTCTTGACGTCTTCTTGAAGAACGCCGCGCCGATACAACTTGACCGGCGGAATCCTCAAGCCCTCCTGATACAACTCATAGGCCCCGGGCAGAATGCTCGCCGCGACGATGCCCCCCATGTCCGAGGCATGCAGGAAACCCCACACGAAAGCAATGATGCGCCCATTCTCGAAAACGGGCTTGATCATCTGATAATCCGGCAGGTGCGAGGCTACGCCCTGCGTCAGATACGGGCAATTGGCCACCGCGATATCGCCCTCTTCCCAGGGACCCAGTTCACGGATGAGATGTCCATACTCGAGACCGACGAAACCCTGGGTGCCAATCGAAACCGCATAGGCGAATTGTTCACCGTCCGGGGTCAGCAAGGCCGTCCCGAAGTCGTTGGACTCCTTAATGAAGGTGGTGTGGGCGGTGCGCTGCAACACATAGCCCATGGCCTCGGCGGCAGCACGAAAGTAATGCCCAAGGATGCCCAGCGTGAGTCGGTCGATGCTCATCGCACGTCTCCTCGGTCGGTAAGCTCACCCTGCTGTTGCGTATGCCCGGCCCCCGGACGACGCCTCTCGGCGCTGGGATCCAGGGGGACGCGTTCGAGCAGCAGGCTGCCGCTGGGATGAACGAAGGCTTGCCAGCCGCGCGGCACCTGAAGGGTCGTATCGGGTTGGTCAACGATCGCAGGCCCGTCAAATCGATGACCGCCCTTGAGCGCCTCGCGACGATAGACCGGCCAATGCTGTCGCCCACCTTGTGCGGACAGCACCTCGCGCGAACCCGCAGCGCTCGGCAGGCTGCCGGGTTCGGCTGAGGCGGGTGCGGGCAGCGGAGGACGGGCAGCCTCGCCCGTAACCCTGAGCCTGAGATCCACCACCTCGACCGCGGCACCGGGCTGGGCATGCGCGTAGATTCGCTCGTGGCATTCGTGAAACGCGCGCTCGAGCGCGGCGCGATCGCGAGTGCGGACCCACTCGGCCTCGACCGGAACTTCGATCTCAAAGGACTGCCCGACATAGCGCATATCCGCCGAGAAGCTGAGCTGCGGCCGCACTGCGCCGGACGAGGCGTCGGCGCCCATGGGAGATTCGTCGCGCAACCACTGATCGGCCTGCGCCAGCAGCGCATCCAGGGCTCCCTCGAGGGGCTCCAGCGAATCGCTCAGATGGAGCACGACGCTGCGCACAAAGTCGCCTGCCAGGTCCGCCGAGAGGGCTCCGAGCGCGCAGAGAGTGCCGGGCGACTGCGGCACGAGGACCCGTTCGATGCCACTTTCCTCGGCAAGCCAGCAGGCCAGCAGGCCCCCCGCCCCTCCGAAGGACACCAGGGCAAAATCCCGGGGATCGATGCCGCGCCTCGCGGCCAGGTTGGACAATTCTGCATGCATGCCGGCCACAGTCATCGCGAGGATGGCATGGGCCGCCCCTGCAACGTCGGTCGCAAGCGCTGGAGCGATCGTCTCGAGCGCCCGGTGCGCGAGTGACGGATCGAGGGCAATGCGGCCACCGGCGAAATTGGCCGGGTCAAGCAGGCCTGCGGCGAGGAACGCATCGGTCACAGTCGGCCGGGGTTGCCCCTTGCCGTAACATGCCGGCCCAGGATCGGCGCCTGCGCTCTGCGGGCCTACTTTCAACACGCCTTCGGAGTCGACCCAGGCAATCGACCCGCCTCCCGCACCGATCGAGGAGACCCCGACCACCGGCATCATGATCGGGAAATCCGCCACGTGCTCAGAGAGGCTGGTGCGCGGAGCGCCCCCCTCGACAATGGCGACGTCTGCACTGGTACCTCCGACATCGAGGGTGATGAAGTCGTGTATGCCGGCGAGCCCGCATACACGAACCGCTCCCATGACCCCGGATGCCGGGCCCGAAAGCAGGGTCTCGGCAGTGGCACTGCGGGCTCTCCGTGCAGTCATCACTCCGCCGTTGGAACGGGTGATCAGGGGCGTGGCGCGGACCCCGAGCGCCTGCAGGCGCGAGTCGAGTTCGCCGAGGTAACGCTCCACCGGGGGCATGACATAGGCATTGACGATCGTGACGATCGAACGCTCGTACTCGCGCATCTGCGGCCAGACTTCGTGGGAACAACAGACATAGAGATCGGGCGCAATCGCGGCCACGAGCTCACGGGCGGCACGCTCATGAGCGGGATTGCGATAGGCATGCAGGAAGAGGAGGACCAACCCCTCGACCCCCTGACTCACTGCTGCCCGAACCGCGTTGGCAAGGCTTTCCTGATCCAACGGACTGATCACGGACCCGTCCGCGGCCAGGCGTTCGTCGACCTCGTGTATACGCTCACGGGGAATCAGCGGCTCAGGCCGACTGCCGTACCAGTATTGTGGGCGAGGGACACGTAAACGCTGAATGATCAGCAGATCCCTGAAGCCCCGGGTGACGATCATGCCGAGCCGCGCGCCCTTGCGCTCGATCAAGGCGTTGACTGCAATCGTTGTGCCGTGAACGAAGTACTCAACCTGATCCAAGGCGACGTTTCGCTCACGCGCGAGCACCTGAAGACCATGAACGATACCGTCCACCGGACGAGAGGGGACGCTGGGCACCTTCAGATGCTGCAGCGACCCCGTCACCGTGTCATGAACCGCGAAATCGGTAAAGGTACCGCCAATATCGATGCCGACCCGGTACCGACCCGATCCGCCCGACGGAGATGATGTTTCCAAGATCTGTCCTTGCCTTAGAGCCCGGCCTTGAATTCCTTGTTCCAAAAGTCAAGTACCTGAGCCTTCTGGGCGATCAGCTCCTTCAAGTCGAGCGCGCGCAAGCGCTTGAGTTCATCGGGCGTGAAGGCGACGCGGGCCGCAAGCTCCGGGCTCATCTTGGCGTCGCGCACCGTAGGCGCATAGCCCATCGCATCGGCAAACTCAATCTGGCCCTGCGGCGCGAGCATCGCGCCGAGGTATTCGAAGGCAGCCTTTTTGTTGCGAGCGTTTTTTGGGACCGCCGCCTCGAACGTCACCGGCACCGCGCCCTCATCCGGGATCGCAAAACCGAGGGGCAAGCCCGATTTCTGCCACTGGAGCGCCCGCGCTTTCCACATGCAGGTCATCCAGATCTCTCCGGACTTGAGTGCAGCAGCCACCGCCTCATTTGAAGGAAACACCTTGGGCGCGTTGCCTTTGAGCCGGGACAGGAACTTCATGCCGGCCTCAAAGCTCGAAGTGTTGCCACCATTGGCCAGCCCGGCAAACAGCACGTTGAAGTTGAAAATGATGTCGGAAAAACCGACCCGTCCCTTTAGCGCAGGGTCAAGCGCCAGGTTGAACGACTTCGGCGGCGTCTTGATCTTGGTGGTGTCGTAAACGATCACCATCGCGCTGAAAATGTGCGGAATCGAGTAGGGGGTCAGCAGCGTATCCAGCACCTCAGACCGGCGGGCAACTTGCTGCTGGGTGATGGGATCAAGTACCCCCGCAACCGACAGCTCATACATGTCGAGGTCGGCGAGGAGCGCCACATCCATTGATCCGCGACGGGACTTGGCCTCGGCGCGCACCTTGGTCGTACGGGCGACCGCATTGCCCGTGTCGTAAATGATTTCAAGGCCCTTGGCCTGCGGGTTGACAATTTTTTGCAGCAGATTCTGATAGTCGCCTCCCCAGGTACCCACGACAACTTTGTTGTCATCGGCAACGGCATCGCCGGTAAACAGGCCGAAAGCCGGGACGACGGACGCAGCTGCGCCGGCCTTGAGGATGCGGCGACGAAATTGGGCGTGGTTCATGCTGATTCTCCTCCTGTTAGATCTGTTGGGACCCACCTGGCCAGCGGGCTGCGCGCGCCCTCAGCCGGGCACGCCAGGCCCTCAGCCGAACGGGCGCCCCGGCCAGGTGTTCTGCAATCCAATCGGGATCGCAGTCTCGCGCAATCACGATGATGCTTGAAATCGGGCCCGCCTGCAGCGCGTCGTCGGTTGCGCGACGGGGCGGTGCAGGCTGAGGCGCGCCAAACTCGGTCCCGACCGACTGAAGCATGACAGGCCAGGGCGAATCCGACAGATCGACAATCGCCTTGAAACGCAGCAGCCGCTCACCCAGCAGCGCCGCCAGATCATCGACCCAGGCCGAAAACCGCGCCCAATCCATTGCCGGCTCCGGATCACCCCGAAACACTCGGATCCTGGGGTGAGCCAATGAGGTGCCCAGGCTCTCGGGTTCCAGGGCTTCGGGCATCGCGGGACCGTCCAGGATCTCCCGTGCTTCGACCGGCGCAGGATCCGGACGGGCCGAGCCGAACGCGCCCGCAATACGCTGCTCGAGCTCGGGCTCATCAATCAGCTCGGCCAGCGGATTGATCTGGCGAACCGCCGCGCGGGCCGCCGCCCGCTTGCAAGGGTCCACCAGATCGAGCTTGGTCAGGACAATCCGGTGCGCCGCCGCCCATTGGGCCAGGGCTTCATCCATCGTCGCGTCAAGGGCCGCGGTGGTGCGGCTGGCATCGAAGGTACACAACACGCGGAAATCGAGCGGCCATTTCACCAGATCACGATCCCTGAGGCTCGCAAGCACCGCCCCCGGCCTTGAAATCCCGCTGGTCTCGAGCACGATTCGGGCAAGAGGCGGCATGCCCATGGGACGCGGCGACTCAACCAGCCTGAGGACGGTATCGACCAGCGAGCTTCTCAGCGAACAGCACACACATCCGTTGTCGAGCATGAGGACCGGGTCCTCGGGCGCATTGGCCTGGAGGATGGCCGCATCGATGCCGACCTCACCCGCCTCGTTGACGATCACCGCAGTGTCGTGAAGATCACGCCCGCGTAAGAATTGGCTGAGGAGCGTGGTCTTGCCACTGCCCAGAAAACCGCAGAGGATCAGGAATTCAAGGGCCGGGCGGTCGCTCATCGGCATGCCCCTCCCAGCTGCGGTCGACGAGACTGCGGACGTCGTCGAGCAACTCGTCCACCTGATACACCGTGCCGGAGCAAATCGTCTGCGCAAGAGCGCGGTTCCACTGGGGCCGACCGGTCTCGTCATTCAGTCGCCAGGCGCCTGTGGCATACAGCAGCTTGAAGTCGTCGAGAGGATTGTGGTCGAGCACCAGAAGATCAGCGCGCTTGCCCACGTCGATGGACCCGGTATGCTCGTCGACCCCGAGCAGCTCTGCCGTGAGCGAAGTCGCCGAGCGCAGCACCTCCAGAGGATTGAAGCCGGCCTCCTGCAACAGCTCGAGCTCGCGGATCAATCCGAAACCATAGACCTGAAAGATGAAGCCCGAATCGCTGCCGGCACACACCCTCCCGCCGCGATTCTTGAAGTCGTTTACGAATTGCATCCAGATCTGGTAGTTGCGCTTCCAGTCGATCTCGTTCTGGGTGCTCCAGCGATACCAGTAGGCGCCGTGCCCGCCCCGCTGGGGCTGGAAATAACGCCACAGCGTGCGCATCGTGTACAGACCGTGCCAATCCGCCCGGCGGGTTCGCATGAGGTCGCGGTTCGCATCGTAGATGTTGAAGGTCGGCACAAAGCTGTGCCCGAGCTGCAGGAACTCGTCGAGCACCTCGTTCCATCGCGCCGAACCCGGTTGGGCGGCCTGCGCAAACATTTCCCCGGCCACCGCGAACCTGAAATACTCATCGTTGTAGTTGTAGCCCTGGGGATAGTCCTGAATGACACGCTGATCGAACAAAGCTTCGGGAATCCCGTAGTAGTGCTCCGAACTGGTCAGACCCCACCGGGCAGACGTCAGCGCATTCACCCGTGTAACGCCCGTCTGGGCATGGTGACATCCGGTGCGCAGGCCCAGGGTCCGAGCCTCATCCAGAGCCGCCTGCATGATGCGGGGCGCGCCGCCGAAGAACTTGATGCCGTCGGCGCCGCGCTCACGAACCCGCTTGACCCAGGACCTCGCCTGTTCGACGGTATGCAGCGTCTTGATCCTCTCATTGACCGCTGGGAAATAGCTGTGAAGCACCAGGTTGGGGGCGGCAATGCGGCCGGAACGCTGGGCCTCACGCTGCTCGAGCATCCAGCCCAAGCCATTCATACAGCCCATTTCCCGTACGGTCGTCACGCCGTGGGCCAGCCACAGCTTGTAGACGTAATCTGCGGGCAAAGGTTCGCCACTCATCGCATGCCAGGGGGTTCCGACATGACCATGCGCATCGATCAGGCCCGGGGTCACGAACCGTCCATGACAGTCGATTTCGTGATCGCCGGCGGCGGGTCTGCGACCCGGCTGAATGGGCTTGCCCGGGGTCCCGACATTGACCAGGGCGGCGATGCGATCGCCCTCGATCACAATGTCGATTGGCCCCCAAGGCGGCGCGCCGGTGCCGTCGATCACTGTGGCTCCCCGCAGAACCAGCCGCTTGAACGGACCGACGCCACGGTTGCGCGAAGTGGCAGGCGACGACGGGAACATGCCCTTGGGCTCATACATGAGGCGGGGTTCTTCGCCCGCGTCCACTGCGACGCCATTCAGTAACTCGGCCATCCCTGTCTCCCCTTGCGGCTCACCGGATCAGAGCTCGTTGAATTGAACTGCGCCGCCCTTCACGACCAGGGGGATGCGCTCACCCTGTCCCGTCAGACACGCAATATCGCGCAGCGGGTCACCCTCGACCACGATCAGGTCGGCGATGGCACCCGGCTGCAGGCGGCCAAGCTGGCCCACGCGCTGAAGCACCTCGGCCGCAATGGTGGTTGCGCTCTGAATCACTTCCTGGTTGGACAACACCTGGGTACGGATCCTGAACTCTTCGCTTTGCAGTCTCTGGGACGGCCCGAGCAGGTCGGTACCGTAGGCCATCGCCACGCCGTTGCGCTTGAATATTTCGAGCGAACCCAGCCCGGCTTCCTTGACGGAACCGATCTTGGCCACACTCTCGGGCGGCAACCCAAACTGCGCGCCCTCGCTGGCCAGTGCCTCGTAGGTCACCAGGGTGGGAACCGCGTAGGCGCCGTGCTCGCGCATGACACGTGCCGCATCATCGTCAACCAGGTTGCCGTGCTCGATGGTTCGGACCCCAAGCCGGACCGCCCGGGCAATGGCCTCGGCGGTATACGAGTGCGCCATGACGTAGGTCTGACGCGCGCGTGCTTCCGCAACGATCGCTCGAATCTCATCGTCGGAATAGCCCAGGGCCGCGATCGGATCGGTCGGTGAGGCCACTCCGCCCGAGGCCATGATCTTGATCTGATCGGCACCCATCTGAAATTCCTGGCGAACCGCGCGGACCACCTCATCGACGCCGTCAGCGACGCGGCTGATGTCCCCGGCCCTGAAACAGCAGCCGCACAGGTTCAGCGGTCGAAGATGGTCCGAACGCGGCCGGGGGTCGCCATGGCCGCCCGTCTGGCTGAGCGCATGTCCGGAAATGAAGAGGCGCGGGCCGATCGCGCTGCCTTCCTCAACGGCACATTTGATACCCCAGCCCGCCCCTCCCGCATCGCGCACCGTCGTGAAGCCCCGACGCAGCATGGCCTTCATGATGGGCAGGGCCCGATACATCACCAGCGCATCGGGCAGGACACCCTGCGTGTTGAGGTTGAGCTGGGTCGCAAGCACATGGACGTGCAGATCAATGAGGCCCGGCATCACGGTGCGACCCGCCAGGTTGATGGTCTGAGCCGATGCGGACGCAATTGGAGCGGCAGAGACTTCGCGAATCACTCCGTCTTCGATCAGGATGTCGTGTGGACCCTGCAACTCAGCCTGCAGCGGATCGAGCAATTCACCGCGACGTAACAGCATCAGGCTCATCGGGTTCTCCAAAGTTCAATAAGGTCGGCATTTTTCATCTTCAGGTGGTCATCGTCCTGACATAGCGCCGGTGGATCAACCAGCTCGAGCTCACCGCAATCGCGAGCGTCGCGCACACCAGGATCAGGGCCATGGCCGATCCAAACGGCCAGTTCGATGCCTTGGTGATCTGACCGTACAAAGACGGAGCCATCATCGTGATGCCGCTGCCTCCCAGCAGAACAGGCGTGGCATACGCATTCATGCACAGGATGAAAACGAGCAGCGTTCCGGCGGCCACTCCAGGCGCCGCAAGCGGCACGATGATGCGAAAGAAGGTGGTCGCGTGACTGGCCCCGAGGTTGCGGGCCGCCTCTTCGAGGGAAAAATCGATGCCTTCGAGTACGCTCTGCAAGGTCAGGATCATGAAAGGCAGCACAACAGCCGTCGTACCGATGACCACGGCGAGCGGCGTGTAGAGCAGCTTCACCGGTTCGTCGATCAGCCCGAGCGCCTTCAACAGGGCGTTGGCCGCACCGGCATTGCCGAGCACCACCATCCAGCCGGCAGCCCGAACCACGTTGCCCACCATCAGGGGAAACACCAGCAGGATGATCAGCAGGCTCTTGAAGGGCGTGTGGGTCCGCGCGAGGAAATACGCCACGGGAAAACCCATCACCAGGGCGAGCACCGTGCAGAGCAGTGCCACCTTCAGCGTGACCAGGAACACGTCAAGATAATAAGCATCACTGAAAAACTTGACGTAGTTGTCCAGCGTGAAACCTTCTTTGACGATCTCGATGGGGTCGTAAGGGCTGAAGCTGTATCGGAACATCATCAGGATCGGCACCATGATGATGACCAGAACCACCATCGAGGCCGGGAACGCGAGCCCCGGGCCCACCCGCGCGACTGATGCGCTCGTTCCCTGCCCCAGGGACCCCGACTGGACTGCTGCGGCGCTCATGGTCGTACGCTCGGCCGATCAATCGAGCAAAACAGCGTCGGCTGGGTCGAAGACCGCAAGGAACCTTTGACCGGTTCTCGGAATGCCCGCCGATGCGGCGTTGGGCACCTGAGCGATCAGGTTCTGACCACTGTCGAGCGCACGCAGGTGAACTTCCAGCAACGCACCCAGGTAAGTCAGGGCAGACACCTCCACCTCGATCGCATTCAAGCCGGACGGCGCCGGCGCGGCCACCAGGCGCAAGCGCTCGGGACGGACACCCAGTCGACCCACCGAGGAGGTCGCTGAACCGGAGAGATCGATTCGCGCAGACGAAGCATCTACCCACAGAAGGCGCCCGTCCTCGCACGCAAATTCAGTCTGGGACTTGAGCCGTCCCACAAAGAAATTCATCTTGCCCAGGAAGTCCGCGACAAACAGATTAGCCGGGCGCTCATACACCTGGCTGGGCGAACCCACTTGCTGGACGATTCCGTCGTGCATGATGGCAATGCGATCGGCAATCGAGAGCGCCTCTTCCTGGTCATGGGTCACGAACACGGTCGTGAGTCCAAGCTGACGCTGAAGCGCCCGGATCTCGTCGCGGACCTCGAGGCGCAGCTTGGCGTCCAGGTTCGAAAGCGGTTCATCCAGCAGAAACACCTTGGGCTGGATCGCGAGTGCGCGGGCAATCGCCACCCGCTGCTGCTGGCCACCCGAAAGCTGGCGTGGATAGCGGTCGCGAAGCGCCCCCATCCGAACGAGTTCGAGCGCCCGATCGATCCGCCTGCGGCGCTCGTCACCGACGACCTTGTGCATTTCAAGGCCGAATGAAATGTTCTCGGCAACGGTCAGGTGCGGAAACAGGGCGTAACGCTGAAACACCATTCCGGTCCCGCGACGGTGCACCGGAATGTCGGTGACGTCCTGGCCGCCGATCAGGACGCGCCCGCCCGAGGGCTCGATGAACCCGGCAATCATGCGCAGGGTGGTCGTCTTGCCGCAACCGCTGGGCCCCAGGAAGGCAACGAACTCGCCGTCGGCAATGTCCAGCGAAAAATCCGCGACCGCGACCGAGGCGCCAAAGTGCTTCCGGAGATTGACCAGACTGACCTGAGCCATAGTCAGACCACCTGACTCAATTTCACAAAGCGGTCGGTGATCAGCATGATCGCACCCAGGAGGATGATCTGGACCGAGGAGACCGCCGCAATCGTCGGGTCGAGGTTGAATTCGAGGTATTGCATGATCGCGATCGGCAGGGTGGTCTTCCCCGGGCCCACCAGGGACAGAGAGAGCTCGAGATTTTCGAAAGAGACGATAAAGCTGAACAGCGTCGCTGCAACGATCGCCGGGCGCATCATGGGCAATGTGATCCGGAAGAAAGCTACACGCGGGCTCGCCCCCAAGTTGCGCGCAGCCTCTTCGATCGAGCCGTCCAGGCCGTGAAGACTCGCCGATACCAGGCGCACAGTCCAAGGGATGGTCAGACAGATGTGCGCCATCACCAGGCCTGTGGTCGTGCCGACGATGTCATAGTCCAGGAAGTTTTCAGCGCGCAGGTAGAACAGATAGATCGCGATGCCCGCCACGATCGAGGGCATGAGCAGCGGCGACAGCAGCAGGGTATTGATCGACGATCTCCCTCGAAACGGATATCGGATGATGCCGAGCGCTGCGATCACGCCCAGACTCACGCCGATCAGGGATGCGATGGCGGCCACCTGCAGACTGAACACGAATCCGTTTACGAAGGAATTGTTGTCCCACGCCTTGAGATACCACGCCAGGGTGTAGCCCGAGGGCGGGAAGTAGAGGATCGCGTCCTTGAAAAAGCTCAGCCAGAGCACAAACGCGATCGGGCACAGCATGATGACGTAAACCGCCAGCACGGTCGCCCGCAGGAGCAGGCGCCCCGGGCGGAGCGCCGAGAGATTCAGTGAGGTCATCAACGCAAAGGAGCGCGGATCGAGCCGCCCGGGCGCAAGTGCGCCCACGAGCGGCTCGAATACGACCCCGGGAGAACGCAGTTCAAAGGCATCACTGCGGCGCAATCTTCAAAGCCCGAATGACCTCGCCCCACTTCTTGGCTTCGGCCTGGATATGCCGGGTGAACACCTCGGGCTTGCCGCCGACCACGTTGCTGCCGATGCCGATCAGGCGCTCGCGCATCTCAGGCGTGCGGATGACAGCGTCGATCTCGGCATTGATCTTGTCGATGATGTCCTGCGGAACACCCGAGCGGGTGGCAAAGCCGAACCATCCTGTCGCGTCATAACCGGTCACGCCCAATTCGTGCAGGGTCGGAAACTGCGGCGCCCCTTCGAAACGGTCGGATGCGGTCAAGCCGATCATGCGGACCTTGCCCGCCTTCTCGTTCTGGATGACTGTCGACAGGCTGTCAAACATCAGGTTGATCTGACCGCCGAGCAGGTCGACCACTGCAGGCCCGGTACCCTTGTAGGGCACATGCACCATCTGAACGCCGGTCATCATCGAGAACAGTTCGGCAAACAGGTGGGTGGCCGTCCCCTGGCCGGTCGAACCATAGGTGAGCTTGTTCGGGTGGGCCTTGGCGTAGGCCAGGAACTCTTTGAGGTCCTTGACCGGAACCGAGGGGTGGACGACCAGGGCATTCGAGATCTTGGAGACCAGGATGATGGGCGCGATGTCGCGATCGACA
>JBIKVK010000284.1:0-4543 GCA_044356835.1 Burkholderiaceae bacterium
CGACCCGCACACCCTGGAGGTCGGCCTGGGTGCTGCGCTCGCGGATGCGGTCGGAGAGCTGGGTCTCGGGAGGCGGAATGTTTTCGGCAACGATCGGTTGATCTCCGATCGGACCCGGCTGCGGAACCGCTTCTCCCGCTCCGGGGGCCGGGGCGCCCGACTCAATTGAGGAGGCGTCGGCCGGCGACGGGGGATTGAGTTCGGAAGCATCCGCCGATGGCGCCGGCGGCTTGGACGAGGCGTCCGGAAGCTTGGCGGCTGAGTCGCTGAGAGCGCCCGCACCGCCGCTTCGGACCGAGTGCAGCTTTCCGACCAGCTCGAGCCGGATCGCTGAAGGGTCCCCCTTTCGGAACATCACATAGCGGCTGGGGTCGCCATGGGCCTGCCGGATTCGGTCTCTGCTCCCAATGCGGCTGAAGAGATGAAAGCCCCACTGCCGGCCGAGATCCTTCTTGAAGCGCTCCAGGCCCTTGGCGCCTACAGGGGCCGCGCTTTGTGTCACCCCAGCCGCTGCTCCCAGCAGATGGGTCGGCGCCCCGACGCTCGGGTCAATGCGTCTGGAGAACCCAAAGAATTTCATGGGTCAGGCCCGATGCAGCATGGCCGCCATAGTCTCGTCCATGGCCGGTACCGAGGCGGTGCTGTCGACCTGATCGCCGGAGGGCGCGTGGTCGTTTCGGTCGCTGGGGTCGGTGCTGTCAAGCCGATCGGTTGGGGCCGAGCCCGCGGGCTCGAGACCGCTGGCTCGAAATCGCATCACCTGATCGGCAAAGGCTTCGAGGGCTGCGAGAAAGCCGACCTCATCCAGGAGCGCAAGGGGCAGCACCGCGGACAGGACCAGCTCGTCGGTCTGCTCGTTCCAGCCCAGTGTGCCGCCCGAGGTGCCCAGCCCGAGATGATTGAGCCGCATTGCCGTGGCAAAGAGCGCCTCGCGGTCGTGATTGGCGAGCGCAAAGAGCGGAGCACTCAGAACCAGGGTGTTGCCCTCGGGGTCGATCTCAAGGCCCAGCTCGTCGCCGTCAGCCAGGGTGATCGCGAATGACCCGCCGTCGCCGGCCTCGAACGGCAACCGCCCCAGCTGGGCAATTGAGGCGAGGACGTCTCTGACCTCGTTTGGAATCATGGGTAGGGCTTGAGCGGGCGGTCTGAAGGGGAATGACCGGGGAAAAGAGGGTGACGATCCCCAGGCGCAACCGCTCAAGCTTACCGGAAGAGGGCGGGGCGCGGGGCCCCGCGATGGCCTAGCGCCCGGCGGCGGCGTCGAGCACCACCTTGAGGAGCTCCTCTGCGGGGTACTTGCGCTTGTTCATGTCCGCAAGCCAGGCATTCCACACCGGTTTTGAAGCCTCGACCAAGCGCGCGTTTTCGCTTGCGGGAAATACGACCTCGGTCAGCCCTCGGCCCCGCATTTTCTCGATGGCAGACTTTTGTGCGGTTTCGTAGGCGGCAATCTGGATCTCGAGCGCTTCGTCGACCGTGTCGTTCAGGAGCTGCCGATAGGCCTCGGGCAAGCGATCCCAGGCCGCCTGGTTGACCACCGTCACCACACCGAGCGTACCCAGACCGATATTCGAACTGAACCAGGTCGACATCTCATAGGTGCGGAAAGCCACCGCCGAATAGTGCGGGAGCACCATGGCATCGACGATCCCCTGCTGCATCGCCACATACATGTCGCCTGAGGCCACCGAGACCGGCGTGGCACCGACGCTTCGCATGACGGCACCGAGGCCGCCCGGCGCCCGCACCTTGAGCCCCTTGAGGTCATCCACGCCCTTGGGCGGCGCACGCCGTCCCTGCAGCTCGTAAGAGGGCAGCAGCACTGGGAGCAAACCCACGGATTTCCAGCGGGCGAGGTCGGCACGCACCGCCGGGTGAGCCAGATAAGCCCGCATTGCGCGAGCCTGGGCGCGGAGGTCCGACACCGGCAGAAAGGGCAGGTCGAAGATGTTGAGCGTTGGAACCTTGTCGGGATGGAATGAGGACGCGATATGCGCCATTTCGAACGCACCGATCATGACGCCGTCGAGGTTGTCCCGGGTCGGCGACAAGGACTCGGCGTAGTGCATCTTGATCGAGAACCGGCCCGCAGTGCGCTCGGAGACGATCGCAGCCAGGGCCTCGATGCCTTCGCTCTGCGCGCGGCGGGTGCCCCAGAGCGATACATTCCAGGTGACCCGCGGGCCCTGAACGATGCTGCGGTCCCGCTTGGCTTGGGCGAGCACCGGGGCGGCGGCGATGGCGGCCCCGGCACCCAGAAGGGCGCGACGAGTCCGAAGCGACGGGTGGGATGAATGTTTCATGGGCTGTGTCTCCAGTTCGGGTTTAGCGATCGATCAGCATTTGGGGAAGGATCAGCGCGATCTCGGGGAAGGCGATCAGGAGCGCAATGACCACGACATCGGCCAGGATGAAAGGAATGACCCCTCGGAAAAGTTCTCCAAGGGGGATATCTGGCCGCACCGAATGGACGACGTAGCAATTCAATCCGACCGGTGGCGTGACCAAGCCGATCTCGACCATCTTGACCAGGATGATTCCGAACCAGATGGGGTCGTAGCCCAGTTTGACGACGGCCGGATACACCACGGGGAGGGTCAGCAGGAGCATG
Organism: Burkholderiaceae bacterium; assembly: GCA_044356835.1. Taxonomy (GTDB): domain Bacteria; phylum Pseudomonadota; class Gammaproteobacteria; order Burkholderiales; family Burkholderiaceae_E; genus SYIM01. The sequence continues at coordinate 2,612 of JBIKVK010000284.1, forward strand.
CCCATTCCGTCCATGAACATGCCCAGGATCAGGTAGACCCCAAGGATCATGAGCAGGATGGCAAGCCGCGGCAGCGGGAGCTCGACGATCCAGGTCGAAGCGGCCTCGACCACGCCGGAGTAGCTCAGAAACCGGGCAAAAATCAGAACGCCCCAAATGATCGCGAAGATGATGCCGGTCAGCTTGGCAGCCTCGAGCGCCGATTGCGCGAAATCTTGGCGGCGCATGCGACGGGTGGCGACCGCATGGCCCAGGACGATGGCTGCGCCCACGGCACCGCACTCGGTGGGAGTCATGATGCCGCCGTACAGCCCTGCAAAGATCGCGATGATCACAAAGAAGATCGGCATGACCCCTGGGAGCGACTTCATGCGCTCGCTCCAGGTCGCAAGATGGATGCCACCCACCTTGTCCGGATGCCGCCAAATCACCCAGGCGACGGCGCCTGAATACAGCACCGCGGTGAGCGCGCCCGGCAGAAAGCCGGCGAGCAGCAGCTGCCCGACCGATTGCTCGACCAGAATGCCGTAGATCACCAAAATGGCGCTCGGTGGAATCAGGGAGGCGAGCGTACCCCCCGCAGCCACGACGCTTCCAGCCAGCTGCCGGTGATACCCCGCAGCAAGCATCTGCGGGATCGCGATCCGCGAGAACACGGCCGCGGTGGCTGTACTGGCACCGGAGACCGCCGCGAACCCCGCCGTCGCGGCGACCGTCGCGAAGGCCAGACCTCCGGGCATCCATCCGAAAAACCGCAAGGCCGCACTGTAAGCGCTGTGGATCATTCCGCCGTAGAAGGCGAAATAGCCGATCAGAATGAACATCGGCAGCACGCTGAGTGCGAATTTGGTGGTCTCGGCGTGGAGGACCATGCCGGCGACCCCCGTACCCACCGGCACGCCCCGCATCATCGACAGGCCCACGATGCCGACCAGAGCGGCGGCAAAGACCACGTGTACACCCAGCGCGATAAAGACCGTGAGCAGACCGACGCCGATCAGTCCGAGCGTGTAGGGATCGATGTCCAACATGTCGTAGGCTCCCCTAAGCTCAGGCTTGTTTCTTGTTGAGCTCGGCCTCTACTGCGACCGCATGCTCTGGAATCGGAATCGCAATCGGCAGTGCGCCGGGATTCTTGATCAGGCGAATAAAGCCAAGCGCGTTGACCACGAGCCTCAGCCACAAGGTGGCGAGTGCAATCGGGATGATGACCTTGGAAGGCCACATCGGCAGCTGCAGATCCATCGTCGAGTCGCCCAGCATCATGGAGCGCAGCGCATGTTGCCAGGTGGGGCTGAGCAGCATGGTCACCACGACAAGTGCGAGCACGGTGCCGATCAGCTCGGTGACCCATTTGAAGCGTCCGCTCAGGGAGTCCACCAGCAGCTCCATACGGATGTGCTTGCCGGCCTTCTGACAGTGGGAGAGCGCAAAGAATGCAACGGCCGATGTGATCAGGCCCACCAGATCGATGTAACCCAGCAGGGGCTTGTTGAAAACCGAGCGCGCGGTCACTTCGGCCAGCCCCATCACCATGAGCAAGACGACGAGCGCGGCAGAAATCGCGAGCATCACGCCCTCGACCTTGCCGAGCAGGGCGTCGACGCGACCGAGGAGGCTCGGCTTACTGAGGGCTTCGGAATAGTCTGGCAAGGTCTCCTCCGATCCTTATCGCTCGGGGCTTCAGCCGAAGGCTACGAGCGTGAATTTTTGCGAGCTCTGTTATTTGTTTCGAATATCGGTACAATAAATACCGATTAAAGGTATGCTGACATGGTGGTTTGGTGATGTCAACGACTCATTGATCCCTTCTCCGGGCGTCCGCCTTGCGGTTTCGACTAACTTTGAAATCGGCTAAATTTCTGCTTTCAAAAAAATGCGATTCAACCCTCCCTTGCACGGTGCCCCAATGACCGCGAACGACCTAGACCC
>JBIKVK010000285.1:0-4530 GCA_044356835.1 Burkholderiaceae bacterium
ATTTGCCAAAATGTTGGCGGCAATGAGATCCCCGGCAGCATTGAAAATTGCTAAGCCAATGTCCTTGTTTTCTGCCAGGTTCGCGTTATAGGCCAGCACGAAACCGCCGTCTGCGAGGCCCGCGACAGTCGGGAATCCGTTGAACCAGTCGGATGAATAGGACGTGGAGACCACTAGGGCTTCTCTGGACATGGCAATTTCCGAAATGGTGTGACGGGTGGCGAGGGCACGCTACGAAGGAATGCCCCCGCGATGCGGGAGGCGCGGGGATGAAACAGGCCACTGAGGTGGAGCTTCTCGAGGGGTGCCAACAGGCCGCGAACGGCCTCGCGGCCTGGGTCTTGGCAGTCCGGCGTGGACAGGAGTAAGAAGGATTCAGGGGAGGTCAAAGACCGTGATCCGAAGGGTTTGCGGAAACCTACGATTTACAGCCATAAAAAACCAAATTTTATGCCAAAAAGAGGCCTCACACTGCCAGATCACGATCGGGCCCTGGGTATCACCCCGCGCGGGACGACATCCGGGATCTTTTCCTGGTCTCGCCGGACGAGATCAAGCCTGTTGGCCGTGCAACAAGGAGGAGCCCCCGGGGTGGCGTCTGAGCGGGTTTCAAGACTCCCTGAGCCCGATCTCGGTTTGCGCACGAATAAATCGCCTTGATTGACTTGGGTCGCGAAAGTCACGCTATCCTAGTGTTTGGCTAACCCTTCGGCGCTACGTCGCCCGAAGCGGGTCATTGCCGCAACGTCCCCTGCTGCTGCCTGGCGCATAGAGGAACCGCGATGAGCTCCGAATCCTCGACCTTACGTCCTGAACCTTCCTCCACCGTCCTAGCCTGGCGAGACCCGTGGTGGCCCCAGTTGACCGGCACCGGGCGGTTTGACGTCGCCACGGCGCTGTCCGTGACGGCTGACGGTGGACTGGTCGTCGCACGCTACTCGGAAAGTGACGGGTATCTCGATGGACGCCTGAAAGCCAACGATGGTAGCTCTGTGCTTCAGAGATTCAATGCGGCGGGCGTGCTTGAATCCACCTTTAATGTCCCCGCTCGGGACAGCGCCTACGTTGGCAGCGCGCTTGCGCTCGCGGCCGATGGCTCGGTGTTCGTCGGTGGTTTCACCGACGAGATATCCGACTCGCTAACCAATCCTCCCGGGGCGGGGTCCTGGGACTCTTTCCTCACCCGCTTCAGCCCCACGGGCAACGTAGTCTGGTCCCTGACATTGCAGTCGCAAGGCGTTCGCCACGACTACCTCCGTGACCTTGTCTGGGCTCCGTCAGAGGCCGCTGAAGGCGATGTTTTTATTACCGGAGATACGTACGGTTCGCTGGGGCACCAGGCCCTCATGGGCGCTGGCGATGCATTTATCGGCAGGGTCTCCTCCGATGGGGTGCTCCAGTGGGTTCGACACATCGGGTCTGCCGGAGAGGACTATGGCCACGCCATTGCCCGATCGGATGATGGGCATCTGATCGTTGCCGGCGGTGTTGGGGGGCCTTTGGGGCTCGAGCCATTTGCGGGGGGCAGTGGCGATGCTTTCGTGGCCCGTTATTCGACCGACGGCATTCAAGAGTGGGTCGAAGTATTCGGCACTTCGGGCCTGGATCGGGTGATCGACGTCGAAGTGGCCCTCGACGGCAGCATCTACGTGGCGGGCGTGACCAGTGCGGCCTGGTCCGGGCAGACCTCGGCGGGAGGGCTTGACGTTTTCGTCTCGAAGCTTTCTTCCTCAGGCGAACGTCTCTGGACCCGCCAATGGGGTTCGAGCGGTGATGATGAGGTCAACGCGCTGGCTATCGACCGCGAGGGCAAGGTCATCATCGGCGGGCGGTTGGCTGCGAGTGGTGGCGGCCTCACGGTTGCCGGCAGCGGCGATGCCTTTATCCGAGCTTACGACGAAGACGGATGGGTGGAGTGGACCCAACTGATCTCCGGTTCGGGCACTGAATCTGTGCGCGATATCGCCCTGAATCCGATGAGCGGTGCCCTGTATGTGGCGGGTTTGGCCACGTCCGGCATTGCTTCGCGAACTGCTCTAGGAGGAGGGAGTGACGGTTTCGTCACTCGGGTGATGGGCGCCGCTGCAGGTGCTCCCTTCAGTCCGGTCTCATCGGAGCAGTTTGCCGGTCATCGCTACGAGGTTTACACCGAAAAGCTGTCCTGGCAGGACGCTCAGGCCTTTGCCCGATCCAGGGGAGGCTATCTGGTCAGCATCGGCTCTGAGGCAGAACATGATTTCGTGTCCCGCATCGCCGCAGGGGCACAGAACGATGTCGATTCCCTCCTTGGGCCGGCTGCGACCCATTCCTGGATCGGGCTCTACCAGGTGCCGGGGAGCGCAGAGCCTGCGGGGGGGTGGAAGTGGGATTCCGGTGAAACGCCCGGCTACCTTGCCTGGCGGGCTGGGGCACCAGCCGGCGGGCCTGGTGCCGATTACGCTCATCTGACTGTGAGCTTGACCTGGCCAACGGCCGTTCACTGGAGCGATGCGGCCAACACCTCTGCGTCCGGCTTTATCGTCGAAATCGAGAGCCCATCGCCCGAGTTGGACTGGCGCCTCGAATATGCGCCCGCCGCGAGCCGCTCAGGGGGGCTCGCCCTCGCCGCATCCAGCGGCAACACGGTTTCGGTCGTTGGGTTTGTCGATCCGTCGGGAGCCGATCCCGGCAACGCCTGGATTGTCCGGGTCAGCGACCAGGGGCAATCGACCTGGGCTGTCCAGTTGGGCGGCAGCGGATTGGACATCGCTTATGGTGTCGCTCATCGGCCGAGCGATGGCGCGATCTATGTCGTCGGATACACGGATACGCGCGGTACGGCCTTTCAAGGTCAAACGGGTCTGGGCGATATCGATGGCTTCATCTCGCTGGTCGCCGCTGACGGGTCCCACGGCTGGTCGCGGCTGATCGGTGGAGCTGCCTATGATTCGGCTGAGGCGGTCATCGCCATGGCTGATGGGTCGGCCATCGTGAGCGGAGGAACATTCGGTTCGATTTATGGGCTCCCCGCCGGCGGCGTCTCGGACGGCTGGATTGTTCGTTACGACACAAGTGGCAACCGGGTTTGGGCAAAAGGTGTGGCCACCAGCGGTCCCGACGACCTCGTCGGTCTTGCTTTCGAGCCCGGTCAGGGTGGGTTCTATGCAACGGGACGTGCCGGGGCTTCGCTGGGCGGCCAGGCATATAGCGGAGGCCTCTCCGACGGTCTGCTCAACCGGTATGACGCGTCGGGCAACCTGCTTTGGACCCGACTGCTCGGAGGTACGGGCGACGATCGTCTGTTTGGTGTGGCCGTCGCGGCATCAGGTGAAGTCTTCGTCGCGGGTGAAGTCGGATCAGCAATCGCCCCGCATGCTTATGCGGGTGGCCTTTCCGACATTGTTGTCGCGCGATACTCCTCTGCGGGTGCGCTGCGGTGGGCGAGGACGTTCGGCTCGCCTGGTGTCGATTCCGGCTATGCCGTGACGATCGACCCTTCCGGGGTTGTCTATGTGGCAGGCACCACCGACGGCACGTTCGCAGGTTGGTCGGCGGATGGAGGCGGTTATGCCAATGTCGTCTTGAGGCTTTCAGCCGATGGAGACCTGCTTTCCGCACAGGTGGTTGAGAGCGATGGTGCTTGGTCCTCGGGGGGCGGCCCATTAGGCCACCGGACTTATTCAGATCTGGTATTCACGCAGGGATCCGGCGCGGGGCAGGGCCCGGCGCTTTACCACACGGGAACCAACGGGCGGGTTGGCGCTTCCGACCCGGCCGACTCCGTTGCGTTCTTGACCCGCTACGGGTTCACCGAGGGCCAGTACCTTGTCGGTACCAGCGCGGACGATACGATCAACGGAGGCAAGGGCGACGATACGCTCATCGGCTTGGCCGAAGACGACCTCTTGATCGGCGACGCGGGCGACGACTCGATCGACGGAGGTTCTGACGATGATGCACTGATCGGTGGATCGGGTCAGGATCTTCTGATCGGTGGTCCAGGGGGAGATATTTTGGTCGGCGAGGCTGGCCACGATTCAATTTCGGGCGGCACGGGCAATGATTTTCTGGTTTATTCGTTCCGGACCAGCGCCCAGGGGCAGCAGTTCGCAATCACGGCCACCTTCAACAAGGGGCTTGGCGCTTACGAAGGCAGCCAAAGCGATGGATTGGGCGGACTGGATCAGGTGTCGGGCGTGGAGGTGGCTGCCATTTTGGGGAGCAACCTTGATGATTCTCTGACCGGCGGTGCGGGGCAGGACTTCATCGCAGCATTTTCCGGAGCCGATACCATTGAAGGCGGGCCAGGTGTGGACTTTGTCGTCTACCGCTATGCCCCGCTGGGCGGTGTCTCGGTGGACCTGTCCATGGGTACGGCATCCGGGGCAGACGGATCCGATCGGATCTTGAACGTCGAGGCCGTTCAAGGCAGCTACGACAATGATCGTCTGCACGGTGATGCTCGGTCCAATGTCCTCGATGGTGGGCCGGGCGACGATACCCTGATCGGCGGCGGCGGCGACGATGTCTTCTACTTTGAGGGCGAGGCGC
>JBIKVK010000287.1:0-4524 GCA_044356835.1 Burkholderiaceae bacterium
CATGGCCAGGGCCCGCGCGATCGCCACGCGTTGCTGCTGGCCGCCGGACAGCTGGTCCGGATAGGCGTGAAATTTGTCGGCCAGTCCCACCTTGGCGAGCAGCGCACGTGCCTGGGTTTCCCGGTCGGTGTCGGAGCGGCCCAGCACCAGTCCGGGCGCGAGCGAAATGTTGCGACCGGCGCTCAGATGGGGGAACAGGTTGAAACTCTGAAAGATCATGCCGACCTTTTGGCGCAGTCTGCGAAGCGCCTTCGGGTCGTCGTGCATCTGCGGTTCGCTGTCGATCACAATCCGGCCTGCATCGAAGCGCTCAAGCCCGTTAATGCAGCGCAACAACGTGCTCTTGCCCGAGCCGCTGCGTCCGATGAGTGCGATCACTTCGCCCGCACGCACGTCCAAATCGATACCGTTCAGCACCTGATGGCTGCCAAATTGCTTGCGAAGCCCCCGAATCGACAGCGCGCGGGGCGACTCGTTCGGCGTATTGGCTTCAGGTTCGATGGAAGACATCGGGGCTCCGTTGATTCAGAACTCGGATCAGCTTGCCGGGCGCATGGCCAGGCGGCGTTCGAGCCGGCGACTCCAGACCGAAATCGGGAAGCACAGGGCGAAATATACGAGTGCGACTGCCGCATAGACGACAAACGGCTTGAACGTCGCATTGGCGATCATGGTGCCGGCTTTTGTGAGTTCGATGAAGCCGATGACGGAGGCGAGAGCGGTTCCCTTGACGACCTGCACCAGAAAGCCGACGGTTGGGGCGATCGCGATGCGCACGGCCTGAGGACCGATCACGTGGCGCATCTGCTCATAGAGCGACAATGCGAGACTTGCGGCCGCTTCCCACTGCCCGCGCGGCACCGCGTTCACACACCCGCGCCAGATTTCTGTGAGGAATGCAGCACTGTAAAGCGACAGGGCCAGTGCAGCGCTGGCCCACGCGGATACCTCGAGCCCGATCAGGGCCAGCCCAAAGTAGGCGAGAAACAACTGCATCAGCAGCGGTGTTCCTTGAAACAGCTCGACGAAACCCCGAACGGCAAGCTCTCCACCCGGCACACGGGCCAAACGCATTGCGAGCAAGGCCAGCCCCAATGCGCCCCCGCCGACAAAAGCGATCAGCGACAGGAGCACTGTCCAACGGGCGGCCAGCAGCAGGTTGCGAAAGATGTCCCAAAGACCGAACTCCACCATGATCGATGCCTTCGGTCGGAGGGTCAGCGGGTCAGCAGCCAGCGCCGGCCGGCTGCGTTGAGCACTGCGCGCAGCGCGATGGCAAGGCCCAGGTACAGCAGTGCCGCAACGATGTAGGCTTCGAACGCGCGAAAGTTCCGGCTCTGGATCAAATGGGCGAAGTAAGACAGCTCCTGGGCGGCGATTTGACCGCACACCGCCGAGCCCAGCATGACAATGACGATTTGGCTGGTGATCGCAGGCCACACGCGCGCGAGCGAGGGTGGCAGTTCGATGTACATAAAGATCTGCCGCCGTTGCAAGGCGAGGCTTTGGCCTGCTTCGATGAGCCCCCGGGGGGTGGCCTCGAGCCCCGCCCGGACGATTTCAGCAGCGTAAGCCCCAAGGTTGATGACCATCGCAAGCGCAGAGGCGGTCTCGGGCGAGAGCCTCACCCCCAGGCTTGGCAGCCCGAAGAAGATGAAAAACAACTGGACGATGAAGGGCGTATTGCGGATCAGCTCGACGTAGCTTCCGACCGCCCACCTCAAAGGGGTTCCCGCGTTGATTCTCGCCCATGCGCAGGCGATCCCCAGGGCAAGACCCACCGGGGCAGCGCATGCGGTCAGGGCGACCGTCGTGACAAGGCCTTGCGCGAGCAAGGGCCAGTCAACGAGGACCGCCAGAAAATCGAGACGGACCAACATGGCGTCTATCCTGCCGGAGATCGGCGGGGTCGTCCGGACCCCGGGGGCACCAAGGTGCTGCCCTGACCGGTCTTGTTCAGTTCGGAAGCTCGCCCGCAGGACGACCCAGCCACTTTTGCGCCATCTTGTCCAGATCACCGGCCGAACGAGCGGAAGCGATGATTTCGTTGACCTTCAAGCGTAGAGCGTCCTCGCCTTTGGCGACTCCGATGAAGTTCGGGGAATCCTTGATCAGAAGCTTGTATTCGGCGTCCAGCTTGGGATTGCGCTGCATCATGTTGCCCGCCACCGAGGCGCCCGTTGCGACCAGTTGGACCTGGCCGGTCACGAATGCTGAAATGGTCGCTGTGTTGTCCTCGAATCGCCGGATGTTCGTGCCTTCGGGAGCGAGCTTGGTGAGTTCCATGTCCTCGATTGCGCCGCGGGTCACCCCAACGCTCTTGCCTTTGAGATCGGCAAAGCTCTTGATCGCGAGTGACTTGCCGCCGTAAACGCCCTGGAAGAAGGGAGAGTAGGCCGCGGTGAAGTCGATGACCTTTTCGCGCTCTGCGTTCTTGCCCAGCGTGGAGATCACCAACTGAGCCTTCTTGGTCTGCAAGTAGGGGATTCGGTTAGCGGTCGTGACCGGAAGCAGTTCGACCTTGACCCCCAGCTTGTCGCCAATATAGAGGGCCATGTCGATGTCGAGGCCCTGCGGTTTGAGGTCCGTGCCGACGAAGCCGTACGGCGGGAAGTCGGTCGGGATCGCAATCACGATGGATTTCCGGCTCATCACTTCGGTCAGGGCATTTTGCGCCTGTACCGCTCCGACCGGGGCAAGCATCGAGGCGGCGAGAATGAAGTGCAGGAGAGAGCGGCGCTGCATAATGGGGTCTCCAGGAGTTGAAAGGGGGTGGGCAGACCTTGGCGCACCGGAATGGTGCTCGATTTGTCCGATGTCGGTGCTAAGTGAAGCCTTTCAGTGCGGCGTGAACAGCGGGACTAATTTCAGCAGACATCGTGCCAGCAGCTCGGGTTGCCCGTGGCTGCTGGGAAGGATGCTGCTCGCGGCTGCCCTTATTCTGCTCGGCGCCGGACTGGCTTGGGCTGAGGCGCCTTCCGGCGCGGGCCTGCGAATTGAGCGCGCAGTGCTGGTGACCTCGAGCGGCGAGACCGAAGTGAGTCTCCCCTATAAGCTAGAGCGGGGAGACTTCGATCCTGCCGGCTCGCTGGTTCGCTTTCGTCTCGACCACAGCCTCGACGCATTGCCGCTTCGACCCCTTGGCCTCTATGTCGGCAAGCTCAGCCTCTCGGGCCGCTTGTTTATCAACGGACAACTGATCGGGGGGTGCGAGCTCGGCGAATTGTCCAACATCCGATGCCTTCATCGACCCTATCTGTTCAAGCCGCCCCCGTCGGTCTGGCGGGTGGGCAGCAACCAGATTGAATTCGAAATCTTCGCTGACGACCGTCAGATGAATGGCCTGTCGGCACCGGTTGTGGGAGATGCCGAGCGCCTGGACCGCGGGGTCTATGCCTCGGACTATTTCTGGCGCGTGGAGACGATCCACATGCTGACCTGGGCATCATTGACGCTGGGCGTGCTTGCGTTGGCCGTGGGGCTGCTGCTTCGCGCCGAATCGTCCTATCTATGGTTCGGTCTGGCGAGCATCACCAATGCCCTGAGCAATCTCAACACTCTGGTCAGCCAGCCAGCCGTCCCCCCAGAGCTGTTCAGCTGGTTCGCCTTTTCCTCGCGCATGGTGTCTGCCCCGTTTCTCCTCATGACCTTCGCGTCCTTTTTCGGGCCGACTCCGGCGTGGTTGCGTCGGTCGGTCCTCGCCTACGTGCTCGTTGGACCTCTGGCCGTAGCGCTGAGCGCAAATGACCGATGGGTCGCTCTGGCCCTGTACGTTCCGATCCTGGCCATGGCTTTGGGCTATGCGTACTGGATCGTCCGCGACACGATCCGAAGCCACGATTCGGGTAAGACGCTGGTCGCTTTCGCCTACGTGATGCTTCTGGTTATTGGCGCCATCGATTTTGCGAGGTTGGGCGGTGCCACTCGCTTCGAGGGGGTCTACCTGATCGGCTACGCGCACAGCGGGGTGATGGTGATCTTTGGCATCGCGTTGGTCGCCCTTCTTGCCAATGCGCTCAAGGTCCAGAGGACCTTCAATGTCCGGCTTGAGCGCGAGGTTGCCGACCGGACCTCTGATCTCGAGAGCGCCTACCGGGATCTCACCGATGCGCGTGTTGAGCGGTCCCGCGTCGAGGAGCGTGAACGTCTCCTTCAGGACATGCATGATGGTTTCGGTTCGCAGCTCGTCAGCGCCCGACTGATGGTCGAACAGGGACAGATCGGACCTGCCCAGTTGGCGCAACTGCTCCAGGAGTGCATCGCTGATCTTTACCTCGTCGCCGACACCTTGAGCGGACATGACGACTCGATCGCCGATGCCATGGTCGATCTGCGCGCACGCAGCGAGCGGCGCCTGGCCGGCTCGGCGGTCGAACTACGTTGGCTGATCGCGCTCGACGGTGTGCCCAGGATGCCGCCTCGTGTGATCTTGCAGGTGCTCCGGATCGTGCAGGAGGCCTTGAACAACGCCCTCAAGCATGCACTCGCCCGGACCATCCGCGTGGACGCGTCGTGGAATACTGT
>JBIKVK010000286.1:0-4524 GCA_044356835.1 Burkholderiaceae bacterium
TTTCGATCTCCGGAAGCGAACAGCGGATGCCCGAGGAGCGGGTTGAGATGATCGTAGAAGCGCTTCGTCAAGCCGTGGCTCCGCTTGCGAAGCAGGCCCGGCAGCTGTTCGAATTTCTCGATTGATGTGCCGTCGGCTTCGGGTCTCAGCCTTACTGAGCCTTCATTTTGGGGATTCTCACCAGGCGCCCCCACGCATTGATGCTGGCCAATAACTTCAACAGCTCGTCTGCGATCTTGCCGCCTGAGTTGCCGGTCGCGTAGCTGACCTTTCCGGGGCGGGCCTTGGCGTGGGTGATGAATTCGCCGACCGATTGGGTGGGCATCACGCCATGAACGACAAGCAGCAGGAGGTTGATGGTGAAGCGGGTGATGGGCGTGAAGTCCTGGATCGGGGCTAGGGATCGATGGTCGAGGGCAGCCAGGTGACGATCGCCGGGAACATTGCCAGCAGAACGATGATGAAGAGATGGGCGATCACATGGGGTGCGACGCCGATGAAGGCCTCACGCACCGGGATCTTCGAGTAGGCCGACACGACGAACACGTTGAGCCCGACCGGTGGGGTGACCAGTCCAACCTCGGCCGTGATGATCACGATGATGCCAAACCAGATCGGGTCAAATCCCAAGGTCTTAATGACCGGGAGGACGACCGGGACGGTCAGAAACAGGATGGCAATCTGGTCCATGATGCAGCCGAGGATCAGATAGATCAGAACGATGAGCGCAAAAATCAGCCACCGGGATACATCCAGCCCTCCGATGAACCCGACCAGCGACTGGGTAAAGCCGGTGAGCGTGAAATAGACGCTGAAAATGTGTGCGCACATGATGATCAGGATGATCATGCAGGAGGTGCGGGCCGCACGGAACAGGGCTTCGACCAGTGTTCTGCGGTTGAGGCGGCGCCGCAGCAAGGCGATCATCATCGCCCCGAACGCGCCAAGACTCGCCGCCTCGGTCGGCGTTGCAATGCCGAGATAAATGCTGCCGGTGACCATCATGATGAGGGCCACCATCGGGCCCACGATGCGCAGCGACGCGAGCTTCTCCCGCATCGAGTACCGGATGCCCGCGGGTGCGTGAGCGGGGTTGATGGCGACCAGAATCAGCACCGTCAGGATGATGACCAGTGTCACGAGCAGGCCGGGGATGATGCCTGCGATCAGGAGCTGGCTGATGCTGACCTGCGCAATCAGGCCGTAGAGGATGATGGCGACCGAAGGCGGGATCAGCATAGCGAGTGTGCCGGAGATTGCAACCACGCCCGCCGCCAGCCTAGGATGGTAGTGGTTCTTGATCATCGCCGGGATGCTGGTCCCGGAGAGCGTACTCGCGGCTGCAGTGGAGGATCCGGAAATCGCGCCAAAGCCGGCGCCCGCGATGGCTGTGGAGATGGCAAGCCCGGCGGGAGTGCGGCCCAACCAGACCCGCGCGCTGTCAAAGAGTTCGTCTGCGATGCGGCTGATGATGATGAATTCCGCCATCAGCATGAACATCGGGATCGTCACCAGTTCGTAGGACGATGTGGTGGACAGGGGCGCGGTCCGCAAAATGCCCATCAGCATATCGAGGCCGCCCTTCAGGTAGAGGCCGATCATGCCCGCCACGCCCAGCGCGAAGGCCACGGGCATGCCGAAAAAGATGAAGAACAGAAGTGCGATCAGACCGGCAGCGACCAGCATCAGTGATGTCCTTCTGCAGCGGGGGCGTCCTTGGTGGGCGGCAGGGCTTGCCCCGACGCGAAGGCGACGATCCTGAGCGTCAGGCTCAGTCCGATCCGTACAAACAGCAGGGCAACGCCAATCGAGGCGACCAGATGCGGTGGCCACGTGGGCCAGGCAATCGCACCTGCGACCACCTCTGCGTTGATGAAGGCCGTCAGGCCATGCACGATCAGCTCGTGAAGGATCAGCCCGAAGAGGGTCATCGATGCGCAATAGCCGACAATTTCTGCCAGCGCGAGCAGCCGGGTGCCTTGAAGCCGCTGGATCAGGTCCACCTTGATGTGGATACCGCTGCGGAACCCGTCCGAGAGGGCCATGAAAATGACCACGGTGACGAGGTACATCGAGACCACGTCATACGACCAGCTGAGCGGTGCCGAAAAAACATAACGCAGTGCGACGTCGACCACCACGATGATCATTATGGCCATGAGGCCGGCCGCAGCCAGATACATCGAGGCGAGTTCCAGCACTCGCAGAACCCGGTCGATTCGGGTGACGAGGGGGCTCATCGGGCTTCCGAATCCGGGCAGCGGACGACCCCTCGTCTGGCCAGATCGTCGATGGTGGATCGGTCCATCCCAAGGCCGGTGAGCACCTCGATGGTGTCCTGTCCGAGCGAGGGTGCGGGCCGCTCGAATCCCGCCGGCGTCTTGGAAAAATGGACGGGGGGACCCGGCAGTCGAACGGGGCCGTCGACGGGGTCGTCGATCGATCTGAAGAAGCCGACCGCCTGCAGGTGGGGGTCGGTCAGCAGGTCCTCGGTCGAATTGAGCCGTGCCACCGGGATGCCGGCCCGGTCCAGGGCCTCGAGCCACTCTCCGGTGGTACGTTCCTCGATGATCTGCGACACGAGCTGACAGAACTCGGCCATGTGAGTGCTTCGTGCGGACTGCGTTGCAAAGCGCGGATCAGATGCATATTCGGGATGACCTGAAAGCGCTGCGAATCGCTGCCACTGCTTGTCGTTGTAGACAAGGACCGAGACATATCCGTCCCGCGTCCGGTACGGGCGTCGGTCGGGGGTCACGGCCCGGGTGTACACCGGAGGTCCGAGAGGCGGGTCGAAGGCAGCCCCCGCGATATGTTCGACCAGCAGAAATGAGGCCATGGTTTCGAACATGGGCACTTCGATTTCCTGGCCCTCTCCGCTCCGTTCACGATGAAAGAGCGCGGCCAGGATCGCATAGGCCGCCGTGAGCGCCGTGACCTTGTCGCCAAGTACGGTCGTCACGTACTGGGGCTCAGGATTGATGTGTGCCTGGAGCATGGCCATGCCGCTCATCGCCTGGATGGTGTCGTCATAGGCTGACTTGGGCGCATAAGGCCCGGCGCGTCCATAGCCATAGAGGTTGGCATAGATGACCCGGGGATTGACCTTGAAAATTTCGCCGTAGTCGAGCCCCAGTTTTTGGATGGCTTGCAGCCGCATCGAATGGATGACCACGTCAACGCGCGTCGCGAGTTGGAGCGCGATATCTCGACCTTCCGGACGGGCAAGGTCGATCACCACGCCTTTCTTGCCGCGATTCAGGTTGGCAAAGATGGCTGCCTTGCCGCGCGTCTTGGCGGGCCCCACGAACCGGGAGGTGTCACCCTGCGGGCTCTCGATCTTGATGACCTCGGCCCCCATGTCCGCGAACACCTGCGTGGCGTAGGGCCCCATCAGCACCGAAGTCAGATCGAGAATCCGGACGCCCTGAAGCGGGCCACGACGGCTCATCGTTGCGCTGTCCCGTGCCATGCGCGCTCGAGCGCCTCGCGATGGTCCGGGTGGGCGATCGCGATCATGGCCCGCGCGCGGTCGCGCAGGTTCCGACCCCGCAACTGTGCGGCACCAAATTCAGTGATCACGACGTCCACATCGCTGCGCGCGGTGGTCACGGGTCCCGAGAGGCTCGGCACGATCCGGCTGACCGAGCCGTCCTGGGCGGTGCTCGGCAATGCGATCATGGAGCAGCCGCCTGGCGAGAGCGCTGCAGCGCGTACGTAATCCACCTGCCCACCCACTGCGCCGACGTAGTGTCCGCCGGCCACTTCGGCATTGACCTGTCCGGTCAGGTCGACCTCAACGGCCGAATTGAGCGACATGAAGCGCGACAACCGGGCAAGCACCGTGATGTCATGCGTATAGCTCGTGGGATGCATCAGGATTTTTGGATTGCGATGGCAGAAGTCGAACAGTTTGCGAGTGCCGATCAGGGCGCCTGTGATCGTGACGCCCGGGTCGAGCTCCTTATGGGCATTGGTCACCGCGCCGCATTCGATCAGGTCGACCGCGCTGTCACCGATCATGCCCGAGTGGATGCTGAGGTCACGCCGGTCGCGAAGCAGCGACATGACGGCCTCCGGCACCGCGCCGATCCCCACCTGCAGCGTTGCCCGATCCGGAATGAATTGCTGCGCGATTGTGGCGATGGCCCGGTCGAGATCCCCGACGGGCGCGGCCGGAACCTCGATCAGCGGCCGGTCGGTCTCGATCAGAACGTCGACCTCGTCCGGGTTGAGCGGGTCGATGCAGGGTACCTGGGGCACCCGGGCGTTGACCTCGACAACTACATGTCGCGCCTTCCGGATGGCCGAGCGGATATAGTCGCTTGCCAGGCCCAGGCTGAACCGCCCCGAGGCATCGGCCGGTGCGACCTGGACGAAGGCCACATCGCAGCGCATCGCGCCTTGTTCGATGAAGGGCCCGACCCGCGACACGTGGCAGGGGACCAGGTCGAGCACGCCTGCACGGGCGAGCTTGCGGGTGCTGCCGATGGCACCGAAGGCTTCAAACCGAAGGTGGTCGGC
>JBIKVK010000056.1:0-15512 GCA_044356835.1 Burkholderiaceae bacterium
TTGCCATCCTCGCCATTCAACTCGTCATCGCCGTCGCGACCGTAGATCGAGTCATTGCCGTCACCGGCGAGCACCCGGGAACTGGCCCCGGCAATCACATCCTTCCACAGGTTGTTACTTGCCGAGAGCACGTAGGTCTTGTCAAACGCCATGGTCTTTCTCCATTTGATTCCGTTGGAACGTTGAACGGTCAGTGCCAGACCTCAGGGCCGGAACCCAACCGTCCGGGAAGACACCGCAAAGGCCGTACCAGATCGGCAAGCCCCTGATTCGATTGGACTCGTCGTGGACACACCCGGGGTCACACGCCAAGAAGTGTTCAGACATTGAAACGCCCGACTTGCAGTTTCGATACACCAGGAGAGCCTGGGGGGTGAGGCTCCACCTGTCCGTTCTGGACCCGAGCCGACGACGCATCGCCGAGCCCGAGCCGGTCGATCATCCGGTACAAGGTGACCCGGGACACCCCCAGCCGACGGGCCGCATTCGCCACGCAATGCCCGGTGTCATGCAGCGTGTCGCGCAGAAGCCGTCGCTCAAAATCGCTGCGGGCATCGGCGAGCGTCACAGGTTCGTCGGCCGACCTCTGCTCGTCAAAGCCGAGATCACCCGGTGTGATCGAGCGGCCGTCGGCCATCAGAACAGCTCGTTGGACGCGATTGAGCAATTCGCGGACATTGCCCGGCCAGCGGTGCTGGCGCATTGCCTGCAGGGCAGACCGGCTGAACCCGCGCGGGCGCACGCCTTGCGGACCTTGCTTGAAGGCTTCGCGAAACCGTTCGGCCAGGAGAATCACATCGTCATCGCGCTCGCGAAGCGGGGGCACGAAGAGACTCAGGACGTTGACCCGATAGAGAAGGTCCTCCCGAAAGCGACCGGATGCAACGGCTGCCGGCAGGTCCACATGGGTCGCCGCGATGAGCCTGAAATCCACGGGCACGGCCCGCGTCGACCCCACCCGGGTCACGCTACGCTCCTGCAGCACTCTCAACAGTGCAGGCTGCAGGGCGAGCGGCAACTCACCGATTTCATCCAGAAATACGCTGCCTCGATCGGCCGCTTCGAAACTGCCGACACGCCGCTGCTGCGCACCGGTGAACGCATTTTTTTCATGACCGAAGAGTTCGGACTGAATCAATGAAGCTGGGATGGCGCCGCAATTGAGACTGATCAGGGGCCCCACCGAGCGACCGGAGCCCTGATGAATCGCGCGGGCGACCAGCTCTTTGCCGGTGCCGGTTTCGCCGATGATCAGTACCGGAGCATCCGAAACCTTCACCTTGTCCAGGGTTGCCCGAAGCTGCCGCATGGCGGGGCTGCGGCCATGAAGACCCGAGGGATGCTCGCCCACCAGGGCCGCTTGCGATCTCAGGCTTCTGAGCACCGCCATTCGGCGAAGACTCTCCGCACAGCCCAAGAGCTCATCGAGCTCGACGCGGGTCGGCAGACAGGCGTCGAAGAGTTCCAGTACGGTCCGGGCCAGAGGCTCAAGCTCGATCGATCCGGAATCGATCAAGGCAATCAGGGGTAGCGCTGGATGGCGCTCGCGGAAGCGCTCGACGAGCGCAATATCTTCGGGGCGATTCGCATCGATCAATAGGGCCAGAGCGGACGGCCCGATGCGATCGAAGTCCTGGATCGCCGCGGACACACTGTCAACGTGCAGCAACCTCCAATTCAAGCCTCCCTCGCGGATCGTCCGATTCGATCGAGGCCACCGAGGAACGCTGGACAGCAGAATCGGACGACCGGACTCAGCCAAGGGCACCGGAGCGGCACGCACCGGCTCTATCGCACCGACGACTCGCGAAGTGAAGCCGTGCATCGGGAACTTGCCCCTCGGGAAATAAGCGAGGGCGAAGTAGATCGCTTCAGCCGGTCCGTCGGCTTTACACGGATCAAGCTTAGGCACAAGATTTGCCCCCCAACGGACAGGCGGTTCCAAGACCCTGCTCACCGGGCTGATGGACGAAGGTACAGGTCACCCCGTGCTAAATTCGCGTGCCCATTCACTTGACTTCGAACAATGCGATCGCGGCTGCGCAGCCTCCTTGCAATGTGTGCATTCAGCCTGCACCTCGCAGCCTTGACCAACGCTTGCAGCGCGGAGCTCAAGGTGGCCGTGGCCGCGAACTTCTCTGCCCCGATGAAGCAGATCGCTCACGCCTTCAAGCTCGAGACAGGGCACTCGATTGCGACTGTTCCCGGCTCGACCGGACTGCTTTACGCCCAGATCAGGAACGGCGCGGGTTTCGCGGTGCTGCTCTCGGCCGATCAGCATACGCCCCTGAAGCTCGAGCAGGAGGGAATGGGATGGGTCGACACCCGCTTCACCTACGCCATCGGCAGACTTGCGCTGTGGAGTCGGGAGCCGGGTCGGATCGATTCCGGGGAACAGATCCTGAAAGCGGGCGGCTCTGACCGTATTGCGCTGGCCAATCCGAGGCTTGCGCCTTACGGCGCCGCCGCTGTCCAGGTGATGAATTCGCTCGGCGTGTTGGGGACGCTCCAGGCTCGTCTTGTCGAAGGATCGAGCATCGGCCAGGCTTACCAGTTCGTGGCCTCGGGCAACGCACCCATAGGATTTGTCGCACTGTCCCAGATCTACATCAATGGTCGCATTGTCGAGGGCTCGGCCTGGATCGTTCCGGACGGGCTCTACGAACCCATCCGTCAGGATGCGATTCTTCTGAAGGCCGGGGGACACCTGCCCGCGGCCCAAACGTTCATGGACTTTCTGCGCGGGGATCGCGCCCGTTCGATCATGCGCGCCTACGGCTACCGCCACTAAGCGATCACGCTCATGTTCATGCTGGACTCTCAAGCGGGGCAGGCGATCGCATTGACCGTGCATCTGGCGACCCTGACCACCCTGATCCTGTTGGTGATTGCGACCCCCCTCGCCTGGTGGCTTGCGCAAACCAGTTCACGTTGGCGTGGACCGGTCAGCGCCCTGGTGATGCTGCCGCTCGTCCTACCCCCCACGGTGCTGGGCTTTTATCTGCTGGTCCTTCTTGGACCCGAGGGATGGGTCGGGCAACTGACCCGCTCAATCGGCCTGGGGGTTTTGCCGTTTTCATTTTCGGGCCTGGTGGTCGGATCAGTCATCTTCTCGCTGCCTTTCGCCGTACAGCCCATTCAATATGCATTTGAAGCGATCGGCCGCCGACCGATCGAAGTGGCGGCCACATTGCGCGCGGGCCCCCTGGACGCCTTCTTCACGGTTGCCCTGCCCCTCGCAAAACCCGGTCTGATGACTGCAGCCGTGCTGAGCTTTGCGCACACGGTGGGCGAATTCGGAGTGGTCCTAATGATCGGGGGCAATATTCCCGGTGAGACCCGCGTGGTGTCCACGCAGATCTACGGCCATGTCGAAGCCATGGAGTACGGCCAAGCCCATGGGCTTGCAGCCCTGATGGTGGGCTTTTCATTTCTGATTCTGATCGGGCTGTCGCGTCTCAAAAAGCGCAGCGACCGGCTGATCCAGCAATGAACCGTGCCAGCGCCCCCGCCAAAGATACTCGGGTCGACATCGATCTCGACCTCGAGCGGGGCAGTTTCCAATTGCATGTAGGGTTGGTGCTGCCAGCGCGCGGCATCACTGTCGTGTTCGGGCCTTCGGGGTCGGGCAAGACCACCCTGCTGCGATGCCTTGCCGGCCTCGAAGCCGCGCGCGGCCGAATCACGCTGGGGACGGAAGTCTGGCTGGATAGCACGGCTGGGCAGCACGTGCCGACCTGGAAGCGCGATATCGGCTACGTGTTTCAGGAAGCGAGTCTGTTCGAACATCTGAACGTACGAGGAAATCTGCAGTACGGCCTCAAACGGGTGGGCAAATCCGAAGCGCATGCAGCCCTCGAACGCGCGATCGAGCTCCTGGGCATTGGCCACCTTCTCGATCGCGACGTGAGTACCTTGTCCGGGGGCGAACGGCAGCGAGTGGCCATTGCGAGGGCGCTGGCGACGCTGCCTCGGCTGCTGTTGCTCGATGAGCCGCTCGCCTCGCTGGATCAGACACGCCGCAATGACTTCCTACCCTGGCTTGATCGGCTGCATCGAGAGCTCGAGATGCCGGTGGTCTATGTGACCCATTCGATGCACGAACTGGTCCGGCTCGCGGACCATGTCGTGCTCCTGCGTGAGGGTCGGGTCACAGCCTCCGGGACAGCGGCCGACGTATTGACCGACCCTGCCGTTCTGCGGGATCTGGGACTGCATGCGGGCACAATTACGCGGGGCATCGTGATAGAGCGGGATCCCGACCAGGGCCTTGTGCGGGTCGAACTCCAGGATCAGGCCATCTGGGTTCGGGACGACGGGCTCGAAATCGGCTCGAGTATCCCGCTGCATGTCCAGCTCGGTTTTGACGCCCGGCAGCCCAATCGTGACCCCTCGACCCCACCAGCTAAGGCTTGAGGGTTCGACCGCGACCGGTCATGCTCCTGACCTGCAGCAGCCATCGCGCGATCAAACATTGGCGTTTCATCACCCCCTGAAGAGAGAACATCCGATGCCTGAGTTAACCAGCCATGACGGCGTGCGCCTGTACTACGAGGAGGCCGGATCAGGCACTCCGATCGTGTTTGTGCATGAGTTCCTGGGCGAAATCCATGGCTGGGAAGCACAGCTGCGCTATTTCTCGCGGAAGTACCGGTCGATCGCCTACAACGCCCGGGGCTACCCGCCCTCGGAGGTCCCGGATCACTCCGACGCCTACAGCTGGGAGCACCAGAGGCGCGATCTGAAAGCGGTCCTGGATGCGCTCGGAATCGAACGCGCCCACCTGGTTGGACTTTCGATGGGGGCTTTTGCCGCGTTCTATTTCGGCATGCAATGGCCCGAACGGGCCTTGTCGATGACCCTGGCGGGGATCGGCACGGGCTCATCCGCCGGCGACCGGGAACGCGTCCCCCAGCAGATGACCGAAGCCGCTCAGGGCCTGCTGAAAAACGGCTGGGCTCTGGAGGCCGAAGCCCGTGCCTTGTCGCCCACCCGGGTCCAGCTGCTCGCCAAGAATCCGCGCGCATTCGCCGAGCATGTCGAGCGTCTTCGGCAACACTCTTCCAAAGGATCCGCTTTGACGCTGCTTGGCTACCAGGCCAAGCGGCCGCCGCTCAGCGACTTCAAGGATCAGATGGCCGCATGCACCGTGCCAACCCTGGTCGTGAGTGGCGATGAGGACGAACCTTGCCTCGACGCCTCGCTGATGCTCAAACGCGCGATGCCCTCGGCTGGCCTTGCGTTCATTCCGCAGACCGGGCATGCCTGCAATGTCGAAGAGCCCGAACTGTTCAACGCTCTGCTCGAGCGATTTCTCCACCAGGTGGAATCGGGCCAATACCGGATGCGCGATCCGCGCGCGGTCCCTGGGCGGATGGTCTGAGGCGCGCCGGCAGATTCAGGCGTCAGACAGCAGCGCGGGCCGTAAGGAACGAACGCAACGCCTCGGCGGTTTCATCCGGGCATTCCTCGGGCAGGAAATGGCCGCAGGGCAAAGCCCGACCGAGCACCTCGGCTGCGCATTGCGCCCGCCATAGATGCATCGGATCAAACATCCGGTGAATCACGCCGCGCTCACCCCAGAGCACCAACAGATCACAGGCAATGCGCTCGCCGCCGGCGCGAGACGCCCGGTCGTGCTCAAGATCGATCCCCGCTGCGGCCCGATAGTCCTCGCAGGCCGAGTGGATCGCCTCGGGGCGACAGAAGCAGCGTTCGTATTCGGCCAGTGCCTGCGGCTCGATGTGGGCCAGGCCTCGGCTCCCCCAGCCGCCGAGCTTGGCGTGCAGATAGTCTCGCGCGCACGAACCGATCATGGTCTCCGGCAGAGGCGAGGGCTGAATCAGATGAAACCAGTGGTAGTAGGCCCGGGCAAAGGCCATGTCAGTGGCCGTATACATGTCCAGCGTGGGCGCAATATCCAGCACCGCGAGCGCGGTCACCGCGCCGGGATGATCGAGCGCAAGGCGATGCGCAACGCGGCCGCCCCGGTCGTGGCCGGCCACGGCAAAGCGGTCCAGGCCCATGCCCCGCATCAAACCCACGATGTCTGAGGCCATGGCCCGTTTGCTGTAGTTCGAGTGGTCAGGCCCGCCATCTGGCTTGTCGGAATCACCGTAGCCCCGCAGATCCGGCAACACCAGGCGGAAATCGGCCTGAAGCGCACGCGCCACCCGGTGCCACAGCACATGGGTTTGAGGAAATCCATGCAACAGGACGAGCGCCGGGCCCTCCCTCGCTCCACCGACTCGATAGTGGAGCCGGATACCGGATTCCGGGAGAGTGACCTCGCGACGCTCGAAGCCCTGAAACCATTGCGGGTCTGTCATTTCATCGCCTCACCGATGGGTGCCCGCCCCCGGGCTGACCGCATTCTGGCATGCGCCCGCGCGAAAACGCGCACTCACGGCAGCGAGCGCCGCCGAAGCTACACGGGAGATGGATGGATCGGAACGGCTGGTCAGGGCAATGGGCACCTGGGCCCCGAGCACGACACCGCAGCTGGCTGCGCCGGCGAGATATTCCAGCTGCTTCGCAAGCACATTGCCCGCCTCGATGCCGGGCACAAGCAGGATGTCGGCCCGACCGACCACCGGGGAGCGGATGCCCTTCATCTGGGCAGAATGCGCCGAAACCGCATTGTCAAAGGCGAGTGGGCCGTCAATGATCCCACCTGTGATCTGCCCGCGATCGGCCATCTTGCAGAGAGCCGCCGCATCGATCGTGGAAGGAATCCGAGGCGTCACGGTCTCCACTGCCGACAGGATCGCGACCCTGGGACAGTCCAGACCCAGCGCATGGGCAAGACCGATCGCGTTGCGCAGAATATCGGCCTTTTCGAGAAGGGTCGGCGCGATATTGATCGCCGCATCGGTAATGAGCAGAGGTCGCTCGTAGGCCGGTACGAAGAGTCTGAACACATGAGACATCCGACGCTCGGTGCGCAGCCCCGGTTCGGCCAGGACGGCTTCCATGAGCTCATCGGTATGGAGGCTGCCCTTCATCATCATGGCCACCCGCCCGTTTGCAGCCAGCGCCGCGGCCTGCGCGGCCGAAGCATGGCTGTGCGGCGAGTCGACGACCTCGACCCCTTCAAGGGATCGCCCGCAGGTGTGCGCGAGCGCTTCGATCCGGGCACGCGGCGCCACGATCAGCGCCTCGATCAAACCGATGTCCCGGGCGTCCAGCGCGCCCTTGAGCGACTCTGCATCACAGGGGTGAACCACAGCGCA
Organism: Burkholderiaceae bacterium; assembly: GCA_044356835.1. Classification (GTDB taxonomy): domain Bacteria; phylum Pseudomonadota; class Gammaproteobacteria; order Burkholderiales; family Burkholderiaceae_E; genus SYIM01. The sequence continues at coordinate 7,233 of JBIKVK010000056.1, forward strand.
TGCGAGCGGCGGGTGGCGCACCTGGGCCTGCACCCAGGCCCGCATGTCCGCCGCAGCCCCCTGCGGGCCACGATCCGAACGCCCGCCACCGAGCGCGGGACCGCCGGCTTGCACAACGAAGCCTGTCCCAGGGTGATGCTCCATTGATCCTCCCTCCGGTGGGCGCGCGAGTGCAATGATGAACCTAAACACTACAATAAGAGCCGTGCAAGCCTTCGACCTCCCGTTGCCAACCGTCAACTCTTTACAGGACCGATGAATGAATCAACTCGACTTCAAGGGCCGCCATGCCATTATCACGGGCGGCGCCACCGGCTTGGGCTATGCAATCGCCCAAAGACTCATCAGCTCAGGGGGGAGCGTCACACTTTGGGATCGTGACCTGGACGGCGCGAAGCGGGCCGCTGCGTCGTTGGGCGCTCAGGCCGACGCGGTTCACGTCGATGTCGCAGTGCATGAATCGGTAGCGGCTGCGGTGTCCGCAACCCGGTCACGCCATGCCCGAGCCGATGCGCTCATCAACAGCGCCGGCATCACCGGACCCAACGTCAAGGTCTGGGACTACCCGGTGGAGGCCTGGCGCCAAGTGATCGAAATCAATCTCAACGGTCTGTTTTTCTGCTGCAGAGAAATCGTCCCCTGGATGCGCGAGGCGAACTACGGCCGCATCGTCAACATCGCATCGGTCGCGGGCAAGGACGGCAATCCCAACGCGAGTGCCTACAGCTCCAGCAAAGCCGCGGTGATCGGACTGACGAAATCGCTCGGCAAGGAACTCGCCGATACCGGCATCCGGGTCAACTGCGTGACGCCCGCCGCGGTCAAGACGTCGATGTTCGAGCAGATGACCCAGGAGCACATCCAGTTCATGCTGTCGAAAATTCCGATGGGTCGCTTCGGTCTTCCGGAAGAAATCGCATCCATGGTGGGATGGCTCTGCACAGAAGATTGCTCGTTTTCCACAGGCGGGGTATTCGACCTCTCGGGTGGTCGCTCCACCTACTGAGCAGACGGTCGGCCGGCCCCCGGGCGCAGCGCTCAGTACCGGAGCTGCGCCCAGGCCTGGCCCAGGTCTGCGGACACACGATCGAGCACGGCTCTGATTCGTTTGATCCGCCCGCCCTCCCAAGGAGGGGCGGCCTGAGCGCACACCACCGATCCGAGCACTGATCCTTCGGGACCGCTCACTGCGCAGGCCGTCGCATTGATCCCGGGTACGACATCGCCCAAGTTGAGCGCACAGCCGACCCGCCGAGAGCGCGCCCTCATCCGGTCGATCCCATCCAGCAAGCCGTGCTCGCGCGACTGCAGCGCATGCCGGTTTGCAGTTTCGATGGCCTGCTGATCAGCGAACGGTAACGCAAAAAAGATCGCCAAGCCCCCCGCGGTCTGGATCAGCGGTCGACGCCCGCCCACATCGAGCATCAGGGCAGAGGGCGCCGCGGACGCATCCTGCCGGCTCAGGCAAACACTCTCGAACCCCGAGCGGCTCATGACAAATAGGGTGGCCCCGAGCTCCCTGCAGGCACGCTGAAGCATTTCTTCGCTCAGACGCCTCAGATCATGATGATGCGCCGTGGCAAGGCCGAGCTCAAAGGCGAGCGGGCCCAGGGTGTAGCGCCGCGAGTCCGGAATCTGATAGGCCATGCGAGAGCGCAGCATCGCCTTCAGCAGTCGATGGGTCGTCGAGACCTCAAGACCGGACGCCTCGGCGAGATCGGTGATCCGCCAGCCGAATCGGGTGTTCGCCGACAGGAGACGGGCCAGGAGGAAAGCGCGATCCAGCGACCGCGTGTCGCTACCTCGAGCGGATTCGGGGCGCCGGCTGGATGAATTCGGCCATCGAGAGGACATCGTGCGGGCAGTGCAGGCCCGGTGCGAGCGGGCGAATGAAGGACCGATGGGAACAGAGTAAATTTCCGTCAAACGGAAAATGTTGGACGCCACTATGCCGTATCCAGAGCGGCTAGGCTAGGCTCGTCCGCTTATCCCAGGGAGATCCAGATGAATAGCCAACCAGTCAAGATTCCTTGCGCCCCGACGAGCCGCCCCGTCCGCAAGGCCACTTCAGCGGCCCACACCAAACGCCGGGGCGCGCTCAGCTTTGGTCTTGCGATGGTCCTCGCGCTCGGTCTGGGCGGCACACTCGCGTTCCCGGAGGCCTCGGCGCAATCTTGGCCGTCCAAACCGGTTCGTGTGGTCGTGCCCTTTCCGGCGGGTTCGGGAGTCGACACCGTCGCGCGCCAGGTGATCTCGAAAATGGCGTCCGGGCTCGGGCAGCCGATCGTGATCGACAATCGCGGCGGCGCCGGAGGCAACATCGGTACCGAGCATGTCGCTCGTCAGCCGGCTGATGGTTACACGCTCCTCTTCACCGCGACCCAGTTGGTCGGCAATCCAGGGCTGGGCAACACCCGCTATGACGCGATTCGCGACTTTGCTCCGGTGGCGCTGGTGTCCCGTATCCCGGCCCTGCTCGTTGTGCCGGCGTCATCCCCAGTCAATTCGGTTCAGGACCTGATCCAACTCGCCCGCAGCAAGCCGGGTACGCTCAGCTACGCATCGGGCGGCAATGGCGGTATCGGGCACTATGCAGGCGAGCTGTTCAAGACCCATGGCGGCAATCTCGACATCGTTCACGTACCCTACAAGAGCGCAGCCGAGCAGGTGATGAGCGTCATGCAGGACCAGACCCAGCTCGCGTTCCCGGCGCTGATGATCGCCCTGCCCCAGGTCAAGGCCGGCAAACTCAAGCCCCTCGCGGTCACTACTGAAAACCGCAGTCCGCTGTTTCCGAATGTGCCCAGTACGCGCGAAGCACTGCCGCAAGGTTTCACGCTCGATGCCTGGTACGGCCTGCTCGCACCCACCGGTACGCCCGCGCCCGTCGTTGAGCGCCTGAATGCAGAGCTGCGCAAGGTCCTGGCCGACCCCACCGTGCGCGACACCCTGATCCAGGGCAGCCATGAGATCGTGGGCAGTTCGCCCGCGGAGTTCGCAAAAGTGATCGAGGCCGACCTCAAGCTCTGGACAGATCTCGCCGTCAAACTCAAGGTCAAGGCAGACTGAGGGTGGACATCCGCCGGGTCAGCACCCGGTGCTTTGCCCAGCCGATGATCCCGATCCACCAGGGCAACTTCCCGGGGTCGCTCGAGCTGGTCCTGACCGTGGTCGAGGCCGAGAACGGGCAGTGCGGTTACTCGCTCGCCCGCGCTCATGGTGGTCAACCGGGCGCAACGATCGCCCTGCCGATCGAGATCTCGCTCGCCCCCCGGGTGATCGGTCTCGATGCACGGGCGCCGATGCGCGCATGGCAGCGCATGCTCGAACTCGAGCCAGCGGGCTATGTCAGCGTCTTTTCGATCAGCGCGCTTGATGTTGCGATCTGGGATCTCGCCGCCCGCCTCGATGGGCAGCGCCTCGCCGATCGGATCGGGCTCAGGCGGGACTCGGTCAAGCCTTACGCAAGCTCGACCCACCACCCCACGATCGATGACTATGTCAACGATCTTGATCAGGCTCTCGCACGGGGCTTTCGGGCCTACAAGGTTCATCCGTTTTATGAGCCGAGCCGAGATATCGAGCTCGCCCGTGCCCTGCGACAGGCGGCGGGTCCGGACACCGATCTGATGCTCGATGCCGCCAAGCGTTATGACGAACCCTCGGCGCTGCGAGTGGGCCGAGCGCTTGAGGCACTGGCGTTCCGCTGGTTCGAAGAGCCGCTGCCGCAGCACGACTGGTCCGGCTATCGGCGACTGTCCGATGCGCTCTCAATCGACGTGATCGGAGGCGAAACCCTTCCGGGGCTCCATCCCGCCATCGGTAATGCACTGGAGGCCCAGGCCTACGATGCGGTGCTCTGCGATGTGTACTGGAAAGGGGGCATCAGCGGCTGCCTGCGCACGATCGAGCTGTGCCAGGCGAAAGGCGTTCCTGTGGTCTCGCACCATGGCGCCAGCGCGCTCATGAATCTGGCCAACCTCCACTTGCTCTGCGCGGTCGAGGACGAGATCATGATCGAGGTGCTGTTTCCGGAGGCACCCTACGAGTACGGCGCCAGCCGCTACGCACGGATCGCATCCGACGGCCGCATCCCTCTGCCTGATGGTCCGGGCCTGGGCGCCGAGCCGGATTGGGCCTACATCGAGGCAAACTCCCGAACACCATGAAGATCCAATCGATTCGAGCCTTCCCCATCCGAAGCGATCTGACCGGCGGCCCTCCGGTGAGCCAGCCCACCCGGCCCTCCTGGACACAGGAGGCCGAAGTCGCCAATCCCATGTCGAAATACCCGCGCTTCAAGCGATTCCGCTCGAGCTGGCGTCCAACCTGGCCCTCGGTGGGGTGTCTGGTGACCGCCGAAAACGGCGAGTGGGGTCTGGGCATGACGCGATACGGGTCCCCGGTCATCGCCCTGATCAACGAGCACTTGGGTCCGCTCCTTGAGAGCGAACCCTGCATGGCCACCGAACGACTGTGGGACATGATGCAGGCGCTGACATCACCCTACGCAGGCGGGCTGTCCTGCTATGCCATCAGCGCGATCGACCTCGCTCTTTGGGACCTCAAAGGCAAGCTCCTGGGCGAACCGGTCTGGCGCCTGATCGGAGGACCGAGCCGCGATTCCATCCTCTGCTATGCCACGGGCAACGACACCGATTGGTATCTGGAGCAAGGTTTTCGGGCCACCAAGCTCGCCTGTCCCTATGGGCCGGCCGATGGCAGCCGTGGCCTCGACCTGAACGAAGCACTGGTCAGCGAGCGGCGAAACCTGGTGGGGCGGGACGTCGATCTGATGCTCGACTGCTGGATGGCCTTTGATGTCGACTTTGCCGTTCGAATGGCCGAGCGGCTTGCGCCCTACCGCTTGGGTTGGATCGAGGACTGCCTGATGCCCGAAGACCTGGACGGGCTGCAGTCCCTGAGAACACGCCTGCCCGGCCAGACACTCGCGGGCGGCGAACACTGGTATACCCTCCCGCCTTTCGCGCACGCCGGTCGTCGGCGGCTGCTCGATATCCTCCAGCCCGATATCGGATGGGCCTGCGGACTCACGGGCTGCATGAAAATCGCCCAGCTGGCGCAGGGCTTCGGGCAATCGGTGATGCTCCATGCGGGCGTGAACACGCCCTACGGCCAGCACTTCAGCCTTGCAGTGCCCAACTGCCCGATGGGAGAGTATTTCGTCGGTTCGGCCCCGGGCATTCCGTTCGAGGAGGTTCGACTCACCCCGGGGATGCAGGTACCGGTTTCCGGTCGGGTACATCCTGGAGACGAGCCCGGTTTTGGTCTGGGCCTGACGCTCGAGTCGCTCGAAACGCTCAAAGTCTGAACACCGCGCTTCGGTCGGTCCGGCATTTGCCAGAGGCGGCTCTGGACATTACCCTCGCGGACATGACCTCAGCACCGTCCCTCGATCCGACACGGGCAGGCTCAGCGGCCCAAGCGAGCTGCCTGCGCCGTGAAGACGAGCCCTTGCTGCGCGGCCAGGGCCGGTTCGTGCACCACCTCCGAGTGCCGGGCATGCTGAACGCCCACTTCGTACGCAGTGACATGGCCTGGTGCAACTTCCGGATCACGGGTCTCGAGGCCGCAGCGGCCGTGCCCGGCATTCGGGCCATCCTCACCGCGCGGGAGATCGGCGCCCATTTGCGCATGCCGCCGATCAACCCGCTCGTGCCGCTCGAGAGAACGATCGAGGCACCAGTGATTCCCGAATCACGAGCGGCCGCGGTCGGACAGCCGATCGCACTGATCGTGGGCGAGGACCCTGCCTGCTGCCGGGCCGCACGCGAGCTGCTGAGCGTGGACTATGACAGCCCGGCCGAGCCGTTCGATGACCGCCCGGTCGCGCGGATCAGGTTCGGGGAAGCGATCAAACACCCCTCGGGCGAACACTCCGTGTCGACGCAACTGCAGTCCCCGCGAGTCGCGGCCGTTGCGATGGAGCCGCGAGCCTGTCTTGCACGCTGGGATCCCCAGGACGAGCGTCTTGACATCTGGCTGGGCACGCAGTCGCCCGCCCGCGCGCGGGACGACATCGCCGCGACGCTCGGCCTTGAGCGCTCCAGGGTCAGAGTGATTGCACCGGATGTGGGTGGGGCCTTTGGAGCCAAGGCCTCGGTCTACCCGGAGGACCTGATTCTGGCGCTGGCCGCTCGACGCCTGGGCGCCGCCCTGCGTTGGACGTCGACCCGCAGCGAGGAATTTGCGGCCGCCACCCAGGGTCGGGGCTCGCGCATTGCCGGCGAGCTGACCTTCGACACCAACGGCCGATTCCGGTCCGTTTCAGCTCACGTCCATTTCGATCTCGGGGCCTGGATGCCGTTCTCCTCGGTCGTACCGATGCGGAACGCCGCGCGCATCCTGCCTGGCCCGTATCAGGTCAAGCAGATTCACGTTCAGGGCGAAGCGCGCCCCTCGCCCCAGGCCGCAGTCAATATCTATCGCGGAGCTGGCCGGCCTGAGGCCACGCTGCTGATGGAGACCCTGGTCGAAGCCGCTGCGCGCGCGCTCAAGATCGACCCCATCGCGGTCCGCCGCACCAACCTGCTGAATCCTGATCGGTTTCCGGCGGCGACCCCGACCGGGGAAACCCTCGACTCCGGGGACTATCCGCGGCTGCTCGATCTCGCCTGCGCCCGCTTCGACTACGAGCGCGAACGGCGAGAACAGCAGTCGCGTCGCGAACGGGGTGAGCGCGTCGGCATTGGCGCTGCCTTCTATGTCGAGCCCTGCGGGCAAGGCTGGGAATGGGCCCGGGTGACCGCACATGCGGGCGGAACCTTTACGGTCGCAAGCGGCAGCCCCGCGCAGGGCCAGGGCCACCTGACCACCTGGGCCGCAATTGCCGCCGAAGCCCTGGGCTGCGCGCCCGAGGCGATCGAGGTCGTGATCGGCGATACCGCCCAGTGTCCGCAGGGGATCGGTTCGCTGGCCAGTCGCAGCACGGCGATTGGCGGCAGCGCCATTGTGAAGGCCTGCCGCGAGCTGCTCGAACAGCGCGCCTCGGGGCGCCCCCTGCCGATGACGGTCGAACATCGGTTTGACTCGCAAGAGGCCTGGAGCGCCGGCTGCATCCTTGCCCGGGTCGTCATCGACCGCGATACCGGCGACCTCAAGGTCGAGAAACTGAGCTGGGCCGATGACGCGGGGCGGATCATCCAGCCCGAACTGGCCCGCGGACAGCTGCTGGGCGGGGCCGCACAAGGGCTCGGGCAAGCCCTGATGGAGCAGATTCATTACGATGCCGAGGGGCAGCTGCTCACCGGTTCGCTCATGGACTACGCGATTCCCCGGGCTGCGGACATGCCCCCGATCGACATCGCGTCGATCGCCACGCCCAGCCCCAACAATCCTCTGGGTGCGAAGGGCGTGGGCGAGGCCGGCTGTATCGGTGTCCCAGCGGCCGTGATGAATGCGGTGCGGGATGCGCTGAGCGACCTTGGCGAGGTTCAGCTCGGTTTCCCTTTAAACGCCGAACAGATCTGGCGCCTGATCCACTGTCCTCAAAGTGAGCTCTCGAAATGATGAAGTACCGCAAATCCGAAGCGAAGGACTACGCGCGCGAACACATGCGCGGAATCTGGGCGGCCAACCTCACGCCCTTCAATGCACGGCTGGAGTTTGACGAGGGCGCCTATCGCGAGAACCTCGATCACTGGATTCGCGAGCTGAAGCTCGGCGGCCTCTTCATCGCCGGCAAACAGGGGGAGTTTTTTTCGATGTCGATCCCCGAGCGCAAACGCATGATGGCGCTTTCGGTGGAAGCCGCAGAGGCTGCAGGCGATCGGACTGGCCTGGGCCGCTGCGGCATCATCACCTCATGCTCGGACACCAATCTCGATGTCGTTCTAGAGCTCGGTCGCTACTCGCAGGACATCGGCGCCGACTACATCATCGTGCACAGCCCCGTGCTGCATTTTGGCGCGGACACCGACGAGACCATCTTCGCCTACTACGAGTACCTCTCAGAGCAGCTCGATATCGGCATCGCGATGTGGAACCATCCGGACTGCGGCTACGTGATGAGCCCGGAACTTTGCGCCCGGGTCGCGCAGCTGCCCAATATTGTCGCGATCAAGTACAACAACGACCGCTCTGCGCTCAGGCGGCTGACCGAACTCGCGGGCGACCAAATCCAGGTGAGCTGCCCCTCGGAGGATGACTGGCTTGACCACATCATCGAGCTGGGCTGGAAGCTCTACCTGTGCTCGGTGCCGCCCTTCTTGATGCAGACCGCGGTCGACCAGCGGATGAATGAATACACCCGGCTGGCCT
>JBIKVK010000057.1:0-15495 GCA_044356835.1 Burkholderiaceae bacterium
GCACCCGAAGCAGAAGACACAGCGTTGCCCACCGGCCTCGCGGGATCGAGTCTGATACCGCTTTGCTGCAGCAGACGATCCAGGGGCAGTGAAAGCAGATTCACACCGCCGTGGGTATCCACATACACTTTCGTGACGCTGCCAAAAATCTGCTGCATCGCGTCGATGTACAGTCGGTCCCGAGTGACCCGGGGTGCCTTCGAGTACTCGGTCAGGATCTGGCTGAATCGGGAGGCATCGCCCTCTGCGGTCGCCATCACCCTCTGGCGGTAACCCTCTGCCTCTTCGCCCAGCCGGGCTGCGGTACCACGTGCCTTGGGCAGGATGTCATTGGCATAGGCCTGACCCTCGTTGATCTGACGCTCCCGGTCCTGCGCCGCCTTGTTGGCGTCTTCAAAAGCATCCTGAACCTGATCGGGAGGCTGGGCCTGCTGAATGGTGACATCGACGAGCGTAATGCCTGCGTTGTAACGGTCCAGGATCGCCTGAGCAATGGTGCGCACATCCTTCGCGACCTGTTCTTTTTCTTCGTAAAGCACCTGATCGATGGTGCGGCGGCCAACCGATTCACGCATGGCCGTCTCGGCGGCCTGGCGGACGGTCTCCTCCGGACCAACGCCGAAGTTGTTGTTGAACAGGAAGGCCTGCACATCCCCGACACGGAACTGGAGCGCGAACTGCAGGTCGACAATCGACTGATCGTTCGTGAGCATGAGCGCTTCCCGCAGGGTCTTGTTGCGGACGGTGTTGCGATAACCGATCTCGACCTGCCGCAGCTGCTGTGCGTTGACGATCTCGTGCGACTCGATCGGATACGGCATTCGCCAGGTAAAGCCGGCCCGGTCGACCAGTTGCTTGAACTCGCCAAAGCGGAGAATCGCCGACTGATGGCCCTCGGGCACGATGTAAAAGCCGCTGCCGAGCCACAACAGCACACCGACGACTCCGACCACACCCAAGCCGATTCCCGCCCCCTTCATCGAGGGGGGCTCGACGATGCCGCCTGGACCCGACGGCCCGGAGGGTCCGCCCGGACGGCGCTTGAACATGCCGTTGAGCTTGCGATTGAAATCCCGCCAAAGCTCGTCGAGGTCGGGCGGACCGTCGCCCTTGGGGGGGGGACGTTGATCGCCGCCACCGCTGCCACGACCCCAGCCGGGATCATTCAAGGAAAAGATGTTGCGCAGTAACTTAGGCATGGTTCAGGAAGTTGACGTTGATGCCGACCGCAGTCCGCCGTGATCCTTCTCACGCGCCTGACGCCACTGCTCCAGGTGCTCGAAGATGACATCGCGAAGCGCGTCGACACCGGCTCCGCTCATGGCACTGACGAAAACGGCTGCGATGCTACCACAGGGGTCAATTGCCCGGCCGGCATCATGTCCACTCCGATCGATCTTGTTGTACACAAGAATCTGAGGCACGTCAGACGCACCGATCTCGGCGAGGACCGCAGCGACGGCGGCAATCTGTTCGTCGCGGTCTGGAGCAGACCCATCCACAACATGGAGCAAGAGATCGGCCTGGGCTGTCTCCTCGAGCGTGGCGGCAAAAGCCTCGACGAGTTGATGAGGGAGCCGACGGACAAAACCCACCGTGTCCGAGACGACGCACTCGACTCCGGAATCGGATCGGATCCTTCGCGTCAGCGTGTCCAGCGTCGCGAACAGTTGATCCGCGGCATAGGTGCCCGCACCCGTCAGCGCGTTGAACAGGGTCGATTTCCCGGCGTTGGTGTAGCCCACCAGCGAAACCGCAAACGCAGGTCGGCGATCCCGGGCCCGCCGCTGGGTCCGGCGCTGCCGCCTGAGCGTATCGATCTGCTGTCTCAGGCGTCGAACCCGTTCGCCGAGCATTCGGCGGTCGAGCTCGAGCTGAGTCTCGCCCGGTCCGCCCCGAACACCAATGCCGCCCCGTTGGCGTTCAAGGTGGGTCCACCCGCGCACCAGGCGGGCCGAAAGATGTTCGAGCCTCGCGAGCTCGACCTGCAGCTTGCCGACGTGGCTACGCGCCCGGCGGGCGAAAATATCGAGGATGAGCTCGGAACGGTCAAGCACTGGTAGCGACCACTGCCGACCCAGATTACGCTGCTGGACCGCTGACAATTCACAATCGAATATCACCGCGTCGACGGGGTCCGTCTGAAGCTCGGCCAGAATTTCCTGAACCTTGCCTGAACCCAGGTAAAGCGCCGGATCGGGCCGATCGCGGCGAACGATAAGGCTGCGCGCAGGCAGCCACCCCGCGGAGCTCGAGAGGCTCTGCAGTTCGTCGAGCGCGGCCGGATCAGGGCGGGCGCCCCCCAGCGCGACGGCGATGAGCAGGCAGCGCGGAGGAGCCGATGGGGGTTGAACGCTCAGCTTTCAGCGCTCTCGTGGGAGTAGTTGACCGCACGGCCAGGCACCACCGTGGAGATCGCGTGCTTGTACACCATTTGGGTCACAGTGTTGCGCAGGAGCACGACATACTGGTCGAACGACTCGATATGCCCCTGCAATTTGATGCCGTTCACCAGGTAGATCGAAACCGGCACGTGTTCCTTGCGGAGGAGGTTGAGGAACGGGTCTTGTAACTGTTGCCCTTTATTGCTCATGGTTGGCTCTGATTATGGTTTGTTGTGGAAAATAAACCGGGAGAAGCCCGACTCTACCCGAAATTCGACCCGTCAAATCCGAAAAGGGCTCGTGCGGCCATGGCATCAGCCCCGGTGGGCATAGGGGTTGAACGCCGAACGGAACTCGATCCGCAGCGGCGTGCCCTGCAGTTTGAAGGCCTCGCGAACACAGGACTCGATGTAACGCACGTAAGTGGCCGGAACATGATCGAGTGCCGAACCGTGAATCACCACCACAGGCGGGTTTCGCCCTCCTTGGTGGGCATAGCGCAACTTGGGCCGGATCGGGCCCTTGCGCGGCGGCGCCTGACGATCCACCGCATCATGGAGCACCCGGGTCAGCCGCGGTGTCGACAACCGGGCATGGGCCGCCTGGTGAGCATGATCGACCGAGCGCATCAGCGCCGACAGCCCGCTGCCGCGCAAGGCGGAAATGAAGTGGACCTGCGCAAAATGAAGGAAATGGAGCTTTCGGTCGATGTCCAGCCGCATCCGTTGCCGGACATCGCCGGTGGCCAGATCCCACTTGTTGACGGCGATCACCAACGCCCGGCCCGCCTCCAGAATATGGCCGGCGATCGAGAGATCCTGATCGGACACCCCTGCCGCCGCATCCAAGAGCAGGACGCACACCTGAGCATCCTCGATCGCCTGCAGTGTCTTGACCGCCGAAAACTTTTCAACCACGTCATCGACCTTGCCTCTGCGTCTGAGGCCGGCCGTATCAACGAGTGTGTAGGGTTTGCCGCCCCGCTGGAAATCGACGGCCACCGCGTCGCGTGTCGTCCCAGGCTGGTCGAAGGCGATCAGTCGCTCCTCTCCGATCAGCGCATTGATCAGGGTCGACTTGCCCACATTGGGCCGCCCGACGACGGCGATGCGAATGGCCGTCGGGGCTGCGTCTGCCGCCGCCGGGGCCGAGGCCCCATCGGCCTCTGAAGGGGCCTCTGGCTTCGCCCCCGGCTCGGTGGCGTTGAACTCGGAAGACTCAGGCTCGACGGGACTGAATTCGGGCAGGCCTGCGAGCGCATGGTCGACCAGGTCGGAGATGCCATCGCCGTGCGCACCGGAGACTGCGAGCGGCGCACCCAGACCCAGTTCATGGAAGTCTGCCGCGACCCAGTCCCGGCGCATGCCCTCGGTCTTGTTGACCGCAAGGACGATCTGGCGAGCGGTCTTTCGCAGCTCGATCGCGATTTCGCGATCACGACCGGTCAGCCCCTCGCGCCCGTCGACCAGGAAGACCACGGCATCGGCCTCGAGCACCGCCTGTCGAGTCTGCCGGGCCATTTCGACCTCGATGCCCACCTTGGCCACCGGCTCGAAGCCGCCGCTATCAATGACAATAAAGCGACGGTCGCCGACCCGGCCCTGTCCGTACTGTCGATCGCGAGTCAGACCCGGCACATCGGCCACCAGCGCAGCGCGGCTGCGGGTCAGCCGGTTGAAGAGCGTGGACTTCCCGACGTTGGGGCGCCCGACGAGCGCAAGAACCGGAAGTCGCCTCACGCGGCACCGATCGATAACGCGTAAAGCGCGCCGCGTACGGTCTGAACCAGAACGAGATCACCGGCAACGATCGGCGCGCCGGCGGATGGCCGGCCGTCGGTGGCAATCCTCGCATCCAGACTGCCGTCGTCCAGCTTGAGCGCGTACACATAGCCGTCGCGATCCGAGACGATGAGGCGGGATTGGAGAAACGCGGGCGCGGAGGGGCTTCGCCCGGCCAGGGCCGCCTGCCGCCAAAGGCTCGACCCGGAGCGGGAAAAAGCATGCACATGGCCCTGGGCATCGGCCATCGCAATGGTCGAGGCCGTCCCGCCCATTCCAGTGGAAGAGGACAGCTCACGACTCCAGAGCACCCGTCCAGAGGCACTGTCCAGGCAGGCGACTCGACCCTGAAACGCCACGGCGCAGACGTCCTGGCCGAACGCGGACGGGAATCCCACCACATCGGCGATCCGCTCGATCTCGTTGGAGCCACGGGGTACCGCCACGGCAGTTTCCCAGATCTGGGATCCGGTGGCCTCCTCGAATGCTGCGAGCCGACCGCCCGGCAGCCCCAAGAACAAGCGGCCGTCGGCCAAGGCCATTCCGGAGGTCTGTCGAAGCACCAGATTCGGGGCGCTTCGAGGCAAGGCCCACAACGGGCGACCATTCGTTCGATCAAAGCCGAGAATACGGCGGTCGCTGCAGCGGACAAAGACACCCCGCGGGGTGACAGCAGGCACCGTCACAGCCTCTGCACCCAGGCGCACGCTCCAGAGCGACTTGCCCTCGGCACCGTAGGTCAGCAGTGAACCATCGGCGGTCGCAACCGCGGCCAGGCCCTCCGAGGCGCCCACGCCAGCCGTGATGGCACGGCCTACGGATTGGGACCAGCGCGCAACTCCGGTCGCCGGATCCAGCAGCGCAATCTGACCGTCCGCGCTGGCCACCCAGAGACCTGATGGGGTCGGCGCCGCGACGATATTCACACCGCCCGGGAAAGGCGCGGTCCAGCGCAGCCGAAACGCTGCAGTACCGCGGGCTTCAGGGGGCGGCGGGGGGGGCGTCCGGCGCGACGATGACCACGGCATGGAACCACAGGCCGAAAGGACGGGCGCCAGAGCCAAGGGCAAACCGGCCACACGGAGCGCCCGTCTCCGACCGGAACCGATTGTCACTGAGGCGGTCACTTTGAGCCTTCCGCGGGCCCGAGCGCGTCGAGCTTCAATTGCACCAAGGGACGCAACGGGCTGGCCGGTTCAAGCCGATCGAGTGCATGAGCGTAGGCGGCCCGCGCTTCGCCCACACGGCCCATCGCGATCAGGATGTCACCGCGCCGATCGGCGTGAGCCGCCGCAAATCGCGCAGCCGGCTCAGGGCCAAGCGCCGCGAGCGCCTCGTCATGGGCTTTCTCGTCCAGCAGGACCCCGGCCAGACGATGTCGGGCAATGTGGCGATATTCCGGATCACGGGCCGATTCGATCGCCCAACGCAGCGGCACCTTGGCGGATTGAAGGTCAGAGGCCTGAGCGTAGGCCTTGGCCGCCGCGAGGGCCGCCATCTGCGCATAAGCCGTCGAACCGTAATCCGCAAAAATACGCCCCGACGCATCCCGCATCCGGGGCAGGTCTTTCGCAGCCGCTGCCGCTCGAACCTCGTCAAATAGCGACGCTGCGGCAGCTGACTGTCGATCCTGGTACCAGCCCCAGGCGCGCCACCCGGAAAAGGCGAACAGCACGATCGTCAACAACGTGATGATGAAATTGCCGTATCGGCGCCAGAACGCCTTGAGTTCCTCAAGTTGTTCCTGTTCCTGAAGGTCATAGGCCATGAGATTCTTCTTTCGATATTGAATGCTGGTCGGGTCAGCCCGCGTCGGACTCGGCAGGATCCCCGCTCATTGCGTCGACGATCCGGTCGCCGAGCGAAGAAAGGCTCACCGATTCCTGACGCCCTCCGGCGACTCCGGCGGCCTCGTCCCGCAACCATTTGAGGCTAGCCTCTCCACGCGCGAGCTCGTCCGGACCGATGATTACGGCAAAGGCTGCACCGCTCGCATCCGCCCGCCGAAATTGTGATTTGAAGCTGCCCCCGCCACAATGCATCAAGACATCCAACCCGGCGTCGCGCAGAGCCTCCGCCGCCGCAACTGCGCTGGCCAGGGTCTCATCGCCGGAATGCACCACGTAGACATCGCACTGACTTTCGTCGAGCGCGACGTGCTGCTCACGCATCAATTCCAAGATGCGCTCGACCCCCAGCGCAAACCCGCACGCCGGAGTGGGACGGCCACCGAGCATTTCGATCAAAGGATCATAGCGCCCGCCGCCACACACGGTGAGCGAGGACCCGCCGATCGGAGCGACCCACTCGAAAACGGTCAGGTTGTAGTAGTCGAGGCCCCTGACCAGGCGGGGGTTGATCCGGTGCACGATACCGCGGTCGCGCAGGAGTTCGGTAATCCGGTCCAGATGGGCGCGGGAATCAGGTCCCAGGAACTCGATCAGGCGAGGCGCAGACTCGACCAGCGACTGCATGGCCGGGTTCTTGGTATCGAGGATTCGCAGCGGGTTGGCGTGCAATCGTCGGCGCGCATCCGCATCGAGCTCTTCTTGATGCGCCTCAAAGTAGGCCATCAGCGCTTCCCGATGCGCACGCCGTTCTTCGGACTGCCCCAGGCAATTGATCTCGAGCGTGATTCCGGTCAGTCCAAGATCGTCCCAGAGGCGCTGGCCCAATAAGATCAGTTCGATATCGGCGTCCGGGCCGGCCAATCCCAGCGCCTCAGCGCCCACCTGGTGAAACTGACGATAACGGCCTTTCTGTGGACGCTCATGCCGGAACATCGGGCCGACATACCAGACCCGCTGCGGCCCGTCGTGAAGCAGCGAATGCTGCAGCGCGGCCCGCACAACGCCCGCAGTGTTTTCGGGCCGCAAGGTCAGAGCCTCGCCGTTGAGCGCGTCGACAAAGGAGTACATCTCCTTTTCGACGATGTCGGTCATTTCGCCAATCCCCCGGACGAACAGGCGGGTGGGCTCGACGATCGGAGTCCGAATGCGCCGATATCCGTAGCTGCGCAGGGTTGCTGCGACCGACTCCTCGAAGCGACGCCAAATCGGCTCGTCCGGAGGGAGCACGTCGTTCATGCCCTTGACGGCCTGAATTCTGTCCATCGTAGATTCAATGTCCTTGAGGTGTCAGAGACCGAAAGCCCGGATTACCGAGCAAGCTCGGCTGAGGCGCCAGCCTCGATCCCACCGTACCGCCTGCGCACGTACCGCTCCACGATCGCCTGAAACTCCTCGGCAATGCGCTCGCCCTTGAGGGTGACGTCACGCTGGCCATCGATGAACACCGGCGCAACCGGCGCTTCTCCCGAGCCGGGCAGGGAGATACCGATATCGGCGTGCTTGCTTTCGCCCGGACCGTTGACGACACATCCCATGACGGCGACCTGCATGGATTCGACGCCAGGGTACTGCAAACGCCAAATCGGCATCTGGTCGCGCAGGTAGGTCTGGATGCTGGCGGCCAGCTCCTGAAAAAAAGTGCTGCTCGTGCGCCCACACCCGGGGCAGGCCACCACGAGCGGCGCAAACGCGCGCAGCCCCATGGTCTGAAGGATCTCCTGGGCTACGATGACCTCACGGGTTCGATCCCCCCCGGGCTCCGGCGTCAATGACACCCGGATGGTGTCGCCGATGCCCCTCTGCAATAGGATTGCAAGCGCCGCAGTCGACGCAACGATGCCCTTGCTGCCCATGCCCGCCTCGGTGAGGCCCAGATGGAGGGGATAGTCGCAGCGCTCGGCGAGCGCAGAGTAGACCGCGACCAGGTCCTGCACGTTGGAGACCTTGGCCGACAGACAGATCGCATCGCCAGGCAGCCCCAGAGCCTCGGCGCGGTGCGCACTATCAATCGCCGAACTGACGAGGGCTTCGCGCATTACAGACTGGGCATCGAGAGGCTGAGCCGAGGCGGCATTGGCATCCATCATCCGCGCGAGCAGGTCCTGGTCCAGGCTGCCCCAGTTCACCCCGATACGAACCGGTCGACCGAAGCGACAGGCGATCTCGATCATCTTTGCGAAATTGTCGTCCCGACGGCGGCCAGACCCGACATTGCCCGGATTGATGCGGTATTTGGACAACGCTTGGGCACAGCCCGGAACATCGGACAGCAGCTTGTGGCCGTTGTAATGAAAGTCACCCACCAGAGGCACCGACACGCCCATCCGATCAAGCTGCTCCCGAATTTCGGGTACGGCTCGGGCGGCCTCCGGCGAATTGACCGTGATCCGGACGATCTCGGAACCCGCACGGGCAAGATCCTTGATCTGGATGGCAGTGGCAATCGGATCGGCCGTGTCGGTATTGGTCATCGACTGCACCAGGATGGGAGCATCACCTCCCATCCGAACGACATGCTCAGCCCAACGGATCGACATCGACCTGGAGCGCCTGCGCGGCGATGGTCCAACGGCCATGGAGGGATGGACGCTCATCGGTCACTCCGCTCGATTCGAAAACGCGCGACGCCCAGCCGCATGTGGGGATTCAGATCAAACGGAGCCCCGCGCCAGGTTGCCTGGACCGTGCCCGCATTGCCGATGGTGGCACTCAAGGGCGCGGGAAGATCAAACGCACGGGTCGTGCCGGCAGCTTGAGTGCCGGTCAGCACGACCCGATCTGAAGCGTCGCGCACTTCGATCCAGGATTCCGCCGAAAACCGAAGCACCAAGCCCGCAGATGCGGACGGCGAATCCCCCGGCGGGGCCGCAGCAGGCACGCCCTGAGCGGGCACCACGGACGCCGCACCTGAAGCCGAGGCGGGCGCCGCAGGGACCGGGGCGGAGGACGGAGGGCTCAAGGCCCCGGCAGCCGGCACAGGCATCGTCGGTAGGGCTGAAGCCGGAGGGCTTCCCGCATTTGAAACGGACGCGGCCGAGACCACTGCGACTGCGGCAGACGACGGGAGCGACCCCATAGCGGGCTGACCCGGCTGGACTGCGGCAGGTGCACCCGTTGAGAGCGCGGCCTGCCCCGAGGCTGCGACATCGCCGCGAAGTGCAGCTCCGTCGGCGACCGAAGATCCAGCCGCAGAGCGCGCGTCGGGCCCGGCCGTCCTGCCGGAGAGCCCGTTGGCGCTGCTTGCGGCCACCGGCCGACCCGCCGTGTCACGGGAATCGCCGAGCTTGAGCAGCGACGCGCCCCCCCCGAAGAAGAACGCGACGACCACCAGGCCTACGACGATCAGTACGGTCCAGGTCAGCCAGTTGCCTGAACCACTGGAGGAAAACCCGAGCACACCGCGCCGCGGCATCGGGCGATCCAGGGCAGGCCGATTGATCGGCTCGTTCTGCACCCCATAGTCGGCATCGATAGCCTCGAGGAGCGGCTCGACATTGAGGCCCAGGACCCGGCCGTAGGCGCGCAGCGCCGAGCGAGCGAAGCTGCGCCCGGGCAGCGCTCGCCACTCGCCCCGTTCCATGGCCTGAACCTGTCTGGGCACCATGCCGAGCCGCGCGGCCAGGTCCGCCTGGGCCAAGCCGCGGGCCTCACGGGCCTGAACCAGCTGCTCGACCGAACGGATTGCAGCGGCTTGTGCTGCCGGCTCGGCGGGATCAGGTCCTGAAGACTGTTGCTGAGACTGACTCATGCCACCCCCATCACACGAATGCTGCGGCGGGCGTTGCGATCCGCAAGGCGGGTCCGGTCGCGAACCTCCCCCGCAAGCTGCCCGCAGGCCGCATCGATATCGTCACCGCGTGTGCGGCGCACAGTCGTCACTTTACCGCCATCATTGAGGGCGCGGGCGAAGCTTCTGACCTTGTCGGCGGTCGAGCGGCGCAGACCCGACTCCGGAAAGGGGTTGAAGGGGATCAGGTTGAACTTGCAGGGCAGGTTTCGGGTCAGTTGCAGCAGTTGGTCGGCATGCTCGGGCAGGTCGTTGACCCCGTCGAGCATCACATACTCGAAGGTGATGAAGTCGCGCGGGGAGCGCTCGAGGTAGCGGGAACAGGCCGACAGCAGTTCGGCCAGCGGGTACTTGCGGTTGAGCGGAACGAGCCGGTCACGCAGCATGTCGTTGGGTGCATGCAGCGACACGGCCAGCGCCACAGGACAGTCCTCGCGCAGCCGGTCGATCATTGGAACCACGCCTGAGGTGGACACGGTGACTCGGCGACGCGACAAGCCATAAGCATGATCGTCCAGCATCAGGCGCAACGCGGCAAGCGTAGCCTGGTAGTTCTGCAAAGGCTCGCCCATCCCCATGAACACCACATTGGTGATCGGGCGGGAGGCGGGACCCGCCCGCAAGGCTTCGTCATCGTCATCGGCCAAATCCGGAATGCGAGCCCCAACGCCGTCACGATCGATCAACTGCTGAGCCTGCCAGAGCTGAGCGATGATTTCGTGGGACTCGAGATTGCGCGCGAACCCCTGATGGCCGGTCGAACAGAAGCGACAGTTGACCGCGCAACCCGCCTGGGTCGAGACGCACAAGGTGCCCCGGGACACTTCCGGAATGAAAACGGTCTCGATCGCGTTGCCGGTCCCGACGTCAAAAAGCCACTTTCGGGTGCCATCGCCCGAGACGTGATCGCGCAGGATGGGCAGGCCCTGAATCGTGCCCCGTTCCGCGAGCACGGTACGAAAGGACTGGGCCAGGTCTGTCATGGCCGCGAAATCGGCCACGCCCCGCTGATGAATCCAGCGCAACAGCTGCCTCGCCCTGAACGCTTTTTGGCCCCACCCGGCGCACAGGGCCGTGAGATCTTCGGGAGAAAGACCCAGCAGGTTGATCGGGGTGGCAGCACTCATTGAAAGACCTGTCCGGCTGGCCCGGGCCGGGCGACCGGCTGAGCAACCGACCCCGACCCGACGCCTCAGCGCGACGCGATGTCGATCCCGGAGAAAAAGAAGGCGATCTCGTGGCGGGCAGTGTCGGCACCGTCGGAGCCGTGAACTGCGTTGGCATCGATGCTGTCGGCAAAGTCGGCTCGAATGGTTCCGGGTGCGGCTTTCTTGGGATCGGTCGCGCCCATCAACTCACGGTTACGGCCGATGGCATTTTCGCCCTCGAGCACCTGGATCATCACTGGCCCGGAGATCATGAAGTCGACAAGATCCTTGAAAAACGGCCGCTCGCGATGCACGGCATAAAACCCCTCGGCCTGAGCGCGTGAGAGTTGGGTCATCCGGGCTGCAATAACCTTCAGACCTGCCCCCTCAAAACGGGAGTAGATTTGACCAATGACGTTCTTGGCAACCGCATCGGGCTTGATGATCGAAAGGGTCCGCTCTAGAGCCATGGCGTTTTCGTCCGGAAGAAGAGTTTGTCGAATAAACCGAAAACTATAACATGGCAAAGGGTATTTTCAGAGAGAAAACCGCCATTTGTTTCGTCCGCCTTCCTTTACCGTGCGGTCACCATGGGATTTCTTGATCTTCCGGTCGGCTGTCCCAAGATCTCGAATGTTTCCTTCAAGGAGTTGTCAAAAATGGCTTACCAGGAAGATTCCTTCGGCCGCTTCCCATCCTCCGTCACCGACGCGGTCGTTCGAAATCGCGTTCTCCGCAACACCTACGTCCTGCTCGCGATCTCGATGATCCCCACAGTCATCGGCGCCTGGCTGGGGGTGGCGATGGGTTTCAGCTTCTTCGCGGGCAGCCCGTTCATCGGCCTGATCGTTTTCCTCGCGGTCGCCTTCGGTTTCTTCTATGCGATCGAGCGTTTCAAGGACAGTGGTGTTGGCGTTTTGCTGCTGCTGGGCTTCACATTTTTCATGGGCCTGATGTTGTCCCGACTCATCGGCAACATCCTGGGCCTCACCAACGGGGCCCATCTGATCATGACCGCGTTCGGCGGCACCGCGGCGATTTTCGCCGTGATGGCGTCGGTGGCCACATTTTCAAAGCGTGACTTCAGCGGCTTGGGCAAGTGGCTGTTCGTGGGCTTTCTGGTCATCCTAGTCGCGGCCATCGCCAACATCTGGCTGCAGATGCCCGCGCTGACTCTGACCATCTCGGCGCTCGCGGTGCTGATCTTCTCGGCGTTCATCCTGGTCGACCTGCAGCGCGTGGTCAATGGCGGTGAGACGAACTACATCACGGCCACGTTGTCGGTCTATCTGAGCGTCTACAACGTCTTCAGCAACCTTCTGGCGATCCTGGGGCTCACCAGCGGCGACCGGGACTGACCCCGGGCGACATCGCGGCGCCCTCGCGGGGGGCGGTCATCCAAAGGCGCCTTTCGGGGCGCCTTTTTCATGAGACGGCCGAAGCGTGCCCGGCTCGACCAAGAGGTCAAACGGCCGGCAATTCAGTCGTGCTCGAAGACAGCCATGGACTCGACATGGCTGGTGTGTGGAAACATGTTGATGATGCCTGCTGCACCGAGACGGTAGCCCGCCGTGTGGACCAGCACGGCCGCATCGCGGGCCAAAGTGGCCGGATTGCATGAAACGTACACGATCCGGCGAGGCGTCACATCTGGGCAGGCCGCCAGCGCCTTGCAGACCTCCACCGCCCCCTCGCGAGGCGGGTCGATGAGCAACCGGTCGATCCTGCCCAAGGCCCGCCACCTCGGCTCGTCCATCTCAAAGAGATTGGCCACCTGGAAGGTACAACGGTCGCGCAAGCCGTTGAGGGCTGCATTCTCCTGGGCGCGCGCAATCAGCGCGGCGCTGCCCTCGACCCCGACCACCCCGGAGGCCCGTCGCGCAAGAGGCAAAGAAAAATTACCGAGGCCGCAAAACAGGTCTGCCACATGGTCGTTCGGCTGGGGATCAAGGAGACGCACCGCGCGCCTGACCAGCACCTCATTGATCGCATGATTGACCTGGGTGAAGTCGGTGGGTCGATAGGGCATGGTCACCCCGAACTCGGGCAACCGATAGGCCAGACCTGAACGCCCCGGGAGCCCCTGTTCATCGCACAAGAGCTCGATCGAATCGGGTCCTCGCGGCTGCAGCCAGAGTTCGACACGGTGGCGACGAGCGAACGCGAGCAGATGTTCAAGATCCTGAGGATCGGGCGGGTCCAGAACCCTGAGCACAAGCGCCACGAGCAGCCCCTCTTCGCCGCGCTCGCCGCAGGCGACTTCGATCTGCGGCATACGGCTGCGGATGGACAGCCCTCCCACCAGGTCGCGAAGCGGCATCAGCAGCGCCGAAATCTTGGGCGGCAGCACATGACACTCGCCCATATCCGCGACGTAACTGGACCCCCTCTCGTGGAAACCGACCAGTACGCCCCCCTTGCGCGGAACATCGCGGACCGACAACCGCGCTCTGTAACGGTAGCCCCAAGCCGGGCCGGCAATAGGTCGCAAGAGCGTGTCTGCACTGACACCACCAATGTGTTGTAACTGATCCTCCAGGGCCCGCTGTTTGATGGCGAGTTGGGCTGCCGGATCCAGGTGCTGCATCGAACAGCCGCCGCACACGCCGAAATGGGGACAGCGGGGCTGCACACGGAGTGAACTTGCGCGCAGCACCTCCACCGTCTCGGCCACCGCAAAACGCGGCTTGTCGCGGACGACCTCGGCCCGAACGAGTTCCCCGGGCAAGGCCCCCCGAACAAAAAATACCTTTCCGTCATGACGGGCTACGCCGTTTGCTTCCAGGTCCACAGATTCGACCGTCAGCTCAAACCGCGCTCGGGCCGCGCGCGCCGCACGGCTCATGGGCGATCCCACGCAACAAGGTACTCGGACCAGTGAGCCGCGCCGGCATCTGCCAGAGCCTGAAGGGTCGAGCGGGTGAGAGCGACTTCCTGATCGTAGCGCTCCGGCTGCCAAAGGCCACGCATCTGCTGAAAGCGGCAAAACAGGAGCCAGGTATTGGCCACATCGGTTTCGCAATAGGCTCGTATCGCGTCGATCTGACCGGCCTGATAGGCCGGCCACACCTGAGAGCCATCCATCCCCAACTTTCCGGGAAAGCCGCACAGTCGGGCCAGATCGTCGAGAGGAGCATTGGCCCGCGCCGTGTAGAGCGCCAGCAGGTCCATCAGGTCGAGGTGACGGGCGTGGTAGCGGGACAGATAGTTGTTGTAGCGGAACTCCCGGTCCTCGTCACCCTGCTCCCAGTAGCGCCCGGCCGGGACGCCGTGGATCAGCGCCCGGTAATGCATGACCTGAAGATCGAATCCGGCCCCGTTCCATGAAACCAGTTGCGGCGTGTAGTGCTCGATCAGCCGGTAAAACTGCTGCAGCAGACGCGCCTCGGAGTCTCCCGCTTGCCCGATGCACCGCACCTGAAGGCCCCGGTCATCACGCAGGAGGCAACCGATCGCGACCACACGGTGCAGGTGAAGGGGAAGGAACTCGGTGCCGTTTTGCTCGCGTCGACGCTTGAAAGCCTGGGCCGCGACCTCATCGTCGGAGAGCTCGGCACCAAAACCCCATACCCTCCTGAGGCCCACGACATCCGGGATCGTCTCGATGTCAAAGACCAGCACCGGCGTCATGGCAGGGCAAGGCGCACGGATGAACCCACGACCCGAAGCACGGGATCAGCGGGGAGGCAGGAAACGCACGGGGTCGACGGGTCGGCCATCGCGGCGAATCTCAAACCGGAGACGGGGGCGATCGGAATCACTGTTGCCCAGCTCGGCGATCTGCTGGCCTCGGCGTACCTGCTCACCCTCCTTCACCAGCAGGGCCCGATTATGTCCGTAGACGCTCAAGAGCTGCTCGTCATGCTTGACGATCAGGAGGTTGCCGTAGCCCTTGGGACCTTGACCACTGAAGATGACCCGGCCCTCGGCCGCGGCCAGCACGGGGTCGCCCATTCGACCGTCCAGGTAAAGGGCGGTGTTCTGCGGCTCGGAGAACCCCTCGAGAACGCGCCCGGGAACAGGCCAGGAGAATCGGTCGGCTCCGCCGCCCGGAGCGGCGCGCGACGAGGCATCCCGACCGCCCGTGCCCGTCGCATCTGCAGGCGCCTGGACAACCGAACCTGAAGCATCACCTGGGGCAGGCTGGACCGGTCGCGCAGGCGGTGCGGGCGATTGAGCCGCCACAGGAGGGGGCGCGTCCGTGGCGACTGCCGGCTGGGCCGGAGCGGGCTGCATGGGGACGGCTGGTGCTGGGGACGGAGCCGGCGCTGCGGTCGTGCCGGCTCCGGACGCTGTCCTCTGAGCGCGGCCCGAAGCCGATGCTCCGGCGACGGACGCAGGCGCAGCCGGGGCGACATCGGAACGCACGGTTTCCACCTGAATCAACGGGGCGTCGGCTAGGGGCGCTGCGTTCCCAGTCGGGCGGGCAGCATTGCCTGAAGCCGGCCGGGTCGGCATGGCCTGCGGAATCGCGGCCTGAGGACGAGGAGCGCTCACCGGCTCAGGCACAGCCGAAGTGGCCGGCCTCGCCGCCGCGGCGGGCGC
>JBIKVK010000288.1:0-4456 GCA_044356835.1 Burkholderiaceae bacterium
ATGGGGTTCGGGTGCGCCGATGGCGACGCTTGACTTGACGGTTGCAAGTGTCTAAGGTGATTGTCACAAGGAATGACAAGTGTACGTGACACTGATGGCTGTCTGCCCGTGGTGTTCCCCCTCGCCCCTCCGGAGTCCGGCATGACCCTGCTGCCCCGCATTGAACACGCGCTCGAAGCCAGCCTGAATAACAGCATGGCCGGGGGACCGCCCCGCCTTGCCCAGGCGATCCGTCACGCGGTGTTTCCAGGCGGAGCGCGCATCCGACCGCAACTATGCCTTGCCGTGGCGTTGGCCTGCGGCGACGACGCTCCGCGCCTATCAGAGGGATTGGCCGTGGCGCTTGAACTGATGCATTGCGGCTCCCTCGTTCACGACGATCTGCCCTGCTTCGACAATGCTGATCTGCGCCGCGGCCGTCCGTCTGTCCACAAGGCCTGGGGTGAGCGGTTGGCGGTTCTGGCGGGCGATGCGCTGATCGTCATGGCCTTCCGCTCGATCACTCAAAGTGCAAGCGGTCGACTCGACCGCTTGCCCGCCGTGCTGGCTTGGCTCGATGAAAGCGTGGGCCCTCCGAGCGGGATCGTGGCGGGTCAGGCTTGGGAGTGCGAACCCAGCGCCGACCTTGAGGCCTACCAGCGGGCCAAGACCGGATCGCTCTTTTCGGCTGCAACCGCCGGCGGTGCAGCCGCTGCGGGGGCCGAGGGCCGCCTGTGGTTCGCCTTGGGCGATCACCTGGGTCGAGCCTATCAGGTCGCCGATGACATTCGTGATGTCATCGCAGACTCGGCTTGGTTGGGCAAGCCCGTAGGACAGGATCTCCTGCTCGACCGTCCCAGCGCCACTCGAGAACTCGGCCTGGACGGGGCACTGGCCCACTTCGATGCCTTGATCCAGGCTGCGATCGACAGTATCCCGCCCTGTCCGGGTGCCGAGTTGTTGCGCAATCTTGTCCTCTCGGAGGCTCGTCGTTTGGTCCCCAGTGAAAGTCTGCCGGGGGACTTGCGAAATCGGGCCGCCCATCCCAAGCCCAGCCTGGGCGTGATCAAGCGGTCTGTTCTCCCTACGGTTGAGCACCCCTGATGCGAGAGGCTTCCACCACCGGCGGCGGGGTCGAATCCCCGCTGGCTGCGCGTGCCCAGCCTGGCGGTTTCAAGCCTGCTTGGAGCCAGTGGCGTGATCGGATGTTGGCCAGTCCCCGGTTTCGGCGTTGGGCTTCGGCGATCCCCGGACTGCGTGCGATCAGCCGTCGTCAGTCCCGCCGGCTGTTTGATCTGGTGGCGGGGTTTACCTACAGCCAGGTGCTGCTTGCCTGTGTGCAACTCGATCTCTTCAACCGCCTTCAGCACGGTCCGATCGACCTGGCGAGTCTTGCGCGCGAGGCCGACATGCCGCTGCAAAGCGCGGAGATCCTGGCGCGTGCAGCCGTTGCGCTTGATCTGCTCGAGTGGCGCGGCCACGCCCAGATCGGCCTGGGCCTGCTGGGGGCGGTCATGGTTGGGAACGAGGCGCTCCACGCCCTGGTTCGCCATCACCAGACGGTCTATCAGGATCTGATCGATCCGGCCGCATCGCTGCGCGATCCGACCCGGCCCACCCGTCTTCGAAATTATTGGGCCTATGCTCGATCGGCCGACGGTGATGCGGGACGCAGCCTGCCTTCGAACCAGGTGGCCGAGTACTCCAGCCTGATGGCAGCCTCCCAATCGCTGATTGCCGAGCAGGTGCTCGACGCCTACGATTTTTCACGGCATCGGACCGTGCTCGACGTCGGCGGTGGGCTGGGCGCATTTCTGTCGGAGGTGGCCCGTCGTCACCCCCAGCTGTCTCTCCAGCTGTTTGATCTGCCCGCCGTGACCGAACTCGCTTGCGGCCGCCTGGCCGAGCAAGGCTTGGGCGCGCGAGTGTCTTGTCATGGCGGCAGCTTTTTCGAAGATGCCCTACCGGTGGGCGCCGACCTGGTCACCCTGGTGCGGGTCGCCTACGACCACCCGGATGACCGAGTGCTCAAGATACTGACAGCCATCCGCAGCGCGCTCAGTCACCGGGGCGGCCACCTGCTCCTCGCCGAGCCGTTTGCGGGCACGCCTGGTGCCCAGTCGATGGGCGACGCCTACTTCGGCCTCTATCTGCTTGCGATGGGCAAGGGCCGCGCGCGCTCGGCGCAAGAACTCTCGGCCCTGATGCGGCGGGCCGGATTTGTCGACATTCGTCCTCTCGTGACCCGACTGCCGCTTCAGACCAGCGCGCTGGTGGCCCGCGTCGAGGCCGGAGCTCCACCGTCGGTGCTGACGGCATCGACGACGGTGGCAAGCCACACTCCGAGCTCCCATGGTTGACAAATGGCGAAAAACGCATAGGATGTCCAATACAACTGACAAATTAAAACGTCAGTAAAAGATTACACAGGAGACTGCGTGTCCCATACCGCATCAGCCGTCGTGTTCGAGGGGCCCCGCCAGCTGGCCCAGCGCCCGCTCGGCCTGAACCCGCCGGCTCGCACGGACGTGTATGTGAAGACGCTCTACAGTGGCGTCAGTACCGGCACCGAGCGCCTGTTTTACACCGGCGAGATGCCTGACTTTCCCGGCATGGGTTATCCCCTCGTGCCCGGCTACGAAACCGTCGCGGAAGTGATCGAGGCGCCTAGAGCGTCCGGGCTGACTGCAGGCAGCCTGGTGTTTGTGCCGGGGGCCAATTGCTACCGGGAGGTGCGAGGGCTCTTTGGCGGCGCAGCCTCCCATATCGTGACCGCTGCCCATCGCGTCATGCCCATCGACCCTTTGCTCGGTGAGGACGGTGTGCTTTTTGCCTTGGCGGCGACCGCCCACCATGCGGTTCGCAATCCAGGCTCGAACCTGCCTGATCTCATCATCGGTCATGGCGCATTGGGGCGATTGATCGCGCGTGTGACCTGCGCCTACGGTGGTCACCCGGTCGTCTGGGAGGTCAATCCGGATCGTCGCGATGCGCAGCACGGCTATGAGGTGCACGAACCCGGTTTGCCCAAGGGCAAACGCTTCAACACGATCGTCGATGCGAGCGGTCACGAGGGCGGATTGGACAGCTGGATCGGCGCGCTGGCCGCTCGTGGCGAGATTGTCCTGGCCGGCTTTTACACCCGTCCGCTCGGGTTCAACTTCGCACCGGCCTTTCTGCGCGAGGCTCGAATCCGGGTCGCGGCCCAGTGGCAGCCCCAGGATCTCGAAGCGGTTCGCCAGCTGGTTCTCGACGGAGATCTCTCTCTTGCCGACATCATCACCTGCACTGAACGTGCCGATGCTGCGGGCAAGGCCTACCGACAGGCGTTCGAAGATCCTGCCTGTCTCAAAATGGTTCTTGACTGGAGAAATGCCTGATGAGTGCCCATGATGCGCCCCAGGCTAGGGCGGCGACCGTCCAGCTGATGATGAAAACCCGGCTTGTGGCCGAGGCCTCGATCGAGCCGGATCCGGTGGCATCCGGTCCTGTGACCAAGGAAACCCAGATCATCGCGATCTACGGTAAGGGCGGGATCGGCAAGAGCTTCACGCTCGCCAACCTGTCCTACATGATGGCTCAACAGGGGCGAAAGGTGCTCCTGATCGGCTGTGACCCCAAGAGCGATACCACCTCGCTCCTTTTTGGCGGCCGCGCTTGCCCGACCATCATCGAAACGTCCTCCCGCAAGAAGCTTGCGGGCGAAAGCGTATCCATCAGCGACGTCTGTTTCAAACGCGACGGTGTGTTCGCGATGGAGCTGGGCGGGCCCGAGGTTGGTCGGGGCTGCGGCGGCCGCGGGATCATCCACGGCTTCGAGACGCTTGAGAAGCTGGGCTTTCACGAGTGGGGGTTCGACTACGTCCTTCTGGACTTCCTGGGTGACGTCGTCTGTGGCGGCTTCGGTCTTCCGATCGCCCGGGATATGTGTCAGAAGGTGATCGTTGTCGGAAGCAATGATCTCCAGTCGCTCTATGTCGCCAATAACGTGTGCTCGGCCGTCGAGTATTTTAGAAAGCTTGGTGGCAACGTTGGCGTGGCCGGCATGGTCATCAACAAAGATGACGGCACGGGCGAAGCTGCCGCCTTTGCAGAGCGCGCGGGAATCCCCGTTCTCTCGGCCATTCCGGCGCATGAAGACATCCGTCGAAAAAGCGCGAGCTACGAGATCATCGGCCGGCCCGGTACGCCCTGGGCACCGCTCTTCGAGACGCTGGCGACCAATGTGGCCGAGGCCCCGCCCGTTCGTCCCCGGCCGCTCACCCAGGACCAGTTGTTGGGGCTCTTTTCCTCGGCGAGCGTGGGCCGAGATGTGGTGCTTCAGCCTGCGACGACCGCCGACATGATGGGCCGCGAAGTCCTCGAAAAGCCCTCGCTCGAAGTGGTCTACGAGCAGATCTGAGCACAGGGTATCCCGCTCATGAACGCACGACAGCCCATCCCTATCCTAGCCGAGGCAAGTTCCTCGGGTTGTCAC
>JBIKVK010000289.1:0-4443 GCA_044356835.1 Burkholderiaceae bacterium
AAAAGGACGCGGTCGAAGCCGGTCTTCGGCTGCTCGCCCGACAGGCCCACTATCGGGAGATCCTCAAATGGCGCGGCCTACTCAAATGGGAAGGTGACGACTCGCATGATTGGCGGCAAGCGGGCCTGACCTCCGGCCCGGGCGTCACCGTTCAGGAGCCGCCCCCTCGCGGGCCCCGCCATGCTGGTGGTTGATTCCAGCGTCTGGATCGATTTCTTCAACGGCACGGACACTCGCCCCTCGGCGCAACTCGCCGATCTGCTCCAGTCCGGAGAGGTCACCATTGTTGTGCCAGACATCGTTCTATTTGAGGTGCTCCGGGGCTTCCGGTTCGAGCGGGATTACCGCCAGGCCCGCACCTTATTGGGCGGACTGTCGGTCGAATCGACCGGTGGTCAGGCGCTTGCAGAGCTCGCGGCCGATCACTACCGGGTCCTCCGCGGTGCAGGCTTTTCGGTCCGCAGTCCGATCGATGTCATCGTCGCTGCGTTTTGCATCGATCGCGGCTACACACTGCTCCATGGCGACCGTGATTTTGCTGCATTCGAGCGTCTGAGAGGTCTGCGCTGCGTTTGAGGCTCAACCAAAACGAGCACCCTCAGAACCCCATCGTCCAGAGCGCCACGCCGTCGCTGGGCTCGACATCGAGTGTGATCGTTGGCCCAGCCAACTGCTTCACGACGATAATCATCGCGGCATTCGAGCCACTGCGCGCTCGTGGTTCAGCCCTTCGCGCGGCCGTAGCGGTCATCAAACCGCACGATGTCGTCTTCGCCGAGATAAGAGCCCGACTGCACCTCGATGATCTCGAGCGGGATGGTGCCGGGGTTGGCCAGACGGTGCACCTGGCCCAGCGGGATGTAAGTGGACTGGTTTTCGGTCAGCAGGCGCGTCTCGTCGCCACAGGTCACCTCAGCCGTGCCTCGAACCACCACCCAGTGCTCGGCTCGGTGATGATGCATCTGCAGACTGAGGCTCGCCTTGGGCTTGACCAGAATGCGTTTCACCTTGAATCGATCGCCTTCATCGATGCCGTCATACCAGCCCCAGGGACGATGCACCTTGCGGTGCAGTTCGGGTTCGCTCCGACCCTCGGCATTCAGACGCGAGACGATCTGACGCACCTCCTGACTGCGGCTGCGATCGGCCACCAGCACCGCATCGGGGGTCTCGATCACGACCAGATTGTCCACACCCACCAGCGCGACGAGACGGCTCTGAGCCTGCACCAAGGTGTTACGACTGTCGGTCGTCAAGACGTCGCCCCGGTGAGCGTTACCCGCATCGTCTTTGGGCAGCGCCTGCCACACGGCGTCCCAGGCGCCGAGGTCGCTCCAGCCTGCGTTCAGCGGCACCATGCAGACCTCGATGACCGGCAGAGATGGCTGCTGGGCATCATGGCCTCCCATACCCCGGCTCCCGGTGAGCTTCTCCATGACGGCATAGTCGATGGACTCGGCCGGGATCGCGGCAAAGGCCAGCGGGTCCGGACGCACAAAGGGCATGGCGTCCTGGCCCGTCTCGCCAGCGCGCCCCAGCCAGGCCGCCTCAGTGGCACTCGCAATGTCGGGGCGGCAGGCGGCGATCGCCGAAAGCCAAACGGATGCGCGCATGACAAAGATGCCGGCATTCCAGTAGTAGCGGCTGTCGCCGTCCGCCGCGAGGTATCGCTGGGCAGTGGCGGCGTCGGGCTTTTCGACAAAACGCCGGACCGTATGGATGGTGGACGACGATGACGACGACGCAGCCACCTCGATATATCCGTAGCCGGTCTCTGGGCGATCGGGCGGCACGCCCAGAATGACGATACGAGGGGCCTGGGGCTGATCCCCAGGGGGTCGATTCTGGGGAGCGTCCCCCGCTGCGGCCCGCACCGCCGCCTGCAGCGCCGCTGTAAATTCGGCATCGTCCGAAATGGTCTGATCGGCCGGGGTCACGACCAGCACGGGATCGTTGTCAAGATCAACGGTCGGCGGGATTGATCCGACCGACCCTGCTGCGGCTGCGCCTTGCGGAGCCGCCGCTTTAGCCGCGGCCAAAGCGGCCAAAGTCAGAGCGGGCGCGGTGTTGCGGCCCGCTGGCTCAAGCAGCAGACCGCCCAGCGCCAGCCCCGACTCTCGCAGCTGCTCGGCCACAAGAAAGCGATGCGCCTCATTTGCCACCACCAGCGGCGGTGCGACCGAAATACTGTCCGCCGGGCCCCCACTGCCGGTACCGCCGCTCGTGCCGCTGCCGGCACCACGACCCAGCGCCATCAACCGGCGCACAGCCTGCTGAAAGAGGCTCTCATCACCGGTCAGGCAAAGGAACTGCTTCGGAAACCCGGCCCGTGAGAGCGGCCAGAGTCGAGTGCCCGAGCCGCCACATAGAATGACGGGGGTGAGCGGGATGGTCTGTGCGGTTCGGCGGGGATGGGATTGAGTCATGCGATTATTTTAGCGGGGTGCCGGGCAGGCCGGAGGCTGGCGCACATCATCACTCGCGCGGGGGCGCCACCGGATCGCGCCCCCAGCGGCGGCGCAGCTCGAGATACTCGGCCTCCAGTACGCCGCTCTCCAACTCGGGATGCCAGTCGGTCATCTCGCAGAAGCGCTCGAGAGCGTAGGTCCCGAGATCGGTACGGCGCAGTCGTGCATGCCTCAGTGCCAGGACGATGCGTCCAATGCCGGCCAGCTTGAGCGCACCGGCACACATAGGACACGGCTCCATCGTGCAGTACAGCGTGGCGCCCCGGCAGGCCTCGGGTCCGAGCGCAGCCAGCGCCGATCGAATCGCATCGATTTCGGCGTGAACGGTGAAATCGCCCTGCGTCACCTGCCGGTTCTGACCCGTGCCGAGCAGCGCACCGTCCTTCACCAGTACGGCACCGGTCGGCCAGTCGCCCCGCTCAAACGCCTCCACGGAGAGTTGCAAGGCAAGCCCCATCCACCGCAGATCCTGATCCGATGAACCCGTATTCATGCAAGAAGCTCCGTCACTCATCACACAGCGAGATCTTAGGTGGCCGGCTCTAAATCACACCGAACTGCGCGGTGTTCATCAGCAGCGGATTGGCAGCCACGAGCGTGCTGAAATAACTGTCGGGCAAGAATTGGCTGCCCGAGGGGGCCGACCAGTCACCGTTCACATCGCCCTTGACCATCGCGACCAGATTGACGTCCTTGGACACCCCCTGCCAGTCGATGTCGATCGGCAGGACCCCGTCATCCGTTCCCGAGGCATCCTTGACGCTCGTACGCGTTGTCGTGAATGCACCCTGGCCGCCGGCAGCTGACTCGTTCCAGAAATCTTGCTGTTCCGGGGCGAACAACCACTCGGGTGAGCGTGCATCGCTGCGCTTGACCGCCATCTTCAGAATTGCCAGAGCGTCAGCACCACTGACCTTCCCATCACCGGTCACCTCTGCCGACAGGTATTGATACGGGGACACGGGTGGTGCGCTCAGCGGTCCACCGCCGTCCGGATCCGCGTTGGGATTGATACCCACCGCCATCTTTAGCGCGGCCAACGCGTCGGCCGAGCTGATGTAGGTACCGGTATCGGCAGTCGCCAATGCCTTGCTCGCCTCCAGACGGTACTCCCCCGTCACGCTCAAACTCAGCTCATAACGGCCGTCTGCCTCGGTGGCATCACCGACCATCCCGAAGCTGACGCCGTAAGGTGCGAGCATCGCGGGGCCAGCCTCCCCAAACATAAATTCGATGCCTTGTGACACCGTGCTATTCGACAGCACATCCACGGTCAGTTGACCAAGCCGAACCGAGCCCGTCAAGCCATGGCCGAGCCCAAACCCTTCCAGCACAAACGCGTAACGGCTGTCGCTGACACTACCCTGATCCAACAAGGTCCACCCCTGGGTGGTCGCACTGTCCGCCACGAACGAGCCTCCGCCCGCACCTAAAAAATCGACCTGCAAGCTGAGGTTTTCGACTGGCTGTGGAAAGTCGGCCCAGATTTCCAATCGCAGCTCGCCGGACGCCGTCCAGGTCAGGTTGCGCGGCGCGAACAACGACTGATCGGGCACACCGAGCACCTGCGGTACTGCACTCACCTGCACCCCGGACAGCAAGGCATGCGACTTCCAGTGATACACCGCACCCTGCACAGCGCTTGGCGAGGGCTCGCTCTGAACGATCGACAGCATGACCGAATTGTTGGCATCGCTGCCGTCGATATTCCGGTTACCGCTCAAATCCGAAAACTTGCCACTGGCAACACTGATCACTGCCTGACTCGACCCGTCAGCCGCAGCCGTAAAGGTGGCTGAATAGGTGGTCCCAGACCCCGTGAAATTGCTGAGCCCCCCCCCCGAAACAGCAATATCCGCAAGGTCGAAGTCGCTTGAGGGCTCGCTCAGGGTAAAGGTAACCGTGGTCGTCTGTCCCGGCAGCAAACGGTCAACGCCGCCCGACACCACGATCGTGGGCGACACGCTGTCCAGCA
>JBIKVK010000059.1:0-15316 GCA_044356835.1 Burkholderiaceae bacterium
GCTTTTCAATCGCCTGAATTTTTTCGCGAGATATACCATGAACGCTCCCCTGAAGTCCGTCAAGGTCGTAATCCTCGATCCGCTCAACCCAGCCAGCATGAATCGCTTCCGGGGGCTACTGCCTGCGAAATTCGAGCTCAGTTGCGCGAGCGCCCGGGGCGATGACCACCTCAAAGAACTGATCGCCGATGCCGACTATGCGGTCTCAGGGCAGGTCGCGGTGTCGGGCGATGTACTTCGCGCAGCAAAGCGTCTGAAGCTGCTGCACAAATGGGGCGTAGGCGTCGACAACTTTGATCTCGACACGGCGCGCGAGCTCGGCGTTCGCGTGGCACGAACCACTGCGGGCAACGCCGTCCCGGTCGCCGAATACACGCTGGCGCTGATGCTTGCGGCCATCCGCAACCTCGGCTTCGGCCACGCCGAGCTCAAGAAGGGACACTGGCGCGGCTTCCCTCTCCCACAGGAAAGCTTCATGGTCTCCGGCAAGACTGTCGGCATCATCGGCTTTGGAGCGATCGGTCAGCAGGTCGCCCGCCTGCTCTCGGGCTTTCGCTGCAAGATTCTTTATTCGAAGAGAACCCGCCTGGACAACGAAACCGAGCGTGCGCTCAATGCAGAACATGCGCCTCTGGATCGTATCCTCGCCGAATCGGACATCGTCACGCTCAACTGCCCTTTGACGTCCGAGACAGCGGGCATGATCGACCGCACCGCGCTGCAGAAAATGAAATCGACCTCGATCCTCGTCAATGTTGCCCGAGGAGGCATCGTCAAGGAGGATGATCTGTACTGGGCTCTGAAGCATCGGATCATCCATGCCGCAGCGACGGACGTGTATGAGATCGAACCGCTCCCGGCCGACTCCCCTCTACTGACCCTCGACAATCTGGTGGTCTCACCCCATCTGGCGGCCCTGGCGGCCGACAACTTCGATCCGGTGGTGAACAGGATGATCGCGAATTTCGAACGCACCGAGCGCGGCGAACCGGTCCCAGCCTTCGAGTCGGTCCTGCCCTGACCTTCGCAACCGGCCAGTCCGGCCCACCAGCGGGCTCAAACGTCGTTCGATACCGTGACGTCTTGCGGACCGGGCGGGTACCATGCCATGATCAGGCTTAGGGCGCGAAGATTCGACCACAACAGCGCCTATATTCCAGGGAGACCTTTGATGAAAGCTCGCATCTTCGCACTGGCGGCCTGTGCAGCCTTGCTCGCATCCTCAGCCATCGCCCAGACCACTTGGCGGATGGCCACCAAGATGCCGCCCGACGGGCCTGAAGGCAAGGTCTTCCAGCACTTTGCAGATCAAGTCGCCCGATACACCGACGGCAAGCTGAAGATCACGGTGTATCCCAATGAGCAGTTGGGCAAGGAAGCCGCGATTCTGGAACAACTCAAACTCGGGACCGTTCACATCTACGCCGAGGGCTCCGCCTTCCTTGAGAAATGGGAACCGGACATCAAGTGGGCCTCGGCTGCTTTCATGTTCAAGGACCGCGATCACTGGGTGCGCTTCATGAGCACGCCGCTCGCCAAGGGGTGGTTCGAATCGGCTCGCCAGAAATCAGGCGTGACCATTCTGGGTGACCAGACCGGTATCTTGCGCGGCCCATACCGGGTCCTTCTGACCAAGGACCCCCTCAAGTCGGTGCAGGACCTGGCTCGCGTCAAGGTTCGGATGCACAACTCCAAGATCAGCGTCGACCAATGGTCCCATCTCGGCGCGGAAGTGCGGGTTCTTGGTTGGGCCGAAACCTATGAATCCATCGGACGCGGCGTCGTCAATGCGGTGATCAGCCCGATTGCGCTCGTTGAAAGCATGAAGTTCTACGAGGTGGCGCCCCACATCACCCGGATCGATGAATACTGGCAATCCGTGGCGCTGATGATGAATCAGCGCGCCTATGAACGGCTGCCCAAGGACCAGCAGCAGGCACTCCTCAAAGCCCACGAGGACGCTGCGGCCTATAGCGTGAAGCTGATGGGCGAAGAAGTCGATCAGTCCATCGCCCGCATGAAGAGCCGCGGTGCCACCTTCAATCGGCCCGACCTCGCGCCCTGGAACGCCAAGATGCAGGGCTTTTACGACAAGCTCCAAAAGAGCGGCGAGTTGCCCAAAGGATTTCTCGAGGCCGTTGAGCAGTCTCGGCGCTGATCGCTCAATGTTCTTGAATCGTCCCGGTCCAGCGAATTCCTGAACATGCCGGTCCAACGCATCGCGTCTGGCATCGATACCGTACTCGCAAGGTCGGAGAAGCTCTTCCTGGTGCTGGCCAACGGCTGCCTCGCGCTGATGTTGCTCATCAATATCTTCAATATCGGCTGGCGGGCCATCACCGACCGCAACATCAATTTCGTGTGGCCTTGGACCGGACTCCTCTTCGTCTGGATGTGTTTTCTGGGCTTTTTTGTCATCTATCGGCGCGCCAACGACATCACCGTCGACTTCTTTGTCGATCTCATCGGACCCAAGGCTCGTCACGCGACGCGCGTGATGTCCGACCTGATCATCATCGCGCTGATGGCTCTGCTGTTGATCGAGGCACCGCGCACTCTCGAGAGCCAGGTGGGCAGCATGGAACTGATCGCGCTCGAGCGCTATTGGATGAGCGTTCCTCTCTTCGTGTCGGCCTTCCTCGTCGGGCTTCACTTTCTGCGCGATCTGATTGGCGCGCTGAGCGGAGAGCCCGAGGTACGGAAGCACTTTGACGCCGCCGACTAACGCAGGCTCACCATGGCACTCGCCCTGTTTCTCGGATTCACCATTCTGATGCTGCTCAGGGTGCCGGTCGCCATGGCGATCGGCGGCGCGGTGGTCGTTACACTGATCTCCGCGGGCTTTGGCGACGGCCTCTACATCGTGCCGCAGCAAATCCTTGAAGGCGTCGATAATGCGTCCCTCGTCGCCGTGCCCTTTTTCATTCTGGCTGGCAACCTGATGAACGTCAGCGGCATGACAGACCGGATTTTCACTTTTGCCATGACCCTGGTCGGGCATATGAAAGCCGGACTGGCTCAGGTGAATGTGCTGGGATCAATGATTTTTGCAGGGGTCAACGGCACTGCCGTCGGCGACATCGCAGGCCTCGGCCAACTCGAGGTCAAGGCAATGCGGGAGCGCGGCTATCCGGCGGATTTCGCCGCGGCTCTCACCGTCGCCTCAGCGATCGTCGGTCCGATCATTCCGCCCTCGGTGGGTCTGGTCGTCTATGCCTATCTTTCAGGCACCTCGGTAGCGCGGCTCTTTTTGGCTGGTCTCGTCCCCGGCATCCTGGTCGGACTATCCCTGATGATCTTCAACCGCTTCTATGCGACCCGTTACGGTATCCCGGTGGAGCCCAGGGCTACGCTGCGGCAGGTCATTCGGGCCGCCCGTGACGGGATCGCAGCCCTGGTCGCGCCCGGCATCATCATGTTCGCCATCGTCACCGGCTACACCACAGCGACCGAGGCGGGCGTCCTGGCCTGCGCCTATGCGCTGGTTGTGAGCATGATCTATCGGGAATTGACCTGGGCAAGGCTCTGGCAGGCGCTGACCGAGACGATGACCATGAGTGCGGTCGTGATGGTGATCATCGGATTCTCGACGGTCATGGGTTGGTTGCTTGCGATCGAACAGGCGCCCCAAAAGCTCGCCGAAACCATGCTCTCACTCACCGACTCGAAACCGGTATTTCTCGGGCTGCTCCTGATCTTTTTCCTGATCATCGGCTGTTTCGTCGAGGGCGTGCCTGCGAAACTGATTCTGGTTCCTGCCTTGCTTCCATTGATCGACAGCTACGGAGTCGATCGGATCCACTTCGGCATCATCGTGCAGCTCGCGCTCCTGATCGGCATTGCTACGCCGCCCATGGGCATCGGGCTGTATGTCATTTCAGAGGTCGCGCGCGTCCCCTTCGAGCGGGTCACCATCGCCATCCTTCCGCTTCTGATCCCACTCGTGATCACGCTGGTCCTGATCACTTATTTCCCGGTCATTTCGCTCGCCTTGCCCGATCTCGTCATGGGCAAGAGTTGATCGACCGCTACTTCACCTGCGCTCACCCAGCCGTCCATTTTGCCCTGGAGACCTCATCATGACCTTCGCAGTCAATCCGCTGCCCCCGCAACTCGACCCGGCGCTGGTGAGCAAGCTCGCGCGTTGCGAGACCGCAACCATCGGCCACCTCAGGCAGCAAGGCTTTGCCGACCGGCGTATCCAGTCGATTGTTTCGGGCAAACGGATCGCGGGAACTGCCGTCACTTTGGCTCTGCCGGGTCAGGACTCGGCATTGCTTCACCATGTGCTGGGACTGCTCCGCCCCGGTGATGTGCTGGTCATCGACCGGCTGGGCGACGACAAGTATGCATGCCTCGGCGGCGGTGTAGCCGTGGCCGCCAAAGCCTCGGGTGCGGTCGCCGCCATCATCGATGGACCGGCCACCGACTTTTCCGAGATCCGGGCCGAAGACTTCCCGGTCTGGTGCAAGGGTCCGTCGCCGGTCACAACCCGCATCTATGCGATCGGTGGCGCGTTCAATACCCCGATTCAATGCGGTGGGGTGAGTGTCAACCCGGGGGATGCCGTCATCGCCGATGAGAGCGGCGTTCTGTTCTTGCCGCCGGATGTGGCCGAATCTTGCGCCGACTGGGCACTGGGCAAACAGGCCGCAGAGCCCGGCATGCACAAGCGGTTGCGGCAAGGCGAGAAGTTGGGCGATATCAGTGGCGCAAGTAAACTGGTGCTCGCCAAACTGTCAGCGCAAAGAAGCGTCTGAGCGCAGCCCCGCCGGGACGCGCGCGTAGGTCGGTGGCAGACGCACCGAGGGCGAGTACGTCATGAGCTCCCGCCCCGAACGCAGGCGGGGCACCAAGTCGGGGTTGGCGAGAAAGAGCCGGCCCAGGGACACCATGTCGGCGCCGCCCTGCCGGATCAATTCATCTGCCTCAGCGGGACCGTAGCCTCCATTGGCGATCAACCGGTACGGCCAGGCCGCGCGCAAAAATGCGGTGGGGCTCATCCCCAGGGCTTCGACATGAACATCCCGCGTCACCGCAGTGTGGACGTAGGCGAGCCCCATCGGCGCCACGGCCTGCAGCAACGCCAGAAAGGCCTCGTTGTCGCCCCGCGTCCAGACCATCTCGCCGAAATCCGCAGACGGGGACAGGCGCACGCCCACGCGGCCCGGTCCAAAGATTTCGACGCAGGCCCGAATCACCTCGATCCCAAAGCGGGCGCGGCTGGACGGGTCGCCGCCCCATCGATCATCCCGACGATTTGTATGCAGCCTGAGGAATTGTTCGATCAAATAACCGTTACCCCCATGAAGCTCGACGCCATCGAAACCGGCGCGCTTGGCCCGGGTAGCCGCCGCGGCGAAACCATCGATCAGAGCCAGGATCTCGTGGTCCTCCAGCGCAAGGGGGCACTCGTTGAAAATCCCGCTGACGCCCTGCTGCCGACGCTCCACGCGGTCGACGACTGCGGACGGAGCAACCGGCAGTCGACCGGTGAAGTAGGAGTGACTGACTCTCCCGGTATGCCAGAGTTGCGCGAAGATGCGACCGTCGCGTTGGTGGACCCGGTCGACCACGCGCTTCCAAGCATCGACATGGCTGTCCAGAAAGAGGCCCGGAGTATCGATATAGGCCTGAGCCTGCTCACAAATCAGCGTGGCCTCGGTAATGATCAGGCCCGCCGAGGCCCGATCGGCGTAGTGGTCGACCGCATCGCTGGGAGGGGAAAGGTCCGAGGTTGATCGATTTCTCGTACACGGGGCCATGATCAGGCGGTTGGGCAGTTCGAGGCCGCCTCCGAAACTGATTGGAGACCACAGGTGATCCATACCGAAAGCGCCCAGTCCGGTAGCGCTCTCAGGGCTCGCGGTCGAAGTGGAGCCCCCCGACCGGTGGGTTGCATTGTGAGGGGATCAAGAGGCGTACCTCCTGATCGCGCAGATAGGGCCTCACCTTGGCCAGGTAGGCGAGGAAGGCCGGATCTTTGAACAGAGCGTCACGACGGCGCTTGCGGTCATTCAGATCTTCATATGCAAACATCATGATGATCTGATTGATCGGCCCAACCTCGGTCCGGTAGTAGCCCAGGAAGTTCCCGCAGATTCGGATCTGAGGCTCAAGCCCTTCCTTTTCGAAAAGCTCCGTGAATGCATTGACGGTCCCGGAATGCAGGGTATAGGCACGATAGTCGATGATCATCGATGGGCTCCTAAAGGATACGGACGCCCGATCAGGGCATCCAGCGGACGGTCAATCCTGTACGCCGGGGGCCGGACGGCCGGTTTCAAGAGCGAGGCGGCGAGCTGCCTCGTGAACGCGTCGAGCCCGATCGAGTTGCATTGTGGCGCTCGCCTGCAACAGACGATCGACCAGCTCCGGGGGTGCGCTGTGGGGTGATCCCGTCTGAAAAGGCGGATGGGGATCGTATTCGATGGCCAGCTGGATACCCTCGGCCACAGCCTGCCCCCAGATCTCTGCGACCAGAAACAATCCGAAATCGATCCCAGCCGTTACACCTCCGCCGGTCACGAACTTACCGTCGCAAACAATGCGCGCCTCGTCAGGCCGCGCGTCAAAGGCTTCGAGCAAAGATCGGGACATCCAATGACAGGCGGCGCGACGACCGGCCAGCAGGCCAGCAGCTCCGAGCACCAGCGAGCCCGTACACACTGAACAGACATAGCGCGCATGCTCGGCCTGACTGCGCAGAAAGTCCAACACGGTCGGATCGTCGAGCAATGACACGATACCAGGCCCACCGGGGACGCAAACGACATCGAGCTGGGGACAGTCTTCCAGCAGTAGAGTAGGCTGAAGGGAACACCCCTTGGCAGCGACCACCGGATCGGTGGTCTTTGACAACAAAAAGACTTCGGCCCCGGGGGCGCTCGAAAAAACCTCCCATGGTCCAACCAGGTCCAGCAACAGCATGCCCGGAAATGTCAGAAGGCCGATGCGCACCTTCGGCGCCTTGGAATCATTCATCATCCGGCCTTCGCTCACTGATGAGGATCAACGACTGATGCCCTGCTCAATGAGCAGAGGCGAAAGGGCGGCAGCCACCCGGAGCAATCGCTCGTCTTCATAGCGTCGCTCGATCAGTTGAATGCCGATGGGCAGACCGTCGTCACCCAGCATCCCGGGCAGGCTGACGCACGGCACACCCATCGCCGTGAATATGCGATTGAAATTGGCCAGTCCCTGAGAGGTGAGACCGGGGGTCGCCTCACCCGGCGCACTGAGGGTCATCACCGCGTCGTACCGGCCAAAGGAAGCCTCAAATTCCCGACGGCAGTCAGACACCAGGTCAAGCGCCGCCCGCATGCGCTCAGCGGTATAGCCGCGACGATTCTCAACCTTCTCCACAAAGTCCGGATGCAGCAAGTCGCGCCGAGTCAAATACTCCGGCAGAAAAGCCGCCCGCCCGCCTTCGTGCATCAACGCATCCTGCGCATCGGTCAGCGAATCGAACCGCTCTGAAAGGGTGACTGGAACGATCTGAACGCCCGCCTTGGAAAACAATGCGGCCGCAGCGTCGAGCGCGCGTTGGGCATCGGCATCAGCCTCTGACCAGAGTGGCGTGGGCCAGAGCCCCACACGAAGCGTGCGCTCATCAGGCCTCTGCAACTCCGAGGCGTCCACGATGCGATAGGCTGCACACATCAGCCAGAGATCCTCGACGCAGCGGCCGTACAGTCCGATGGTGTCAAGGTGGTGCGAGTAGTGTTTCGTACCCTCGAAGCTGATTCGGCTCAGGGTAGGCTTCATGCCGTGCACGCCACAAAAAGCGGCTGGGCGAATGGTCGACCCGCCCGTCTGGGTGCCCAACGCAAGGGGCGCCATCTTGGCAGCGACGGCCGCACCGGAGCCGGACGAAGAGCCCCCAGGCGTCCTGCTCAGATCCCGGGGGTTGCGCGTCAGAGGTCGGCGCCCTCCGGCTGCGAATTCAAGGGTATCGGTCTTGCCAAGCATGACCGCGCCGCTGGCGCGCAAGACGGCTACGCAGTGGGCATCCTGAAGGGTGCGTCTGCCCTGATGAATCGGCGAGTTGTGCTGGGTCGGCGCATCCTCAGTATCGATGACATCCTTGACTGCGAACGGTATCCCATGAAGAGGGCCTCGGCGGAGTTCGCGGTCGCGCTCGCGCGCGGCAGCCAGAACCCGGGCCCGGTCGACCCAGGTGAACGCCCGGACCTCGGGATCGAGGGTCTCGATGCGTTCAAGGAACGCGCGGGCGTAAGCCTCGCAGGTCAGCGCCCCCGAGGCGATCTGGCGCGACGCCTGAGCGGCAGTCAGGTCAGCCGTTGAATCAGTCATGATTGCGCGCGATAAGCGTCAAGCATGCCTGAGCAGGTCGTGGGCCACACGCCCGGATGGGCGCAGATTTCGGTCATCGCCCTTCGAAAAGCAGCGATGCGGTTGGCCTGACCGGTCAACCAGCCATTGGCCGAAATGGTCATGACCCGGCCCCCGTACTGACCCGCCTCCTCCCACAGCGTTCTGAAGCTGTCGAGCAGCTGCTCGACATACTCGTCATTACTGAGGTTGAACTCATGCACCGACTGCCGATCGTTGATGTCGAGCGCATACGGTACGCCGTAGATCGGCGCCTTGCGGGTATTCATCGCGAGCGGCAGGTCGTCCACGTTCCAGTCCAGGGTGTAATCGAACCCGTTTTCGCTCAGCAGATCCAGCGTGACATGTGACTCGGACTGCATCGGCGACAGCCAGCCTCGGACCCGCTGTGCACCGGCAGCACGCAGGGTCCGGGCCGCCAGACCGATGGCCGCGCCCTCTTCGGCTTCTTCGGATTTGCCGTGAAACACATGACTCATGTCCAGCCCGTGAGCGACGACCTCCCAGTCGCGACGCAGCACTTCGCGCAGCAAGAAGGGATGCCGTTCGGCGATCCGGGCGCTCATCGCCACAGTAGCGGGTACCCCGAGATCTTGAAGCACCTTGAAGATACGATAAATGCCGACCCGGGTGCCATAGTCGCGGGTGGTGTAGTTCCAATAGTCCGGGTAAGGCCGATCCATGCCGCCGGATGCCTTTACCAGCATCTTGGAAGGGTTCATGTCGAGCGGAAACCATTCGATGACCGGGACAACGATCAGCGCGACCCGGGCGCCGTTTGGCCATTTCACCGGAGCGTGCCGGAACAGGTTGCGATAATCGTAGCGATCGTGGTCCATGCCACGTCGACGGCGCGGGTACTCGAGATAGGTGCGGGGCAGCGTCATGATTCAATCCTTCCTCGCGTCGATCGCACGAGCAACGTTGTCATAATGATGTTCGAGGTACCACTGCGCGATCTCGCGGCCGGTCGTGAGCCAAACTTTGTCTCGGCGGGTGATGTAGCGCAGGGCCTCGTCAAATTCACGCAAACGGTGCGGCAGACCGATCAGCCACGGGTGCAAGGGAAGGCACATCACCTGGGGGTTGTCGGCGCCCTCCTCGTAGAGTTGATCAAACTGAGCCTTGATGGTTTCGGTATATCGCCTTGGCGACATCCTCTTCTGAA
Organism: Burkholderiaceae bacterium; assembly: GCA_044356835.1. Classification (GTDB taxonomy): domain Bacteria; phylum Pseudomonadota; class Gammaproteobacteria; order Burkholderiales; family Burkholderiaceae_E; genus SYIM01. The sequence goes on from JBIKVK010000059.1 coordinate 9,524, forward strand.
CCAGACAGGTGTAGTCGTTGATTTCGAGCGAATAGGGCACGCTGATCAGTCTTCGGCCGCCTTTCACCTTGACCGGCAGAGGCTGATCATCGTGCATCAGGTCGCAGGTATAGAGAACTCCTGCCTCGGCGAGCAGGTCCATGGTGTTGACGGTATTGGTGAGCGCCGGGGACAACCACCCGGACAGGGGCTGGCCGGATGCCCTGAAAATCGTGGCGCGCACATCCTCGATCACCTCTCGCTCCTGATCGGGATCCATGCCGTACATATAGCGGGTGTTGTAGATGCCATGGGAGAACAGTTCCCACTTGCGTTCGACACAGGCCTCGATGATTTCGGGATAGTGATCACACACGCCGACGTTGAGGGAGACACTGCCCCTGACCCCGTGTCGGTCCATGACGTCCATCATCCGCCAGACACCCGCGCGGTTTCCGTAATCGCGCAGAGTGAGCCACGGCAGGTCGGGCGAGGGCCGGGGCGTCGCGCTGCGCGCGGGGCTCGCGGGCGGATCGTATTCGTAGTGTTCGATATTGGGCGCCACCCAGACTGCAATCCGAGCACCGCCCGGCCAGCTGATCTTGGGCCGGTCGATGCTGGGAAGATAATCGTAGAGTTGCGGATCAGCATTCATGTCGATGCTCCTTTGCCCCGTTCAAGGGGCGTCAAAACAATGCGTTGGCCCGAGCGTTCACGCTGGGTAGCTCATCGGTCGAAGCCCAGCGATCCACTCTGCCGAGGGCTTCGAACAGTTTCCGGGCCTCAAGCTTGGACACGCCCGCCGCATCCGCGCAGTCGGCGAATTTCGACCACAACTGGTGGGGCTCAAGCGGACGGTCCGCATGCCCCGTGGCGCGCTTGACTCTTCCGGTCACGATCTCGCGACCATCCGCGAGGCGCAATCGCACGTAATCAGCCGGTGCGGCATTCGGATAGCCCGGATCGGTCTCGGTCGTTGTTTCAATTTTTACCCGCCTCATCAGGTCCTGCACCGGAGCGCTGTGCACGAAGGCATCATCCAGCTCGGCCAGCCCAACGCGACGCCGAATGAGGCTCGCGGCGACCACAAACTCGAGGCTGAATTTCGCCTCGAGCGCAGTGAGGGGCTGGTGGAACGGCATGACCGCCGCATGCTTGTCGCTGACTAATGGGATGGCCTCGACCACCTCAGCCGGATCGATCGAGTGAACCGCGAGGTGCTCGAGCAGCGAGTCGATGACACGCTGGGAAGCTCCAACGGTGGGATACTTTTTGATGTTGAGGCCCAGGCGTTGGATGAGCGGTGGGTCGGTTGGAGTGGGAAAGGGCGTCTTGAGGTCGACCCGGCCGGCGGGCGAGAGCGCGCTCAAGAGCCCCAGCGGACTCTCGATCGCGGCCGGACCTGCGTCGAGGCCGCACTGAACCAGACGGATGGCCTCGATCCCGGCCTGAGCCGCCCGGCCTGCATGGAGCGGCTTGGTCATCGTGCCAAAATTGGCCATCACTCCGCCGGCCAAGGAGCAGCTCAGAGCAACCGCCTGACGCATGGACTCGGGGTCGAGTCGCGCGATCATCCCCGCGGCAACCGTTGCTGCGATCGGTCCCAGAACCGCAGTGGGATGCCAGCCCTTGCCGTGCAGATGGTCGGGTTCGCGACGCATCAGATTGCCCCACACTTCATAGCCGGCCACATACGCGGCCGCCATGCGCATGCCCGATGCGCCATGTTGCTCAGCGGCTGCGAGCAGCGTAGGCACCAACACCGCACTCGGGTGGTTCGAGTAGGCGTAATCGTCCCAATCGATGGCATGAGCCGCCACGGCGTTGAAAAAGGCAGCCTGCGAGGCGCCGATCCGTTGTGACCCCAGAGCAAGGCGCGACTGAGCAGGGCCCGCTTCGGCCTTCAGATACCGCGAAGCCACCGCCGCCACCGGCGTCGTGAGTCCAGCCAACAATACCGCGGCACAATCAATGAATCCCAGACGAACAATACTCAGACTGCGTTCGTCGGGAACCGCATCAATCAAAGCGCAGGCGTAGTCCGCAATGCTTCGGGTGAGGGGTGCCCGATCAGAGGGTTCAGAAACAGTGGGGACGGCCATCTGCAGTGCTCCTGAGTCGTGACGCGAATGCGTTCAGGCTTGAGGCCACGGGATTCCGGGCTTGAAGCAAGCCACCTCCACCCCATCCTGAACATGCAAGAGTGGTCGCTCTGACCGGCAACGCTGATCGGCCAGTGCGCAGCGCCCTGCGAAGGCGCAGCCCGTCGGGAGATCGACCGGGCTGGGTATTTCGCCCTGCAGGACGATACGTTGGCCCCGCTGGCGCACGTCAGTGGACAGCTGCGCCGAAAAAAGCGCCCGGGTGTAGGGGTGCTGCGGGGCCGAAAAAATCCGATCCGTCGGTCCGCTTTCGACAATGGCCCCGAGATAAAGCACAACGATCCGGTCGGCAATCAGCCTGACGGTGCCAAGATCATGAGTGATGAAGAGATAGGAGACCTGATCCTGATGCCGCAATTCGTCGAGGAGCTCGAGGATTTCGGCCCGAACCGAAAGGTCCAGTGACGATGTGGGCTCATCGAGCACGACCAGCCTGGGCTGAGTCATCAGTGCACGGGCCAGGGCCACCCGCTGGAGCTGCCCCCCCGACAGCTGCGCCGGGTAGCGGTCAAGGAGGCGCCCCCCCAGATGCACGCGAGCGGCCATCGCCTCGGCTTTCTCACGCCGCACCTGCGCGTTGTCTCGGGTGTGAAGGAGCAGGGGTTCTTCAAGCACGGAGCGGATCCGCATCCGAGGATTGAGCGTGGCCCAAGGGTCTTGAAAGACCATCTGCATCAAGGGCCTCAGTCGACGTAATGCCGATGCGCTGAGGGCTGTGATGTCTTGTCCCTCCAGCCGCACGCGCCCCGCGGTCAGCTCCTCGAGACGCAGCGCAAGTCGGCCCAGCGTCGTCTTCCCCGAACCAGACTCGCCCACCAAGGCCACGGTTTCGCCCAGGTTGACTGCAAGACTGACTTCATTGACCGCATGTACTCGAGTCCCGGGGCGCGGACCCGGGAAGTGCTTCACCACACGATCGAGTTCGAGCGCGGCCCTCATGGGGACTCCGGGAAATGGCATCGAACGACATGCCCTTCCCCCTTCAAATGGGCTACCGGAGGCTCGCGACATGCGGCCTGAGCCTTGGGACAGCGCAGTTGATACGGGCATCCCGCAGGGAGGTTGTAGAGGTCGGGGGCCGCGCCAGCCCGGGCGATGCCCTGCCCCAGCTTGATGCGATCCGGCGAGCTTCCGATCAGGTGCCGCGTATACGGGTGGCGCGGCTGTTCAAACACCTGCTCGACCGGCCCCGACTCGACGATCGACCCAGCGAACATAACCGCGACCCGATCGCAATACTGGGCGACGACACCCAGATCGTGGGTGATGAGGAGCGACGCCAATCCCCTCGCCTTCACGCTGTCGCGCAGCAGGTCGAGAATCTGAGCCTGCACGGTGGCGTCCAGACCGGTCGAGGGCTCATCGGCAATCAGCAGCAGCGGGTCGTTGATCAAGGCCATGGCAATCAGCACGCGCTGCGCCATCCCCCCGGAAAACTCATGGGGCCAGGCACGCGCGCGGGCGATCGGGTCCGGAATGCCCACGGACTTCATCATCGCCAGGGCCCGATCCATCGCCATCTCGCGTCCCACCTTCCGATGGACCTGATGGATTCGAGCAATCTGTTCCCCGACCCGGGTCAGGGGGTCCAGGGAGGTTTTAGGCGACTGCACCACCATTGCGATTCGGTCACCGCGCAGGGCATGGATGGCCTCATCGTCCAGCAGGGTCAAATCCTGCCCATCGAATTCGATCGCGCCGGCAACCCGGCGCGCCGGCTCACGCAGCAGGCCCATCACCGCGTAGGCGGTGAGCGACTTACCCGCCCCGGTCTCACCCACCAGGCCGTAGATCTCGCCGCGGGACACTTCAAGATCGACCCCGTTCAGCGCACGCGCAACGCGCTCCCGGTCATAGCGGTCGCGGGCCACGAAGTGCACATGCAGGTCGCGAACGCTCAGCAAACTCATCAGCGGCTCACCGACTGCTCTTGTTGCGACGGGGGTCGAGGAGCTCTTCGAGTCCGTCTCCGACCATGGAAAAGCCGATGATCAACACCACCAGGGCGATGCCCGGCACGATCGAAACCCACCACTCCCCGCTGATCATGTACTCAGCCCCCTGCCGAATCATCGCGCCCCACTCCGGAGTCGGTGCCTGGATGCCCACGCCGATGAAAGCAAGGGTGGCCGACACGCGCACCGCCCAGGCCATGCGGATCGGCATTTGCGCCATCGCGCCTCGAATGCAATTCGGCAGCAGGTGAAAAAACAGGATCCGCCAGGTCGGATTGCCACCATTGACCGCGGCCTCCACGAAACCGCTCGCCCGCATTGCGAGGACCTCTGCCCGTACCAGCCGGGCAAAGACCGGCACGTCCAACATGCCGATGACCAGAACGACATTGGCCAGGGTCTGACCGGTGGCCGAAACAATGGCGAGGGCCAGAATGATCGAGGGAAAGACGCGCAGCGCGTCCATCACCCGCAGCGTGATCTCGTCGAACCAGCCCCCCCGATAGCCCGCGTAAAGACCGATCGGAATGCCCACTGCCATGCCGAAGAGCAACACGGGTATGGCAATGCCAAAGGCATAGCGGGCGCCGTGGATGGTACGCGACAACACATCCATGCCATTGCCGTCGGTTCCGAAGAAAAAGCGCTCGTCAGGCTCGGCGAGCACGTGCTGTGGGAAGGGCGCCACCGGATCGTAGGGCGCGATCCAGGGTGCGAACAGCGCCATCAAGGCAAAGAGCAACATGATTCCGAAGCCGATCGCACCGGTCGGAGAGGCCCGCAGGATCGCGAGCACCCGTCGGCCCCAGGACAGTGAATCGGCCGGTAACCCCCGGTCTGTGCTCGCCTGGGCAGAGCTCAACGATGTCTCCCGTTCGCGCGCGGCTCTAGCCGCAAGACTACAAGATCGGTGATCGCAAAAATGACAATCGCTATCACCGACATCAGCAGCACATAGCCCTGAACGACGGCAAAGTCGGCCTTCAGGATTGCGGTCAGGCCGAACTGCGAGACCCCACCCCAAGAGAAGATCAGTTCGAGCACCGATGCGGCTCCAAAAAGCGCGGTCAGTTCCGTCGCACCATACGTCAGCACCGGCACGCTCAAGTTGCGCCAGACCATGCGGTCGATATGCCCACGCGTCAACCCCGCCGCTCGGGCGTAGCGGACGTAGTCGCTCGCCAGAACATCGAGCGCAATTGCGCGGGTCTGCTTGAGCATCGGTGCAGCAAAAACCACCGCCACGACGCCACACGGCAGGATCATCCGCCCCGCGGCCGAACGGGCGGCCTCCCAATCTCCCGCGATGAGCGCATCCAGGAGATAACTGCCGGTCACCCCCGGAGGCGCATTGATCATCAGATCGATGCGCCCCATCGGTGGCGGGGCCCAACCGAGAACGAAGAAAAAGATGAAGATCAATGCAAGGCCGAGGAAGATCGTCGGCATGCCGAACCCTAGGAGCGACAGCACCCGACTCATCTGATCGAACGCGCCATTCGCCGAGCGCGCCGCCCGCATGCCCGCCCAGACGCCCGCCAATCCGCCGATCACACCGCCCACCAGGATCAGCTCCAGCGTTGCCGGCAGCCGCAGCATCAACTCGGAGAGCACCGGCTTGTTCGACAACCATGAGGTGCCGAGGTCGCCTTGAAATACCAGACGGACGTATTCAAAAAACTGAACCAGTACCGGCT
>JBIKVK010000290.1:0-4424 GCA_044356835.1 Burkholderiaceae bacterium
GGTGAAGTCAATCACCGCGCTGCGCCGTTGCGCATCGATGTTGACCGCCACATGGATGGCGGAGCCGTTGTCGAGGTCGACCGTGAATCGCCCCATCTTCAGACGCTGACCCAGGCTTGAGATGGCTCTTCTGACGGCCTCTTCTGCGTTGTCCTGCACATGGCCCATGTAGGCGCTGACCACGTTCAGGCCGAACTGCTCGACCATGCGCTGCAGCTCCTGGACGCCCTTCTCGTTCGCGGCAATCTGGGCCTTGAGGTCTGCGAGGTTTTGCTGGGGGTTGCGGGCCGGGTATGGCCCTGATCCGAGGAGGTCCAGGATCTCGCTCTCGCGAAGCCTCCCCGAGCCTCGTCCGTCCCCTTCGACGAGGAGGACGTTGTCGATCCGAACGCCTTCCTCGTCGATTCGCGTCGAGAAGGGCGGTACGGATCCGGGGGTGGTTCCGCCGATATCGGCGTGATGGCCTCGGGATCCCACATAAAAAGACGGCGAAGGCTCGCTGCCGATGTAAACCGGCGTGATCACGGTGACGTCAGGCAAGTGGGTGCCACCGTGGTAGGGGTCGTTCAACACAAACACGTCACCGCGCTTCATGGTGAGCCGGTTCGCCCGAATGACGGTTTGAATGCTTTCGCTCATGCTCCCCAAGTGCACTGGCATATGGGGTGCATTCGCGATCAATTGCCCTTGTGCATCGAAGATCGCGCAAGAGAAATCGAGCCGTTCCTTGATATTGACCGAGTAGGCCGTATTCTGCAGCTGAAGACCCATCTGCTCGGCAATGTTCATGAACAGGTTGTTGAAGACTTCGAGCAGCACCGGATCGACGGTGGTTCCGGCTGCGTGGCGTTGCGCCCTTGGCAGGATGCGCTTGAGCTCGAGATGGTCGAGCCGGGTGACTTGGGCCTGCCAGCCCGGTTCGACAACGGTGGTCGCGTTGCGCTCGGCGATGATGGCCGGACCGTCGATCTGATCGCCCGGCGCGAGGCGCTCACGGAGATAGAGGCCCGCCTCGAGCCAACGTTCGTCGCCTTCGACGCTCTCGGTGTAGACCGATACCGTTTGGGCGGGCTGTGCCGGCCGATGGCCGGTCTCTGGGTGATGTACCTCGACCGGCGCGTCGCCAGCGATGATCGCCTCGACGGATACGGCTTCGACCAGCATCGGCTTGCCCTTCATGAGGAAGGCAAATCGCTTCCGGTAGGCCGATTCGAATCCCTCCACCAGTTGGTCGAGCGTGCCGGCAGGAATGATCAGGGCGGTATCGGTTCCTGCGTACCGAATGTGGACCCGGCGCTCGACTCGGATGGGCCCCGATCCGGTCTGTTGAGCAGCAAGCTCGGTCCGTGCTTGGGCTTCCAACTGGTCCAAGGCCTGATGGACCGCCGTGAGGTGGTCGCGGTCGAGTGCCTTTTCGATGGTGCGCTCGCGGATCAGGCTCTGGTCTGCGAGCCCCATCCCGTAGGCGCTCAGCACTCCGGCGAGTGGATGAATGTAAACCCGCTCCATCCCGAGCGCGTCGGCGACCAGGCATGCATGCTGACCCCCTGCACCCCCGAAGCACTGCAGGGTGTAGCGGGTAACGTCATATCCCCGAGCCACGGAGATTTTCTTGATCGCATTGGCCATCTGTTGAACCGCGATCCGAATGAAACCCTGAGCGCACTGTTCGGGACCCAGACCGGTTCGAGCGGACAGGGCATTGAATCGATCTTTGACAATCCGCTCATCCAGCGGTTGATCGGCTTGAGGCCCAAACGTATGGGGAAAATAGGCGGGCTGGATCTTTCCGACCAATACATTCGCGTCGGTGACCGCCAATGGACCGCCTCGGCGATAACAGGCTGGACCCGGGTTGGCTCCTGCGCTGTCCGGTCCCACTCGCATGCGGGCGCCGTCGAAGTGCAGGATGGACCCGCCGCCGGCGGCCACGGTGTGGATGCTCATCATCGGAGCGCGCATTCGGACCCCAGCGACCTGGGTCTCGAATTCGCGCTCGAAGCTCCCGGCGTAGTGGCTGACATCCGTTGAGGTCCCGCCCATGTCGAAACCGATGACCTGGGTGTGCCCCGCGAGCGCGGCTGTGCGTGCCATCCCGACAATGCCTCCAGCCGGGCCCGACAGGATCGCATCCTTGCCGTGGAAGGTGTGAGCATCCGTGAGGCCGCCCGAGGATTGCATGAACAGCAACCTGACGCCGGGTAGTTCGCCCGCGACTTGATCGACATAGCGCTTCAGGATGGGCGAGAGGTAGGCATCCACCACGGTGGTATCCCCGCGGCTTACGAACTTCATCAGCGGACTGGTTTCGTGGCTGGTGCTCACCTGCTCGAACCCGAGCAAACGGGCGAGCGCGGCCGCCTCGCGTTCGTGGACTCCGTTCCGGTAGGCGTGCATGAAGACGATCGCGATACTGCGATAACCCGCTGCGACTCGAGCCGCGAGGGCGCTTCTGAGTGCATTGGAGTTCAGCGGGGTGAGGATCTGCCCGTGCGCGTCAAGACGCTCCTCGGCTTCGATGACGTCTTTGTACAGCAACTCGGGCAAGACAATATGCCGATCGAAGAGCCTCGGGCGGTTTTGATAGGCGATCCTCAATGCATCCCTGAAACCCGCCGTGGTCAGAAGAACGGTGGGCTCACCCTTGCGTTCAAGCAGGGCGTTGGTGGCGACCGTTGTGCCCATCTTGACGCATTCGATCGCATTCCCCGGGATCCGTTGGTCAGGCGAAAGGCCCAGCAAGTGGCGAATGCCAGCCACTGCGGCGTCCCGATACTGCTCCGGGTTCTCGCTGAGCAATTTGTGGGTGAGTATGCGGCCCTCTGGGCTGCGGCCTACGATGTCGGTAAAGGTACCGCCTCGGTCGATCCAAAACTGCCAACGTCCGGTCATGGAAGATCTTGGGTCAGTGAAGTTACTACGGTCTGGGCGGCCTTCCTCGCGAGAGTCAACCGGCCAGGGGCAAGTCGGTTCACTTCATCTGGTTGAAGGCATCAAAGGCCGCCAGGCCCGCGCCGCCGAGCAGTATCAGGGTGATGTCGAGTTGTGGCAACTTCCAGATGTAGGGGGCAAAGAAAGCAAGGAGGAGCGCGAGGCCGACCAGGACGGAGAAACGCTCGATGTTTTTCAATCGCTTGTCCTTTCAAGGAATGTTTGCACCAACCATCGACAGGCACGGAGCAGACGGGCGTCTTGTCCGATCGGACCGATCGCCTGAATGCCCATGGGCAGATCGTGCTCAAGGGTGATCAGAGGCAAATTGACCGACGGCAGTCCCGCAAAGCTCCAGACGGTCTGCATGATCGGATCGCCCGTGGATTCGTCGATCGGCGGCGCCGCGCCCAGGCTGGCCGGGGTCAAGATTGCATCGTAGTGCTCGAAATACTCGCCGAAGGCGGTGGCCACATGAGGGATCCGGTCGCGGGCGTAGAGGTAGTCCACTGCGGAAATGCTGTCCGCAATACGTAGACGAGCCTGCAAGGCGGTGCCAAGCAGATCCGGGCTACGGTGGCGCTCGTTGCGCACGCAGTGTGCGAGTTCTGCGTTGTTGATCGTCTGATGCCAGTCCACCGCACGCTCGACGATAGGGGGGAGCTCTGCCTGGACGACAACGCCGTGCATCACCTCGACAAAGGCCTCGCAGGCTTCGCGGGCCTCATCGCTCATTCGCGACCACCACGGCGTTCGAACAAAGCAGAAACGGGGCTCAAGCGGGGGGGCCATCCGGCTGATCTCGAGCAAGCGACGCGGAGCGATTCCCCGAGTGCTCTCGTCGACCCCGTCATCGCCACAGATCACTTCGATCACCGCCGCAAGATCATCGATGTTGCGGGCGAACACGCCGATCTGATCGAGCGTCGGTGACTGTTCCAAGACCCCGGTTCGAGGGACCAGACCCCGAGTGGGCTTGAAGGCATAGACGCCGCAGAATGATGCCGGCCGAATCATCGACCCGTTGGTTTGTGACCCAATGGCCACGGGGACAATGCCCGCCGCCACGGCCGCCGCAGAGCCCGCTGAGGAGGCGCCTGGCGTGCGGTCGAGCCGGTGCGGGTTACGAGTCGGCGACGGCGTTGCGATGGCGAACTCGGAGGTGGTGGCCTTGCCGAAAACGATCGCACCCGCCTCGCGCAACCGCCGCACGATCGTCGCGTCGGCGATCGGGTATCGACCACGATGGATCTCGCTTCCGAATTCGGTCGGAAAATCGATCGTGTCGATGATGTCCTTGACGGCGATAGGTGCGCCGAACAGGGCACCGCAAGGCTCGCCGCGCATCCGGCCGTCCGAGAGGTGGTCGGCCTGCAGTTCGATGATGCGTCGGTCCAGATGTGCAAACGCGTGAAGTCGATCCTGAGAGGCCTCGGCTGCCGTAATCAGCTGACGGGTGGTCTCGCCCAGGGGCAGGGCTCCCGAGGTGTAAC
>JBIKVK010000291.1:0-4419 GCA_044356835.1 Burkholderiaceae bacterium
CTTCGGCCATCTTGACGAGGTCGGCGCCAATCGTCTGTTTCGCCCACTTGTCGTAAACAGGCTTGAGCACCCGCTGGAACTCTGCCTTTTCGCCGGCGGTCAACTCAGTAATCTTGACCCCAAGCGCCTCGACCTCTTTGAGCATCGAGTTGTCGGCGGCCGTCAGCCCCTTGCGCGCGATCGCGATTTCCTGCCGGCCCGCCTCGACGGCGCACTCACGCACGATCTGCTGGTCTGCCGGTGTCCACGATTGCCAGACTTCGCGATTGACCACGAAGATCAGCGGGTCGGCGACATAGCCCCAGCGCGTGACGAACTTCTGGGCGAGCGTGTGGAGCTTGGCCGCCGTGAAGATGTGCATCGGGTTTTCCTGGCCTTCGACGGCGCCGGATGCGAGCGCGGGCTGAGCGTCGGCCCAGCTCATCTGGGTCGGGTTCGCGCCGAGCGCGGTGAACACTTCACTGAAGATTGGTGATCCGACGATGCGGAATTTGAGGCCCTTCATGTCGGCTGGGCTGCGGATCTCGCGACGCGAATTGGTCAGTTCGCGAAAGCCGTTTTCGCCCCAGGCGAGCGGAACGACGCCGGCCTTTTCAACGATCTGCATGGTGCGCTTGCCCACTTCGCCCTGCGTCAAGGCGTCCAGACCCGCGTGATCCTGAGCAAGGAAGGGCATGGAGAAAAGATTCAGCTCCTTGACCTGAGGCGACCAGTTGATGGTGGAACCGATCGCCATGTCGATCACGCCCTGCCGGATTGCACTGAATTCCCGGGTCTGATCACCGTTGATCAGTGAGACCCCCGGATACATTTTGATGTTGATGCGGCCCTGGGTGCGTTCCTTGACGAGATTGCCCCAGATCTCGCCGCCCTTGCCCCAGGGGAAGGCAGGGCCCACGACTGTGGACAGACGGTACTCCGCACGGTATTGCTGGGCGTGAGCGGTGTGGGTCAGAACGAAGGGGGCCGAACCAGCCGCGGTGCCGGCTGCGCCAGCCTTGAGTAATGAGCGACGATCCACGTAGGTCTCCTCGATGTGGGGTGAAAAAGAGCCCGTGAAGCCGGGCGTATCAGGTGAACTGTTTGCGGTGGGAGTTTAGCGCGATGACCCGTTCGACAATCGCCTGGGGATGCAGCCGCGCTTGCGCTTCCAGCCCGGGAGAATAGCCGACCGGCGCCCTGAGTCCGCCCAGACGTCCGACCCGCACTTGCGGTAGCGATTCGGCGATGGTCGCGGCGATCTCGGCGCCAAAGCCAGCGACCTGAACCGCCTCATGCACGACCAGAACCCGGCGGGTGCGCGCCGCCGATTCCAGCACCGTGTCCCGATCCCAGGGCCACAGGGTCCTAAGGTCGATGATCTCGGCCTCAATACCTTGGGCCGCGAGCGCCTGGGCGGCTTCGTCGCAGGCGTGCACCGCCTTGCTCCAGGACACCAGCGTTACGTCGCGACCTTGCCTGAAGATACGTGCCTGCCCGATAGGGAGCGGGGGCTGTCCATCGAGATCGCCCTGAAACGACCAGAGTTCCTTGTGTTCGAGATAGGCGACCGGATCGCCACAGTGAAGGGCGGCCTTCAGCAGGTCGTGATTGTCCTGGGGGGACGAGGGCGCGATCACGACCAGTCCGGGGATGTGTGCGAACCAGCTTTCCAGGGACTGCGAGTGCTGGGCCGCCGAGGCTGACCAGATGCCGATGGGCATGCGCAATACCACCGGGACACGCCCCTGGCCCCCAAACATGAACCGGTTCTTGGCCGCCTGGTTGACGATTTCGTCCATCGCGCACAAGGCGAAGTCCACGACCCTCAGTTCCACGACAGGGCGCAGGCCGGCCAGTGCCATGCCGACGGCCGATCCCACGATGGTCGATTCCGAGATGGGCGTATCGATGATTCGGTTTGCGCCGAAGCGATCGAGCAGCCCCAGGTACTGTCCGAAGATGCCCCCTCGGCCAAGATCCTCGCCGAGCGCGACAATTTTTGGGTCATCGGCCATGGCTTCGCCGAGCGCCTTGGCCGCAGCCGCGGCATAGGTCATCAAAGCCATCGCCCGGCTCCTGTGTCCTGGATATCGCGAAACGCTGTGGCTTCATCTGGCCAGGGCGCGTCGAGGGCTGACGCAAGCGCCCGAGCGATTTCTTCCCGCGCTTGCGCGAGGATTGCAGCGCAGGCCTGAGCCGGGATACCACGTTCGATCATGCGAAGGCGACAGAGCTCGATGGGGTCATGTTTGAGCGCCTGCTCAAGCTCTGCCGGATCGCGGTAGCGGGCCGGATCGACCGATACGTGCCCCTTGAAGCGGTAGGTGCGTGCATGCAGAAGAGCCGGCCGGCTCTGCGAGCGGATCGTGTCGATCAAGCGGCCTGCGGCGTGATAGACCGCCTCGACATCGTTGCCGTCCACGACGACCGATTCCACGCCAAAACCGCGCGCTCTGGCTGAGGCGCCTTCGCCCGCCGACATGGCGTCGGTGCGGGTGGTGGCCGACCATTGATTGTCCTCGCAGACAAAGAGCATGGGCAGTTTGAAGGCGGCCGCCCAATTCAATCCCTCGGCAAACGGCCCGCGGTTGATGGCGCCGTCGCCAAAGAAAGCCACGGCGATCGCATCCTGGCCCTGGAGCTTGAGTGCATGGGCTGCTCCGACGGCGATCGGAATGCCTGCGGCGACCACGCCGTTCGCGCCGAGCATGCCCACTGAAAAGTCGGCTATGTGCATGGACCCGCCTCGCCCGCCGCAGTAGCCGCTGGCCTTGCCGAAGAGCTCGTGCATCATCCGGCTCGCATCTGCGCCCTTGGCCAGCGTGTGACCGTGGCCCCGATGGGTGGAAGTGATCAGATCTGAGGCTCGAAGGTGTGCGCACACTCCGGTCGGTACGGCCTCCTGGCCGGTGGAGAGATGCAAGGGGCCGCGAACATGCGCGCTCGCCGATGTGGTTTGCCCCAGTACGGCGACCCCCCCGCGACTGGCTTCTTCGGCCGCATCCTCGAAGGCGCGGATCCGACACATGGTGCGGTATAGCCCGCTCAGATCGGGTCCTGGTGGTTGTAATGTCATGGGGGCAGCGTCTCCAGCGTGGCTTTGAGGCAGGCGGGATGCTAACGCAGGCCGGGTTTTACCTACGCTTTACTCTGTGATCCTCGCGAAGCCGTAATCGAGTGCGATCACATCCCGTTCCAGGACGCGGGCGCGAAATGCAATGCCATCCTCGCATCGATACATTTCGGTGCGCACGGTTTCGCCGGGGAGGACGGGGGCCGAAAACCGGCAGAAGAGACTCTTCAGGCCGGCGGGATGACCCGAGCACCAACTCGAGACGAGTGCATAGGCCGCGATTCCGTAGGTGCACAATCCATGCAGGATGGGTCGCTCGAATCCGGCCGCGCGGGCCACCCCCGGATCGGAGTGGAGCGGGTTTCGATCGGCGAGCAGACGGTAGATGAGGGCCTGCTGCGGCATTGTTCGATGATCCAGCGTCTTGTCAGGTGGGCCGTCGGGGGGCTTTCTGGGCGGAGGCGGTGAAACGTCGCACACGCCATCGGTTGCCGAAAAGCCGCCGTCACCCCGGCAGAAGGTGGTGTGGGTCACGGTCGCGATCCGAAGCCTCGTTGCGGATTCGAACAGATCCTTCTCGTAAGTGACCGTGGCGCCGCGCCCCGGACCCTTATCGACGATGCGGGTCACCCGGTGTCGCGCGACCATGCTGGCCGACGCCGGCATGGGGGCATGCATTTCGATCAGTTCCTCTCCGTGAACCATGCGGAGAGCGTCGATACCCGTTTCTGGATGACGCATCCATGAGCCAGGAAAACCGACCACCGTACAGAGAGTTGGCAAGGCGAGCGGCGTGCCCGACATCGTGTCGTTGACAAAGCGAAGCGCGTGTTCATCGACCGGGTCCGACCCAATGCCCAGGCCCAGCGCGTAAAGCATGGTGAAGTCCTGATCATAGGTCTGATGGACTTCTTCAAACGCCCAGTTCTTGAGTTTCCGGTAGTCGATCATTCCGCTCGCCTTGCTCCGGCATCGTGAGCTTCGGGGAAAACGAAGGCGGAGGGGAATGGGAGTCGAACCCACCCAGCGACGCGAGGCGCCGCACACCGGGTTTGAAGCCCGGCCGACCCACCAGGATCGTTTCCCCTCCGTAAATCCGATTGCAGTCACCCTGAACCGTCGATCCGCCGGCCGCATGACCCCAGCTCGCAACTGGTGACTGCCTCTTCGCGGCGCGCGACCTTGAGTTTCATCCAGTATTGCAGAACTTTGACGGGCCGGCTATTGGATGGCTGATTCAGATCCGTCGATGGATGGCCGAGGCCGATCCTTCGATGGTCGGACGGTTTTCGGTCGCGGCGCTCTCCAAGCGCAGACGCGTCCCAGCATCAATGCAAGGCCGCAGTCAACGAAGGTAACTGTGC
>JBIKVK010000292.1:0-4407 GCA_044356835.1 Burkholderiaceae bacterium
GGCTACGTAGGGCTCTAGGCGATAGGTGTCGTCCAACTCAAGCGCCTGACCCAATTGACGGATGCGCGCTTTTAGTTCGGAGTGACCCACGACACCCACGGACCGTGCTGACGCGGCCGTACCCTGGCGCTTGAGCTCATGCAGAGCGAGCATCAGATCAATGTGACCTTTCCATGGGTTGATCGTTGCCAGGTGCAGAAATGGACCGTCGTAGTGCACGTCGCCCGATGGAACTTCCACCATGTCGGGGAACACTTCGAACGAGGAGAGCCCCACGGGCGTCAGGTAAAAAGGGGTCAGGTAGCCGATGCGCTGCGCGACGACCGCGCTGGGAGCGATCACGCGGGCTCCAGACAGTCGCCCAAAAATATAGTCGAGATCTCGCCACAGGAAGTCACGAACATAGAGGATGGAACGCGGTCCCAGGTCTGCTACGACCTTCGCTGCCATAGCGGCGATCAAAGCGGCGCCGTGGGTGTTCACCAGCACAGCCTGCGGACGATGCTTCAGTACGTCCCGAACGAGTCGCAGAGCGGCCCTGCGCCGTCCCCAGAGCGTCTCTGATCCGGTCGTGCGCACAAGCCGGACGGGTTGCGGCAAGCCGCCCGGGCGCATCAAGCGCTCGATGTGCAGGGCACTCTCGGCGTAGACGTGCACTGCCACACCGGGCGGCATGTGGCGAAGCATGATTTCAATGCTGCGCTCTGCGCCGCCATAGCCAGAGGCGATCGAAAGGATGAAGAGTGTTCTCACACGCCCTTCCTTTGCTGACTGAATAGCGCCCATCCCCCAGACGCAATGCGCTGCAATTCAAGGGAGTCGGTCGCCAAGGACAGAATTGCATCAACAAACTGGTCGGGTGTGCGGGCGGGAAGGTAGTGTTCGTGGGCGATTGCATGCAGACCTCGCATGCCCTGCGGGGTGGATATGACGGCTCGTCGATGAGCAAACGCTTCAATCGTTTTCAGTTTTGTGCCGCCCCCGGCGTGAAGTGGGACCAACACCATATGTGAGAGTTCGTACCAGGGCGTCACGTCTTCGGCATCGGGTATGAATTCGACCTCGGGCGACTGCGAGAGTAGGGCTACGAGTTTCGCCGATGCATGCCTGCCCACGATGCATAAACGCCAAGGGACCGACAAGCGGCGGCGTAGTTGGGGCACGATACTCAGCATGATCATGCGGACGGCCTCTTCGTTGGGCGCGTAGTTGAGTGTGCCTACAAACAAGAGCCGTACCAGTCCATTGGGCGGATGAGCAACCGAACGAGGCGGCACAATGCGATTCGGGCGCTCACTGACGACAGATGCCCAACGGCGAGCCAGCCCTTTGCCATCCTCCATCGTCGCGAGCCAAATTTTGCGGTAGCTGCCCAGTACCCATCGCTCAAGCCCTGCATATTGCAGGGCACCGAGGAAAGTGCGCAGAGCCATCTTGGGTCGACCCATGCGGAGCAAGGATCCCGCCACACTCAAACGTGTGCGTGACTCCAAGTCGTCCATATCCAACTCGATTTCGGCCTCTGGAAAGTTTCTGGCGATGGCTCTCCCGGCGTCATGCAGGTAGACGCGGAAGACCACGATGCGGGTAACCCGATGACCTGCCAGAGCCGCGCCCAGGCGATTCAATGTAGGGTTCAAGTCCCAATCAACCCAATCCGCCGCTAGCCGACGGTCAAAAAGGCAGATTGGCGGGACGATCAGAGCCAGCGCGCGCAGCCATCGACTTTGACCTGAGGGCAGCGCCGGTACAGGCCACCACCCTTCTGCGCGACCGCTCCGGGCGTGGGGCAGAGTACTTTCCCCGTCGATCAGCACATGGACACGATGAGACGCGGACAGCTCGTTGAGCCAATCCCAGGCCCGAAGAGCTCGGCCTGATCCTCCGGGCGTTGGCCACACGGGTGTCAGGAAAATCGCGACAGGCCTCAGGTCATCGCGTTTCGAGGTCAACATCCAATTCCTTCGCCTCCTCGATTTGACCGTCGTTCAGTCGCAGCACCTGATCGGCAAATCGCAGGCTGCCACGCCGATGGGTGACATAGACAACGCTCATCTCCGGGCATCGCTCTCGCAGCTGGGAAAACACTCGCGTTTCGGTATCTTCGTCCAGCCCGGAGGTCGCCTCGTCGAGCAGTAACAGGTCAGGCCGTCGGTACAACGCCCTGGCCATCGCGAGTCGCTGACGCTGTCCCCCCGATAGACGCGCCCCGTTCGCTCCGACTTGCGCATCGCGTCCATCGGGGTGTTGGTCCACGAAGTCATCCATGCACGCGAGTTGTAGGGCCTCGTCGACACGAGCCGGGTCTCCCTCGTCATAACCGAAGACGACGTTCTCAAACAAAGTGCCGTCGAGCAAGGCAACCTGTTGAGGCAGGTAGGCCAGGCGAGGCCCCTTCGGATCGGGCCAGGTATGAACCACTCGGCCAGACTGGGGTTCGAGGATGCCGCAGAGCAATTCCATCAAGGTGCTCTTACCCGATCCGGACGGTCCTATGATCGCGAGCCAGGAGGGATGCTCGAAATCGAGCGATGCCTCGAAGATCACCGGAGGCAGCGTAGGAGCATGCCGGAAGGTGGCTCGTTCCAGTGCGAATCGTGCTTGCGGCTGATGAACAGGTACAACGCTCACGCTTTCCGCTCTCGCCGCTCGGATCCAGTCAAGTTCCTCAAGCACAAGACGGATGTTGATGATCGAACCAAACAGGACCGCGCGCGTGCTCAGCAAATTGATCATCGCAGGCAAGATCGCGCGGGCCACGATGGCATAGAAGATCAGTTGCGGCATCAATTCGGCGATGGGGCGTCCCAGGACGTACCAGACGGAGACAACCGTCAGGAGCACGGAGAAGATGCCAAAGTCCAAAATCAGCCGCGGCAGGGTTGGGAAAAACCCCAGCCTTTTATTGGCGAGTGCCAGCGCTTCGATCGATTTTCCCAGATGGCCGAGGAAGAAACGTTCGAGCCCGTATACGCGAATTTCCCGAAAGGATGAGAAAGCTTCGGTCATGCCGATACTCCAGCGCTGCAGGGCCTCCTCGCGCTCTTGAGCCACTCGATTTTGTCGATGTGCAAGCGATCGTTGGATCAGTGCGTTGAGCCCGATAAAAGCAAGACCCAGGCTCAGGGAGGCCAGGGGGTACTGCCACAGCATCAGGCCGATCAAGAAGACGAGCATTAATGCCGAAGAAATCATGGTGACGCACTGCTGGCTGACGTAGGCCGCGTCGACGGCTGTCGTGGCACACCTTCGGAAATAGTGCGTGCTGTTGTGCGATCGAAAGCGGGTCCATTTGAGGTGGAGGTACCCATCGAGCAGTTCGCTGACCGTATCGCGTTGGACCTGCTGATTAAGATGCGCGGCGCTCCAGGTCAGGATCGCCTGTACCCCCAGTTTGAGCGTGATCAGAATCAGCAAGGCCAAGCTCAGTGCGGGCACTGTGGAGCCCCCGAGGGGCGTGGCCAGTTCGGCAACCACCGGAGCGCATCCGCTCCCAAGGCATTGAATGTAGGGGATTGCGACGCCAGCAAGCGTCATCTCAAGAAACGACAGCAAGCTGGCCCACAGTGAAACCTTCAGCAGAAGACGCTTGTGCGACTTCGAATAGAAACGGCTGAGCGCAGTCCATAAGTCCTTGAACTCGCGCAGCCATTCAAGCGGCATCAACCGTGGCCTCCTCGCCGCAGCCATGCCCGGACCGAATGTTTCGGAAAGCGCAGGACAGACACCAGGGTCTGCAACAAAAACGCGCCCGCGGATCCGCGTGTACCGTTTGGCAAATGAGGGCGAGCGTGCTGAGCGTAGGTGGTGTGGGCGTGCAGAACATATTCAACGGTGAGCCGCCCCGAGTGAAAATGACTGAAATCCCGCCGGTCCGGCGCGAACCAGAGATGGTTCCAGAGGTGCAGACTGTAGGCTTGCTCGGGAAGCTGGACGTTTCTCAGGAACAGCTCTTCAATGCCGATTGGCGAGTGGTCCAGGGCGTAAAAGGCTGACTCAGGCTGAACCTCGATCAATTGTGGGAATTGTTTCCAAAGCTTGAAGGGCAGGACCGTCGAGTGATTGCTCCAACTGCCATCGAAAGCTTGCCCCATGCGGTCAAGCCACAATCGACAAAATTCCGAGCCTGGTGCCGATGCGATCCAGGCATTGCACAACGAGCCGTCGGCGCCTTCTGGCGGTTTTTCTTGCCCGAGGATGAATTCTTTTTGGCGCCACTCAGTCGGGATGGGTCGAAGGAAAAGGGTGTCGATGTCTGCATAAATGCCTCCTTCTCGGAGCAGTATGTCCAGCCGCGCAAAATCAGCCAAGTGCGCGTAGCGATACTGGTCAAGGCCCGGGTCACCGTAGCGATAGTTGCTGATGGTCTGATCGGGTGAAATGCGTCGCAATACCAGGTGAGGCTTG
>JBIKVK010000060.1:0-15112 GCA_044356835.1 Burkholderiaceae bacterium
CAGCCAGGGCTGCGCCGATGTTGCCGTTTGCCCCGCCGCGATTCTCGATATACACCCGTTGGTTGAGCATTCGGGTCAGTTCGTCGGCCAGTACGCGGGACACAGGATTGGCGGTGCCGCCGCCCGCGTTGGCCGGAACGATCATGCGCAGAGGCTTGGCCGGCCAGTCGCTGGCGGTCGCGGGCGACTGCGCGTGAGCGGGGGCGAAAGCCACCCAGGTGGATGCGAGTGCAGCAAGAGCGAAGGGTCGGATGGAAAAGCTCATCGGGCAGACTCCGCGTTGATGTTCGTGGATAGGAGCGAGGAGATAAGGACGCAAATTTATCGCATTTCAGATCCATAATCTCCTGCCGTGCGCCGGGGCCTCTGTCGGTCGACCGCTGGGACTGCGATGACACCGGCCCACCCCACCCATTTCGACCTGAACCTTTTTAGATGGAAGCAACCACCATGAATCTTCACGATATCGAGGTCCGAACGATCGACGGCCGGGCGACCCGCATGGGCGAGTGGCAGGGCAAGACCTTGCTGATCGTCAATGTCGCGAGCCGCTGTGGCCTGACCCCGCAATACGCCGGCTTGCAGTCGCTCCACCAGCGGTTCGCCCACCAAGGCCTGGTCGTCATGGGGTTTCCGTGCAACCAGTTTGGCGGCCAAGAGCCAGGCACCGAAGCCGAGATTGCTCAGTTTTGCAGCACCCGCTACGCGGTCGACTTCCCTATGTTCGCCCGGATTGAAGTCAATGGCCCCAACGC
The DNA here is from genome assembly GCA_044356835.1 of Burkholderiaceae bacterium. GTDB lineage: Bacteria > Pseudomonadota > Gammaproteobacteria > Burkholderiales > Burkholderiaceae_E > SYIM01. Next base: position 756 of record JBIKVK010000060.1, read on the forward strand.
CCATCCGCTGTACCAATGGCTCAAGAGCCCGCAGCGCGCTGCGGGCGGCAGCGAGGACATCGGCTGGAATTTCGCGAAGTTCCTCGTGGATGGTCGCGGCCAGGTGATCCGCCGCTATGAGCCGACGGCAACGCCCGAGACCATCGGCCGTGATCTCGAGGGCCTGCTCGGGTCCACCGAGGGCCGGTCTTGAGCGCTGCAGAGGCGTCAGGCCCTCAGGCCGATCGAGGCTCGCTCATGATGATTGCGGCGGGCGCGTTTTGCGCGCTCACCGGGGTCGGAGCCGGCGCGTTTGGCGCTCATGGCCTGCGGGCGATCCTTGAGCCCGCTCAGCTCGGCACCTTCGAGACCGCGGTTCGATACCAGATGTATCACGCTGTGGCCCTCGTGGCGCTGGGCCTTGCACACACGCGCTGGCCGAGCGCCCTGTGGTCGGCCGCAGCCTGGGCTCACGGACTGGGAATCCTTCTTTTTTCCGGGAGCCTCTATCTGATGGTCCTCACTCCCCTGCGCTCGCTCGGCTGGCTCACACCGCTGGGGGGAGCAGCTTTCATCACGGGATGGCTGGCGATGATTGCTGCGTCGCTGACACTCAGGCGCGCAAGCCGCCCGAACGATAGGAACGCAGCAGGATCAGGCCGGCAATGAAGGGCAGGGCCGCGCAGAGGACGAAGGCTGAAGAGTAGCTGCCCGCCACCCCCACCACGGCAGCAAAGATCGTCGCGCCCACCACGCCCCCGAAAAAGGTCAGGCTCTGAGAAGCCGCAGTCACCCGTCCCACCTCTTCGGGTGCGACCCGCCGGACGAGTTCGGAATAGAGAACACCATTCCAGGCGACGGCTGTAGCCGCGCAACACAGGGAGAGAACGAGCAGCAGCACGGTCGATGTACCTTCCGGTACGAGTCCGAGCGCGGCCGCGCTCAGGCCCATCAGAATACCCAGAAGACTCAAGAGCAGGCCGGGATCGATCCAGCGGTCTGCCGCATGTCCCCATAGGACGCGGGACACCACCGACACCAGCTGGGAGGTCGACAGCATGCCGGCCGCGGCCGCCAGACTCAGATGATGCTCGAGCTTGAGCAGCGAAACGAGGAAATTCAGGAAGGCGATCTGGGTGAACGCAAACGTGATCGCCGACAGGGACAGCCGCCGCAATCGAGGCACCGTCAGCACCCAACCTACGGGCGCGACGAAGCGATCGAAAAAGAGCTGCCGAAGCGATGAGAGGCTCATGCCGGCCCGATCGGATTCCACAGGATTCTGACTGACTGCGCCCGGCCCCGGGGTGAGTTCAGGTTCTGCGGCGCTCGGACGAACACCGGCCTCGAGAACGCCGCGCGCCCGCCCCATCGGAATGGTCAGCAGGACCAGGCCGACCGCAACGATGACCAAAGCAACACGCCAGCCCCAACCGATCAGTAACCACGGGAGCAACACACCGGCAATGGCGATCCCCAGGGGAACCCCCGTCTGCTTCATCGAAAAGAACACACCGCGTCGGCCGCTGGGCGTGTGCCGACTCAGAATCTCGGCGGCCGTCGGGTTCGGAATACCGTAACCAATGCCAATAAGCATCGCGCCGACCAGCATCAGCCAGCCCACTCCGCTCAGGTAGAACAGGAGCGCCAAAGCACTGATCCACAGTGCAATCTGGCTCAGGCGCACGGGCCCGTAGCGCGGCGAAAGGCTCGCGCACAGCAGCCCGCTGGGCATGGCAAACAGATAGGCCACGCTGACCAGCAGTCCGACCTGCTGCGCTTCGAAGCCGAGCGGCTCGGCGACCGCAGGGGCGAGCACGGCCGGAACCGACATGGTCAACGCCGACAGCGCCTGAACCAGGAGGGTCAGCCAAAGCGCCGTCCAGGGCGCACTCACGATGCGGTCAGTGGAAATGGGTCGACTCGGGTTCGACGTCTTCGGGCACTTCGGCATGGACCGTATCGCCCTTGGCATTGGGGTAGAGGGGCACGCCGCAGTCCTCGCAAAATTCCGGTTCGCGCAGGTCGGGCCAGACGCGGATCTCGGCGACCCCCAACCCGCGCAGGATGTCGCGGATGGCATCGAGGGGCGCGGGTTCATCGAGTTCGGATTCCGCCCCAAGGAGCGGCCAGACGATGCCGTAGGCCACCTCGTCGTCCTGGCCGACCGACAATCCGATCCGATACTCATCGATCCGGTCGGTACCAAACGCGGCGATCGAAGCCCGGATCGCAGACGGCTCAAAGGCCATCGCATGGGTCAGGAAATGCACGGCCGCCTGGATCGAGTATGGGCGAACGCGGCGATCTGCCTCGCGCATGTTCAGGTGGTAGGCGTCCGGCAAGAGGCATTCGAATCCACAGCCGGGCAGGAGGGGTTCGAGATTGGGCCGGGCCTGGCTCACCCACTGTTCGAGACACTGCACTCGGCCCACATGGTCGTTGCGCTCGGTCTCCTGCCAGCGAAAGAGCGGCTCGCCTTCCGGTGCTGCTGCAACCGCGAGCAGGAACCGGGTGTCGGCCAGCATCTCGGCCGTCTCCGGCATGGCCTTGAAATCGAGCCGGACCGAGGAACTGCTGGCCAGGGCGGCGGCAAGCCGACGCGTGAGGCGTCGCAGCTCGACCTGCTCTCGGGGCAACTGGTCGATGCTGTAAAGCATGGGCAATACGCGCAGCTGAGCTCCGTCCGCGAGGATGTGGGCATACCAGTGCGCCGTGAGCGTCTGGGTCAGATCGGCCGACAGCGGGCCCGAGGGGATCCGGAATCGGGTCCATGCCACCAAAGGCGCTGCCACCAGCAAAGCCTGCCAGGGTCGGCCGTCGATCTCGAGATCGACCGTCTCTGCACACTCCTCGACCGACTCGATCAGCGCTCCGTAAGCCTCTTTGTCGGTCTGGTGCAGGCGATCCAAAGCATCATGAATAGGCTGCGCGTGGCCGCCATCGAGCAGTTTCTCCAGACGCCGACGCAGTTGCCGCTCCCAGAAACGATCCTCGATACGGCTGCCGGCATTCGCCAGTCCAAGCGCCAAGGTCACAAGACGCTCAGCATCCGGCGACAGATGAGGCTTACGGTCGCGGCCGCGCACGGTTCGATGTTCTTTCATTTCGCGCCCTTGAAACGACGAGAGTTTAGTCGAATCAGACGGACGGCGTTCCAGCGACCGGATCGCCGGCCTCAGCCAGGGTCCAGAGGGCAGGCCCCCGACTGTCCTTGGCGATGGATTCAAGGACTGCGAGATGCGCCGAGCGCTCGGTCTCGTCCGCCTGGATCACCTTCAGACCTGCAGGCGGCCAAGCCGCCTCCTCGGACCCCGACATGCCCTCAGGCCGCACCCCCGCCCCCCCCATCTGGATCTCGAGGCTGTCCTGCCCACGGGTCATCGCCAGGTAGACTTCGGCCAGCAATTGCGCATCGAGCAGGGCTCCATGCAACACGCGCTGGGCGTTGGATACGCCATACCGCTCGCATAACGCGTCCAGTGAATTCCGCTTGCCGGGGTGCATCGATCGCGCCATGCCCAGGGTGTCGGTCACGCGCTCGACCTGGGCAGAGAAAGGCGAAAGCGACAGTCGATCCAGCTCGGCATCGAGAAACCCGAGGTCGAAGGGGGCGTTGTGGATCAGGATTTCTGCGCCGCGAACGAACTCGAGCAGGCGGGAAGCCACCTGCTCAAAGCGCGGTTCGTCGCGCAGACGCTCGAGGGACAGCCCATGCACAGCCATCGCGCCCTCGTCGATCTCGCGCTCCGGGTTCACGTAGAGATGGAGCGTTCGTCCCGTAGCACGGCGCTCCAGGAGCTCAACGCAGCCGATCTCGATGATGCGATGCCCCTCGGAGACGCTGAGACCGGTCGTCTCGGTGTCGAGGATCACCTGCCTCACAGGCGCCCCCGATCGCGCATTCGAACCATCAGAGCGCCGTGGCCGCCGGCCCAGGGGCCGGAATGCCAGCCTGGCCGTGAGCGGCGTGTCCTCCTGAGGCGGTCGTGCCCTGCACCGCTTCGCCCTGATCCGGGGCTGATGGGTGCGCCCCGCCCTCGGAGGGCATGGGCTTGCGCTGGCGGGCCATGAGCGTGTAGACCACCGGCACGACGAAGAGCGTCAGCACCGTGCCCAGCGACATCCCGCCCACAATCACCAGACCGATCTGAACCCGGCTTTCTGCGCCCGCACCCGTGGCCAGGGCGAGCGGCACCGCGCCCAGCACCATGGCGCCGGTCGTCATCATGATCGGGCGCAGGCGCAGGCTGGCCGCCTCTACCGTCGCAGGAATCAGTGCGACGCCTCGGTCTCGAACCTGGTTGCCAAACTCGACAATCAGAATGCCGTGCTTTGTGATGAGGCCCACCAGCGTAATGAGTCCGATCTGGCTGTAGACATTGATGGTGCCTCCGCCGTACTGGAGCAACCACAGCGCGCCGGCCATCGACAAGGGCACGGACAGGATAATGATCAGGGGATCGATGAAACTCTCGAACTGTGCGGCCAGCACCAGATAAATGAAGGCCAGGGCGAGTAGGAAGGTCACGAAAAGCGTTGACGAAGACTGCTTGAACTCTCGGGAGGTACCGTTGTAGTCGATCGCATAGCCAGGCTTCAGGTGCCGACGCGCAGCGTCCTCGAAGAAGTCGAGGGCTTCGCCCAGCGAGGTCCCGGGTGCGAGGTTGCCCGTGATGAAGACCGCACGCCGCTGACCGAAGTGATTCAACTCCCGGGCCGAGACGGTTTCGGTGGTTCGGACCAGACTGGCGAGCGGCACCATGGCCTCGCCGCGGCCCCGCACGAAGATATTGGAGATATCCTGGGGCGAGTTGCGACTGGCCGCCTCGAGTTGCACGATGACGTCGTACTGCTCGCCATCGCGCTTGAAGCGGGTGACCTGGCGGCCGCCCAGCATCGTCTCGAGGGTACGCCCGATGACCTCGACCGGCACGCCGGCGTCGGCTGCACGATCGCGGTCGATCGACACCCGGATCTCGGGTTTGTTCAACCTCAGATCTGAATCCACACCTTGCGCCCCGGGCCAGGCCTGCAACTCTGCCATGAGAGGCTTGAGCGTTGCCTGGATGTCCTCATAGGACTCGGAGCTCAGGATCACCATGTTGATCGGCCGGGCGCGTGGGCTCTGACCCAATGAGGGCGGCATGGTCGCAAATGCCGTGACGCCCGGGATGCCCAGCATCTTGGGCTGCAGCTCGCGCATGATGTCCTGGGCGCTACGCTTCCGATCGCCCCAGTCCGACAGCCTGAAGAACACGATGCCCTGAGTCGCGGTCGGATTGCCCGAAACGGCCATCATACGGTCGGCCTCGGGCACCGTTGACGACAGGGACTGGATCATCTGGGCGTGCCGCTCGGTGTAGGACACCGAAGCGCCCTCGGGCGATGTGAAGATGCCCAGGATGACCGCACGATCCTCCACCGGTGAGAGTTCTTTTTTCGTGGTGTTCCATAGATGGACGAGCGCCACTCCGACCAGACCGAAAGTGACCAGCATCGACACCAGCCGGACCCAGGCCGGCAGCGACAGGATTGCGGCCAGCAGCCGCTGGTAGCCGCGCGTAATGCCCACCAGCATCGCTTCGATGGCCCGGTTGATACGTCCGGGATTGGGCTCGTGCTTCAAAAGACGCGAGCACATCATCGGCGAAAGGGTGAGCGCCACAAACCCGGAGATGAGCACCGCGCCCGCAAGGGTGAGCGCGAATTCGATGAACAATCGGCCGGTTCGGCCCGTCGTGAACGCCATCGGTGCGTAGACCGCTGCCAGAGTGAGGGTCATGGCGACCACCGCAAAACCCACCTCCTTGATCCCGCGAAACGCGGCGGCGATGGGCTGCATGCCCTCCTCGATGTGCCGGTAAATGTTTTCAAGCACAACGATGGCATCGTCGACCACGAGGCCAATGGCCAGAACCAGCGACAGCAGGGTCAGTGTGTTGATCGAAAAGCCGGCGAAGTACATCACCGAAAACGCACCGACCAGACATACCGGGATGGTCACCATCGGAATCAGCGATGCCCTGACCGAGCGAAGGAAAAAGAAGATCACCAGGGCCACCAGAACCACGGCCTCTGCGATGGTCTTGTAGACCGATTCGATCGAGCGCTCGATGAACACTGTGGAATCGTAGGCGATACCGAGCTGAAAGCCCGCAGGCAGTTCGGTCCGGATCTTCGGGAGTTCCTCGCGGAGGGCCCTGGACAGCACCAGGGGATTGGCCGTGGCCTGCTTGATCAGACCGATCGAGACGCCGGACTCGCCCCGGAAGCTGACCGACACGCGCTCGTCCAAGGGAGCGATGGCCGCGCGCCCAATGTCGCGCAGCCGCACCGGATAGCCCCCAACCGTTCGGATCACCATGTCGTTGAACTCGGCGACCGAACGCAGGTCGGTCTGCGACACGACGGTGAATTCGCGCTGTTCGCTCTCGATCCGCCCCGACGGTACATCGATGTTCTGGCGGCGCAGGGCATCCTCAACGTCCTGAACAGTCAACCGGTAACCCGCCAGCCGCTCACGGTCAAGCCAGATGCGCATCGAGAATTTGCGCTCACCAAACACCCTGACCTCGGCCGCCCCAGGCAGGGTCTGCAGGCGGGTCTTGATGAACCGGTTCGCGATGTCGGTCATCTCCATCGCACTGGCGGTCTGGCTGGAAAACGACAGCCAGATGATGGGGTTGGCATCGGCCTCGACCTTCGCGATGGTCGGCTCGTCGACGCCGATGGGCAGCCGTTGGCGAACCCGGGACACCCGGTCGCGCACGTCCGCGGCTGCGCCGTCGGACTCGCGATCGAGCCGGAAACGCACCATGATCAAGCTGCGCTCCGGGCGGGAATACGAAGTGATGGTATCGATGCCCTCGATGCCGGCGATCGAATCCTCAAGGGGCTTAGTGACCTGAGATTCGATGATCTCGGCCGACGCGCCGCGGTAAAGCGTCGTCACGGTGACGACCGGTTCGTCGATCTTCGGATACTCACGCACCGAAAGCCGGTCGAAACTGACCAGGCCAAGCAGGATGAGAACCAGCGACAGCACCGTAGCCAGCACGGGCCGGCGAATGCAGACCTCAGAGAGAACCATTTCGAGCTCCTGTTAGCCTGCCGGGGGACGGCGTGGGACGTCAGAGGCCGGCCGTCCGGACGCCGGGGCATCAGCGGCGGCCGGTCGGTTGCCTGCATTGACCACCCTGACATCCTGGCCGTCACGCTGAATCTTGAGCTGGCCTGCCGTGACGACCAGTTCGCCGGCCGCGATGCCGTCGGTGATCTCCACTTTGCCGTCTCGGCGCTGACCGGAGGTCACCCGGGTCATCCTCGCCTTGCCCTCAACGATCCGATACACGAAGAGATCGCCTCCAACGGGCGTGATCGCTTCCTCGGGGACCATCACCGCCAGAGGCTTGTCGCGCAAGACGATCCTGGCCTTGGCAAACATGCCGCTACGCAAGGATGCATCGGGATTGGCAATCACCCCGCGCGCCACCACCGATCGGCCGTTGGCATCGACCTGAATGTCAAGCGCATCGAGGACCGCTCTGAAACTGCGGCCCTCGAACGCGTCCACCGTCACTTCGATGTCCAGACCGCGACGCAACTGGCTGAGGAAACGCTCCGGGAGCTTCAGGTCGACCTTGAGCGTGGCCAGATCCTCGATGAGCACGAGGTCGCTGCCCTCCTTGACGAAATCGCCGATGCTGAAATTTCTCAGACCAAGGCGACCCGAAAAGGGGGCGACGATCCGGGTCTTGGCGAGCTGCGCCTCGGCCAGCCGCAGTCTCGCCTCCTGGACGCTGAGGTTGGCCGCGGTCTGGTCGCGGGCGCTTTGGCTGACGAAGTTGCGCTGGGCGAGATCGGTCGTGCGTTCGTGGTTGGCCCTGGACAAGGCCAATTCGGCTCGGGTTTGCTCAGCCTGAGCCGACAGCACTGAACCATCGAGTTCAACGAGCAGCTGGCCTGCCTTCACCTGTGCTCCGTCGGTGAACCCGAGGCGCACCACCCGGCCCGACATCTCGGGGCGGACCATCACGGACTCATTGGCTCGCAGCGTCCCCACCGCGAAGAGTTCTTCGGCCAGGGCCATCGTCTGAGCCTTTTCGGCCTCGACCTGCACAGGGCCGCGGGGACCGCGTCCAGCGCCCGCCGCGGGCTGCCCGCCTCCACCCGAGGCCTGCCCACCGGCGCCTGCCACTGGGCCACCACCCGATGCCGCGGGCGCGCCGGCCTGCGCGGGGCGCTGCCCGGCCGAAGGAGCTGCGCCGGCGGCCGGTGCACCCTGGGATGCCGCTCCGCCTTTGGAGCCGATTTCAACCGGCCCGGCCCCGCTGCGTTGATGGCTGTACATCCACCAGCCCAAAACGGACACGCAGGCGACCGCCAGCCCGTACACCATCCACTTTTTCATAGGGGAATCCCGATCCGCATCAACAATGCACCCGCACCCACGATCGCGGCCGGCGCTCACCCCGGAGGAGGCCATTCCAGCGACAGCCGTTTGCCTGAACCACCCGCCAAGATATCACTTCGGAAGGATTCTGGTGGAGCTCTCGGACTTTGCCGGTGTTGGCCGCAGACGTCAGCGGGCCGGGCGGTAACGGAAGAAACCGAAAGGAACGAGCCCTTCGAACTCAGGCTCCGCCGACCGAACGCGCTCGCAACTCGGCCACGCCGCGGTTGGCCAAGGCGTCGGCCCGCTCGTTTTCAGGGTGCCCGGCATGACCTCGCACCCAACGCCAGTCGATTCGATGCTCTGCTGCAAGCGCATCCAGGCGCTGCCATAGATCGACATTACTCACCGGTTTGCGGTCAGCGGTTTTCCAGCCACGCGCTTTCCAGGCCGGCAGCCACTCGCTGATCCCTTTCTGAACGTATTGCGAGTCGGTGTGCACCACGACCTCGACCCGACGGGTCAGCGCTTCGAGCGCCCGGATCACGGCAGTCAGTTCCATGCGGTTGTTGGTGGTGTGAGCCTCGGCACCAAACAGTTCCCGCTCGCGATCGCCGTAACGCAGAATGGCTCCCCACCCCCCCGGCCCCGGATTGCCCTTGCAAGCCCCATCCGTATAGATCTCAACCTTTTGGGACATCAGGACCGTCCATTGCACGAAAGTTGACAAGACATTGCGCGAGCGCATGAGCCGAACCTGGTCGCCGATTCTAAGCTGCCGGCTCGATCGGAGGGACCCGTGCTCGAAAAACAGATCCTGGAGCGGCTCGAGGGACTGGCGGCCGTTCATCCTCTGCCGCTCAAGGTGCGCCTTTGGGATGGCAGCGAAATCGGACTCGCCGGGGAAACCCAGGTGACCCTGAACCTGGCCTCGCCCAAGGCGGCCCGGCGCCTTCTGGCCCCCAGTCTGGATTCACTGGGCGAGGCCTATGTCGAAGGCCTCCTCGACATCGAGGGCCCGATTGGCGCCGCGATCGAAATCGCCGAGCGCCTGGCGCAGACAGGCCCGTCCGAGAAACGCCGGGGGCGGCTGCCGGCCTGGCTGGGTCGGCACACCCGTCGATCCGACCGCAAGGCGATCGAGTATCACTATGATGTTTCAAACGAGTTCTATCAGCGCTTCCTGGACGAAGCGATGGTCTATTCGTGCGCGTATTACAAGAGCGGCCATGAGGATCTCGAGACCGCCCAACAGCAGAAACTCGAGCACATCTGCCGAAAGCTGATGTTGGCGCCGGGCCAGCGCCTGCTCGACATCGGCTGCGGGTGGGGAGCCCTGGTGCTTCACGCAGCCAGGAAACACGGCGTTCAGGCAGTGGGGATCACGCTGTCGCGGAATCAGTTTGAGCTCGCGCGTCAGCGCGTCGAGCAGGCTGGACTGACCGACCGGATCGATATCCGGCTGCAGGACTATCGGGATGTCGCCGAGGCCGGGGGATTTGACCGGATCGCTTCGGTCGGTATGTTCGAGCATGTGGGCCTCAACAACCTGCGCGGCTATTTCGATCAGGTGTTCAATTTGCTCAAACCCGGCGGCATCGCAATGAACCACGGGATTACGTCGAGCGACCCGGACAACCGCGAAGTCGCCCTGGGCGCGGGCGAGTTCATCGACCGCTACGTGTTCCCCGATGGCGAGTTGCCTCACGTCGGACGGGCGATTGGGGAACTTTCGGCCGCCGGTCTGGAACTGGTCGACGCGGAATCGCTGCGTCGGCACTACGCGTCGACGCTGCGGTCGTGGTCGGCCCGGTTTGAACGCCGCCTGCCCGAAATGATCGAGCAGGCCGGCCCCAGACGAGCGCGGATCTGGCGGGTGTATCTGGCCGGTTGCGCCCATGCGTTTGCACACGGCTGGGTGAACATTTATCAGCTGCTCGCCATCAAGCCCCAGCAGAGCCCGGCGGGTCGGACGAGCCCGCTTCCCCTGACGCGCGACTATATGTATCGCGATGACTGGCCACGGTCGCAGCCACCCTGCGATTGAAACGCTTGCGCAGCACTGGCCCCTGCAGCCGCATGCCCGGGATCCGCTTGGCCGCGCACAGGACGTAGACGGCTCCCAGGATGGGCCACCAGCGGTCACCGGCCCGCTCGAGCAGGGCGAAGCGGTCCAGCCAGCTCTGGCGGTCAAAAGCAGGTCGATAACAGCCGTGCACCACCTCTTCAGTCGAAAGACCCAGAAGCTTCAGCCAGTCGCGCAGACGCGCCATCGTGATCATTTGCGCAGGCTCGGGCAACCACTCCCGGGCCACGAGGCGACCTACGGCCTGGCGCAGCCCCCAGAGACTGACGGGATTGAACCCGGTCACCACAAGACGGCCCTCCGGCCTCAGCACGCGCTCGACCTCGCGAAGCACTTCGTGAGGTTCGGCCGCGAATTCGAGCACGTGAGGCAAGACCACCAGATCGATCGACTGAGCCGCAAACGGCAAATGTTCGAAATGGTCGATGAGAACGAATGAAGTCGCGGCACGGTTCGACCCGGGAGCCTGAGCCCCCGGGGCTTCGCACCGGGCGGACCGTTCGGAGCCTGAGCTTTGAAAGTCGCTCTCCGAGAAAGCACCAGCGACGATCACCCGGTCGGGCATTCGGTTTGCGCTCAAGCAGTCGATCATCGGATTGCCGCACTGCACAGCGTGATAGCCGAACAGGTCGGCCACCATCCGTTCGCACGCCTGCTGCTGCCAGCGGCGGACATATTCGCCGGGGGGCGAATCGAGCCAACGCATCCAGGCCTGCGCCTGGCGTGCTCCTATAATTCGCTCATCCTCGTCTTGTCTGGTCATTCTTCGCGGGTCCCCATGAGTCCTGATCCAGCCCCCTGCCGCTTTCGCGAGATCGACCATCCTTGGGTCGAGGCGATTCCGGCCTTTACCGACAACTATATCTGGCTGCTGCGCGATTCGGGCAACGCTCGAGCAGCGGTCGTCGATCCGGGCGACGCTGCGCCGGTCATGGCTGCTCTGGAGCAACACAGACTCAGCCTGGCCTCCATCCTGATCACCCATCATCACCGCGATCACACCGGGGGGGTGACGGCCCTGGTGTCGGCCACCGGCGCCCAGGTCCTGGGACCCTCCGGCGAAGCCATCCCCGGCATCGACCTGCCGCTCGCCGAGGGCGACCGGATCCCGATTTGGCCCGGTGGCCCGGTCGCCGAAGTGATCGCAATTCCCGGCCACACCCTGGGCCATATCGCCTATCGTCTGGAGCCCTTCGGCGGCGACCGTCGCGGGCTCCTCTTCTGCGGCGACACCTTGTTTGCCGCAGGCTGCGGACGGGTTTTCGAAGGCACGCCGGCTCAGATGCTCGCATCCCTCGATCGGCTCGCAGCCCTGCCTGGGGACACGCTGGTGTTCTGTGCCCATGAGTACACGGTGGGCAACCTCCGCTTTGCCCGGGCAGCCGAACCGGAGGGTCTGCGGGTGGCCGAGCGACTCGACGAGGCGCTCATGCTGCGGGCGGCCGGCAGAGCGACCTTACCCAGTTCGATCGCCATTGAACGGGGTTCCAACCCTTTTTTTCGTGCGGATGATCCCGCCCTGGACGCGGGGATCCAAGCTCGCCTGGGGCGCCCCCCACAGAACCGGGTGGAGCGTTTCGCAACGCTCCGCGACTGGAAAAACCAGTTTCGCTGATCCGTTCGCACGGCCTTTGCGGCGCTCGCCGCGATTTGACCGGTCGCGGCGATTTGGCCTAGATTCCGGGTTTTGGTGCCGCCGGGCGCCCCTTCGATCACGGTGATCCGATTTGCTGACTTTGCGCTCACCGTCGGCCAGCACCTTCCGCCCCGCCGATCAGTCGCCTGAACAACGCATCCTTCAAACGGGTGTGCGCTGGGCGCTGCTCGTTTCGCTGACCGCTCTGGCCGGCTGCGCGGGTCTGCAACCGGGTCGCGACATGGCCTCGGGCGGTTCGGGTCCTCCGGTCGACACCCCGGACAGTCACTGGCGGGCTGACCGCCCGGCCATCGCACTGACCGCAGACCAACAACTGGCCTTTGCGGCCGCACGCGCCCGATTTGAAGGCACCGTGGATGACGCGGACGTCACGCTGGGCCGATTGCAGACCGAGGAGCCTGATCCCCGCTTCGCGGACCTCTGGCAGCGGATCCGGGCGGGCTTTGCGATGCCGGAGCTCAACTCGCCTCTGGTCGCCCGGATGGAGCGCTTCTACACCGATCGTCCGGAATACCTCACCCGGATGATGGAGCGGGGGTCGCGCTATCTTTTCCACATCGTGGAAGAAATCGACAAGCGCGGCATGCCCATGGAACTGGCGCTGCTCCCCTTCGTCGAAAGCGCCATGAACCCGACCGCGATGTCTCCCGCGCAGGCGTCGGGGCTCTGGCAATTCATACCGTCCACCGGCCGCGCTTACAACCTCGAACAGGACTGGTGGGTGGATAACCGCCGTGATGTCGTCAAATCCACGCAGGCAGCCCTGGACTATCTGCAGAAGATTTACGAAATGAACGACCGCGACTGGTTCCTCGCGCTCGCCTCCTACAACTGGGGCGAGGGTGCAGTCGGTCGAGCAGTCAAGGCCAACCGGGCCCGAGGTCGGCCGGCTGACTACCTTTCCCTCAACATGCCCAACGAAACCCGGCAATATGTACCGCGTCTGTTGGCGCTCAAGAACATCGTGCTCAGGGCCGACGCGCTTGGGCTGCGCATGCCGCCGCTCGCCAACCGCCCGTACTTCGTAACGGTCGAAAAGACCCGGCCCATCGATCTCAAACTGGCCGCAAAATTTGCAGGGATGTCAATGGAAGAGTTCCTGGAACTCAATCCCGCACACCACCGCCCTGTCATCGCAGCCAGCCGCAACAACGGGATCAAGATTCCGGCAGACCGACTGGACGGATTCCTGGCCGCGATGGCGCAGCACGGCGAGGAGAACAACTCATTTACGACCTGGCAGCCCTACACCTTGAAAAGCGGCGAGACCCTGGAGGGTCTGGCCGCCCGGGCCGGGATCACTCAGGCCGAACTGCGTCGGGCGAACGGCTTCAAGGCGAACAGTCGCATCCTGGCGGGTACCCGGCTGCTCCTGCCCCAGCGAGGCTCGGTCGATGACCGGCAAGTGGAAAATTTCGTTGCGCCCCGGGTGATCGAGCAAGTCGATGTGCCCGCGCTCTATCACACCAAGCGTAACGCCAAGGAAACGCTCGCCGTCATCGGCAAGCAGTACGGCGTGTCTGCGGCGACCCTGACTCAGCTCAATCAACTGCAAGGCGAGCCCGCCATCGGTCGGCGGCTGCTGATTCGTCCGGCGAGCACCCAAACGATCATGATCACGGAAGAGGGCCGGCGGACCGTCGTCGCCGCACCGCGCCCCGAACCCCAGCCGGTCCGGGCCGTCCCGGTGGTGGCGCGCCCCCCGGCCGAAGGGTCAAGTGCAGGTTCAGGCGGCCCTGGTACTCCAGCCAAGCCGGTGGTGGCCGCTCCCAAGGCAGCTCCGGCCAAACCGACCGAGCCGGGGCCCTCGCAATCCAAACCAGCCCCGTCGAACAGCGGAGCGGGCAAGGCCGCTTCAGCCCCGGCCAAGCCGGCGCCCGCCGAAAAGGGAACCCCCAAGCCAGTTGAGCAGGATGCGGGGCGGATCACGCGCACGGGCAACACCCCCCCGCAGGATGCACCGGCCGGCCAGGTCAAGCGGGCCGCGCCCAAGACCGGTCCAGGCACTGCGGACGGGACTGAGCCTCCCGCCTCGGGGGCGCCGGTCAAACCGGCGTCGCCGGATCGAAGCACCTGAGTCCCGTTCCGGGTCCGAGTCCGGAGTTGCCCCTGTCCACTGGCCCGACATCGGGGGGTGGCCGATGCGGTCGGGGCAGCGATCAATCGAAGGCAGCGTCGAGCAATCGGCGGGTATAGGGATCAGAAGGCGACTCGAACAGCGTGTGGGTGTCCGAGGCCTC
>JBIKVK010000061.1:0-15087 GCA_044356835.1 Burkholderiaceae bacterium
ACCATGGCTCTTGCACATCTCATCCAAAGCAGCTTCGCAATCCTCTTGCCTCTCGCTTTGTTGGTGCCCGTGACGATCCAGGTCGCTCAGGCGCACGGTGCCAAGCCGCATGGACCCAAATCGGAGGCGGTCGCGAAGGAGCAGAAAGATTGGGGCATCGCCGGCGACCCGCCTGCAGTCAAGCGGACCATCACAGTCCGCATGGACGACAAGATGAGGTTTGAACCGGACCGAATCGAGATCCAGTTGGGCGAAACCGTTCGCTTCATCGTGCGCAACACCGGCCAGCTGATGCACGAGTTCGTCATCGGCACCCAGAAGGAGCTTGATGCACATGCCGCAATGATGATGAAGCATCCCAACATGGAGCATGACGAACCGTATATGGCTCACGTTGCACCGGGTCAGGAGGGCGAAATCGTCTGGCAATTCAACCGCGCCGGGTCATTCGGCTTTGCCTGCCTCATTGCAGGCCACTATCAGGCCGGCATGGTGGGTCGCATCGACGTGAGGCCGGCGGCGCGGTCGTCCTCGGTGACTGACGGTATTGTGCTGGCCCAGCACGCCACGGGTTCAGGGCATTCGAGCCACGCCCAGGCAGGCAGGTCCGGAGGGCATTCGTCGCACGAGGCTGCGGGCGGCGAGACGTCCCGCTGGGCGGAAGGCGAAGTCCGACGGATCGACCGAGAAGGTTCCCGCATCACCCTCAGGCACGGTGAGCTCCCGGATCTCGATATGCCGCCGATGACCATGGTGTTCCGAGTCCCCGACCTGGCCTGGCTGGAGGGGCTCAAGCCGGGTGACCGGGTGCGTTTCAAAGTCCGGGCGGAAGCCGGCACCTTTACGCTGACCGCCATCGAAGCGGCGCGATGAAGCACGGACTGCCTTCAGCCGATCGGCTGGGTGCGCTCCCCGGAACCGCTGGCTTCGAGCCGGGGCGCTGGTGCGTCAGATGACCTCAAGCCCCACGGCGGCCCGCTGGCGGTTATTCAGCTTGTCGGCGTAATCGTTGGTCAGAATTGTCTTGGTGCCGGGACTCAAACTCCGAATCCGGTCATCGGTGATCGCCTGAACCTGCTCTGCGCTCAAATCGATATCGGAATTGCCGATCACCTGATCCAGCTGGCCTGGCGTCAGCGCGGCCAGGACCGACGCGGGCACGGTCGCAAACAGATCGCCCATCGAGCTGTGACCAAAATAGCTCGGGGTCACATTGGTCAGCACCGATGACGTCATTGCGGCCAGCTGCGCCGACGTGATCCAGGGGGTGACATCCGATTGGGTCAGACTCTGGATCTGCGCGGTGGTGAGCGCAGCCACCTGAGCGGGCTGAAGTTCCTTGAGCGTATCCTTCAATTCGAGACCCAAGAGCACGCTGCGACTGCGCAGATTGACGTCGGGTTCGGTGTTGGGGTAGACCCCCAAAGCCCCCACGAACCCAGGCTTCAAGGCCTTCACCTCGTCGGCATCGAGCTGCTGTAGCTGATCGCCGCTGACCAGGCTCGCCTGCGTCGCGCTGAGGGAGGCCAGCGCTGCAATCGAGAGCGACGAAAACTGGGCCGGTGAGAAAGCGCCTATGTGCTGGGGTGTGAGTGCAGAAACCTGCTCGACCGACAGCTGGCCGATTTGAGCGGGCGCGATGGCCTGCAGAGAGGCCGAGCCGAGTGCTGCGAGCTGCTGAGGCTTCAAGGCCGTCAGCTGAGCCTCGGTCAGGGCTTCGACCTGTTCAGCGCTCAGCGACTGAATCTGCGAGGTGGAAAAGGCTGCAAGGTCCTGCGGTTCGATGGCGCGGATTTGGGTCGCGCTGAACGCATCCAGCTGGCTTGAGCCCATCACACTGAACTGTCCGGCCACCATCGCCTTGATCTGGTCGCCGCTCAGAGCGCCAAATCTCGAGACGCCCAACTCGGCGATGGTAGATGCGGCAATGCCACCCCAGGCGGCCGCATCGATCGCCTGCATCTGATACTCCCGCAAGCCATTGATCTGGGTTCGGGACAAGGCTTTCACTTGAACTGGGGTGAGCGCTCTGACCTGATCGGTATCGAGTTCGCCCATCGTCGAGGCGGCAATCGCCGACACTTGTGCCTCTCCGAGCGCGCCAACCTGCGCCTTGGTCAATGCGTTGATCTGGGCTGCGGACAGCGCGGCGATCTGTTCAGTACCCAGAACATTCAGCTCGTCGATACTTCGCATCTGATCGGGGCGCAGGGTGCTTATTTGTGTTGCCGTCAGACCCTGCATCTGATCCGCGGTCAGGGCCGTGATCTGCGCACCACTCATATGAGTCAGCTGAGCGGCGTCGATCTGACTCAGGGTCTCATTATTCAGGCTTGCGATCTCCGCAGCGTCGATCGCCCGGATCTGATCCTCCGACAAAGCGTTCCACTGGTCAACCGTCAGGGCTTCGACCTGCTGGACCGTCAATGCGGTGATTGCAGCAGGAGTCAAGGCAGCCATTTGGGCCGCATCCAGAGACGCAACGATCTCCAATTTGAGCACACGAATCTGAGCCGGCTGCAACGCGCCGATCTGCGCGACCGTCAGTTCTCCAAACTGATCGGGACTCAACTCGGCGATGATTTCCGGTTTGATCTGGCTGAATTGTCCTGCCGACATTGCTGCGCGCTGGGCATTGCTCAAGGCCGAAAACTGGGCTGCCGAAAGCGCGGCGGTCTGACGGGCGGTCAGCTTTTCGACCGCCAGGCCCGCGACCGCATCGGTGCTCAGTGCAGCGATATGGGCCGGGGTCAGACTGGCCAGCTGCGAATCGCTCAGCCCGGCCACCCCAGCCGAGGATAGCGACCCCAGGACTGCGGGCGCCAAGGATCGAATCTGAGCCCCTGTGAAGTGCTGAAGAGCGCCCGCCGAAAAGGTGGATACCTGCGTAGGGGTCATGCCTTTCAACTGCGAGCTGGTGAGGCTGCGAATCTGGATGGCCGTCATACTGGCCAATTGTTCGTCGGTCAGCCCGCCCATTCCCGCCGGTGAGATCGAGGCGAGCTGCGACCGGCTGAACTCTTTGATCGCGTCATCCCCGAGAGCGGAAATTTGCGGCCCAGTCAGCGCCTTTATCTGTGCGCTGGTCAGAGCCTGTCTTTGTTCAAGGGGCCAGCCCGCCATCCGTTCAGGGGGAATTGCAGCGACTGTTCGGGGCTGAAGCACACCGATTCGAGGTCCCAAGGCCGACAGATGTTCCGCCTCGAGCGCTGCGGCCTGTGTATTGGACAGTCCGCGAAGTGCATCGGTCGAAATAAAGCTGATCGGCTCATCTTCGCCCGGTTCAGGCTTCAGATCCGCCAGACGCTGGGGGGAGAGCCCGCCGACCTGGCCGCTCTTCAGGGCCGTAAGCTGTGGGCCGTCAAGCTCGGCAAACTGTTCAGACGACAATGCGTTCAGCGCTGCAACGCTCAGTTCAGCCACCGCAGCGGGGGCCAAGTCCCCCACCAGCGCCGTGGGGGGCTCGCCTCTCAGGTTGACCCCCACCTGCTCGGGGGTGAGGGCACGGGCAGCAGCGGGTGAAATGGCCGCGACCTGGGCAGAGAGCATGGTCTCGACCTGCTCGGGACGAAGGCTTGACATCTGGGCAGCCGTCAGCCGAGCGACCGCAGCAGGGGTCAGCGCCGCAACCTGCCCATTGACCTCATCGAGCGCACGAATCTGCTGGGGCGTCAGCGCAGCCACTTGCTCAGGCTTGAGCGCTGCAATCTGCGCGAGGGACAGATCTGCGATTTCCTCGACGCTGATTCCCTTGATGGACAGTGGAGGCATCGCCCCGATTTGCTCAGCACTCAGACGCTGAAGTTGGGAGCCGTTCAATGCCTCAACCTGCGCCGGGCTCAGGGCGGCCATCTGGGTGAGGGACAGGCCGGATAGAAAGTCGGGATCCAGATCCGGCAGGACCGCTGGCGCGATCGCACGAATTTGCTGCGCCCCAAGCGCAGCGACCTGCCCGGGCGTGAACTCATTGAGCGTTTGCGCCGTCAGGCCGCCGATCACTTCGTTACGTATCGAGCCGAGATCTTGGGTCTCGATGGCCTGGATCTGCGCGGACGAAAGCTGCGCAAACTGAGCACGAGTCAGCGCGCCCACCTGTTTGCCGGTCAGTGCGGTGATGTTCTCGGTCGAAAGGTTGCCAATAGCCTTCGCCGAAAGGGCTGCCATGGCCGGAAGCGTGATCGCTTGCACGGCCGACGCGGACAGCGACTGCCCCGCATCGTCGGCAAAGAGAGCGCTCACCTGGGCACCGGTCAAGAGGCCCATCTGTCTGGACTGAAGCATGGCGACCTGTTCGGGCGAAAAGTTTTCCAGGTCGACCAGATCTAGGGCAGCCACCTGCACTGGACTCATCTGCTCGATCTGAGCGGGATCCAGGCCAGCGGCCTGGGCGTCACTCAGGCCCTTGATGAGCGCAGCGGGCATCCTGCGGATGAACTCGATCGAAAGCTCCTTGACATCGACCGCAGCAATGTTCTTGAGTTGATCCACGCTTAAGGCAGCCACCTGCGGCCCATAGAAATCGTTGATCGCCCTCCAGGCCGCATCCGGACTGCCGCGCATCGGCTTTTCAAGCGCTGCCAGCTGGGCGATTTGAGCCGGGGTCAAGGCGCGGACCTGCTTGAGGCTGAGATTGCCCAAGTCCACTGCCTCCGAAAGCGTATCGGCTGGAAGCGTTGCGACGACCGCGGGAGGAATCGCCTGGACCAGACCCGGCCCCCAGGTTTTGACCTGGTCCGCCACCCCGGTCTGTGCAAACTCGTCGGCTGTGAAATGGAGCGCGATGTCCCGCTTGCTCGGATTGCTCCAATCAATCGCTGTGGCGCTCTGGGCGCTGGAGGCCGAAAGCGCGCTGACCCCAGTAATCATAGGATTCCCCGGAAAAAAGTTGTCCCGGATCGATTGCGATCGATGACAGGACCGGGCATGGCGTCGAAAATTTGACGCCAGGGTGGCCCGCAGGGAAATCAGCAGTTAACGTGCCAGGGCGAACATCAGGGCTGCGTCTGCCGAGACAAATCAGTGCGGACCGGTCGGGGAGCAGGGTCGTCAGGCGAGTCCCTGATTGTCGGGACCCACTGTTTCAGCTTCGGAACCAGCGAAGAATAGCCTCCACCCTCGACCCATAGGGTGGTCGGATCAGCCCGGTCACCGGGAAACGACTTTGCAGGAACACCGGCTTGGCCTTCGAAAAGTTATCAAAGCCGGCGCGGCCGTGGTAGTGGCCCATGCCCGACTCGCCGATGCCGCCAAACGGCAGCCCGTCCTGGGTGACGTGAAAGATCGTGTCATTGACACTTACGCCCCCACACTGGACACGTTGCAAGGCCCCCGCAAGAGCGTGCCGATCGTGGGTGAACGGATAGAAGGCGAGCGGCCGTGGCTGCCTCTGTATCGTTTGGATCACGGTCTCGACATCGTCATAGGGCAGCACCGGCAAGATTGGGCCGAAGATCTCGTCGGCCAGAATCGCCGCGTCCGGGGGCGGGTCGATCACCAGATGCGGCGCAAGCCGATGCGATACCGGATCCCTGGAGGGTCCTGGCATCAGCGAAACGAGCTCGGCTCCCACCGACTGAGCCTGATCCAGCAACTCAGTCAGACGAAGGTATGCGCTCGAGTCAATGATCGATGTGTAGTCTTCACTCGCCAAGGACGGGTACCAGCGGGCCACCATGTTCTTCGCGCGCTCGACGAAGCTCATCACCCGCGCCCGGGGCACATAGACATGATCAACGCTCGCACAGATCTGCCCGGCATTCAGACACTTCGAATACAGGATCCGGTCGGCCGCCGGCTTGACGTCAAAATCCGGATAGATCACCGCCGGAGATCGACCGCCAAGTTCCAGCGTCACAGGGCACAGGTGAGCGGCAGCGGCTTTCATCACCTGAACTCCGGTCGGGCTCGACCCGGTAAAGACCAGATGATCGAAGCGCATGCTGGAAAAGCGCGGGCCGAGGCCTCCCGGGTCTTCGATGAACACCAGTTGCTCGGCCTCAAAGGCCTGTCCGACGAGCCTTGCCATCAGGCGACCGAAATTCACGGAGCGCTCGCTCGTCTTCACCAGCGCACGGTTGCCCGCTGCAAGGATGGAGACCAGCGGCATACAGCTGAGGTGCAGCGGAAAATTCCAGGGCACGATCACGCCGACCACCCCCAGCGGATGGGCCAACACGCGATTGCCGGCAAGCCCGAAAGCGACCCGATCGATAGGCGCTCGCCTGGGTCGCATCCAGGCCCGCAGTCGGGACAGGTTATGGTCAATCGCCCGGAGCACCGGGAGTATTTCGGCGAATCTAGTTTCGTGCTGGCTGCGATGTCCGTAGTCGGCCGAGATTGCAGCGCACAGCTCGTCGCGGTGATCGGAGATCAAGGCACGAAGAGCGAGCAGGGTGCGACGACGCTCATTGAAACTAGGCACCGGATTGCGAAGGCAGGCCTCGCGCTGCGCCGACAGTAGATCCTCAAGCTGTGATGGGTTCATGACACGACTCCGACTCTGAACTCTGTCCGGGCACGGATCCGACCCGTCGATGGCTCAGACCGCCCCGGGGACCGGTCGCACACTCACTGAGACGGACAAGTGCTGATCTGCCGCGCCAAGAACCACTCCGCGCAGCGGTGTGACATCAGCGAAATCGCGCCCCCAGCCCAAGGTGACGAATTCGGTCCCTGCGAGCTTGGCATTGGTGGGGTCGAAAGCCACCCATCCCAACTGGGGGCAATAACTCGCTACCCAGGCATGGGAGGCGTCGGCGCCCATCAGCCGCCTCCGGCCCTCGGGTGCCAGCGTCAGCACATAGCCGCTGACATAGCGGGCCGGCAGACCGAGCGAGCGCAAACAACTGATCATGAGGTGCGCGAAATCCTGGCATACGCCCCGGCGAAGCCGCAGCACTTCGTCCACCTGCGTGGTCACGGTGGTCGCCTTGGGGTCGTAGGCAAAATCTGCATTGATGCGCTGAGTCAGCGAAAACATCGCTGCATACCAGCCGCGACCTCGCTCAAAACTGGGCCGGGCATAGTCCGCGCAATCGGCCAGAATCGGGGCCCGCTCGGATCCGGCACGGTACTGCTCGACCTCGAGGTCAACCGCGTGAGTGGCCGAGACAGCAGGACAGAGCGCATGTTCCCAGGCTACTTGAGGGGACGCAACAGGATCGAATGCGGGTCGCACATGGACCTCGGATTCGGCGCGCACCAGCAATTCCTCATGGGGCTCGTACACCGCAAACCGCAGCACGCCGTTTCCAAAATAATCCACCGACTCGGACTGTTCAACCGGTGCGGGTCCAATGTCGATACGATGCGCTTCGACGGTCTGCCACGGCGTATCGCGGGGCCGCAAATGCGCGAGCTGGCGAGACCGGGTCACCGTACTCGTGTACTGGTATCGTGTTTCATGGACCACTCGATAGCGGGCGGGACTCTCGGGCATGATCTCTTACACTCCCAGCACGGTCGCTGGCCGGTCGTGAATATGATTGAAAAACCGCTCGGTCAAACGATCGCTGAGACGGAACGCGACCTGACGCAGCTCGTCGATCGAATGAAGCAGCGCCGGATTGGCCGGATCCAGCGAACCGGCATCGAGACGCTCGATGTGCACGACCGCTGGCCGCAGCCCTTCGGCGCCGCATGGACCATACGCCCGCTCCAGCTCGGCAAGGTCTTGTTCGATTTCCGACGCCTGAAAGCGGGCCGATCGGGGGTTGAGCGGGTCGGTCACGAGCAGATCCAGCACCGGCAGCCACTCAGGCCGCGCGAGGTAGCGCGAGCGATAGGTGACGGTGGAATCCGAGAGTTCGAGCAGCCAGCCCAGGCCCGACTGTTGACCTTCCCTGAGAGCGACTCCGAGAGCTAGACACTGAAAAGCCAGTCGCTCGATGCGGCGTCCGATCGACAGTAAACGCCAGCCGTCGTCACGGGTCATGCCATCCAAGGCAAAGCCAGACAGGGTCATCAGGGCGGACACCGTGCGATCGAGCCAGGCCAAGGCGTGCCGCAGGGAGGCCTCTCGCCGCAACACCGGATCCTTCAGCAGCCCGCCAATGCTGCGCCAGTTGTCAAGCGAAATTCGATCACGCAGGTTGAACGCGATCGATTCGAGTGCGCGCAGATTGGCCGGCAGACCATAACGGTGGGACTCCCGGGTGGCCGCCGACAGCAGCGCCTGTTCATCTTCGTCCCCGGGTGAAGCCTCAAGCAGCTGAAAAGCTCGTGCCAGCGCGATCACCGGGACGCGCGCATTATCCTCGGCATCGCCCTCCTGCAGAGAGAGGTTGAGCGCCACCCGGAGCAAGCGTGCGCAATCATCACAGCGCTCGGCATATCGCCCAAACCAGAACAGATTTTCGGCCAGCCGCGAGGGAATGCTGGCCCGCAGCTTGACCAGGTCATCGCGGGTCACCGTCGATCGCAACAGCGTGAACGCCGAATCCACCGGACCGCTGGACAGCACCCAGGTATCCTTGGATTGACCGCCGCGCTGCATGGACACGACCCGCTGGTTGCGCGTACTGGCCACCCTGGTCAACCCCCCCGGCATGACGGCATAGCCCGCTGGGGTGGCCACCGCAAAGACACGAAGGCCGACACCGCGCGCAGCAATCGGTTGGCGCTCTGACCCGCCCAGCACAGGGGCCTGCGAGACTTTGATGAGCTCCTGGGCGACAAAGCGACCAGGATGGGCATTGAGTCGCTCCCTGAATTCGGCCTTGGCCAGGTCATCCAGATCGGCCCCAAAGATCGGCTCAAAGCGTACCGCCGGATCGGTGGGCTTGAACACCAGGCGATCAATTCGGGTGAGCGCATCGTCCAAAGCCGCGCGTTCACCGCACCACCAGGTGCCCACCGAGGGCATCAGCAAGTCCTGCCCCGTGAGCGGTTTGGCCAGACGCGGCAGGAAGCCGAGCAGGGCCCCCGACTCCAACACTCCGGAGCCCAGCGCGTTGGCCACGAGCACCGTCCCCCGACGACAGCAATCGACCAGTCCAGCGACGCCCAAGGCAGAATCGCTGCGCAGCTCGAGCGGGTCACAGAAGCTGTCGTCCTGTCGCCGCAGAATCGCATGCACCCTTTTCAGGCCGCCAATCGTCTTGAGCCAGACTCGCCCGTCATGCACGACGAGATCGCCGCCCTCGACCAAGGGGAAGCCGAGATAGCGGGCCAACAGGGCGTGCTCAAAATAGGTTTCGTTATACGGACCGGGCGTCAACAACACCGTGAGCGTCGGGCCGTCGCCGCGCGGAGCGAAGTGCATCAGCGAATCCCGCAGGCTCGCAAAGAACCGGGCCAAATGCTGAACCCGCAATTCCTTGAACAGGGACGGAAAGGTGCGGGCCACAATCAGACGGTTTTCCAGGGCATACCCGGCTCCGGAAGGCGCCTGGGTGCGATCCGCCATGACCCACCAACGGCCATCTGGCGCACGGGCCAGATCCGCCGCATAGACATGCAGATGGATTCCACCCGGCGGTTCAAGACCGTGCAAGGGCCGCAGAAATCCACTATGGTTGAAGAGCAATGACGCGGGAATAGCGCCCGATCTCAACAAGGTCTGGGGACCGTATAGGTCCCTCAGGATGGCATTGAAGAGCTCTGCCCGCTGTGCGATGGCGGCCTCGATCAAGCGCCACTCGTCTGGCGCCATCATGAAGGGCAGCACGTCGAGATCCCAGGGTCGATCCTGCCCCTTGGGATCGGCATAGACGTTGTAGGTGACCCCCACCTCCCGAATCTGGCGCTCCGCCCAGGCCAGCCGCTCGCGCAGCTCCTCGGCGGTCGTGTGTGTCAGCGCGGAAAAGAGCGCCGCCCAGTGAGCCCGGGGCTGATGGGGCCGCTCGAGCAATTCGTCAAAGCGCCCGTCACCCGCAGGGTAGGCATCCAGCAAATGTTCAGCCATGAGGAGAGGTTCGGATTTCGGTCAGCCGTGCGCAACGAGCAAGCTTTGAGTGCTGACGGGACGGCCATTATCGCCGCAAGCCCGCCTCAGGCAAGCGCCCAATGCGGACTTGAACCGGATCAGGATGGCTCGCGCCGAAGGTCAAGCGTAAAAGGGAAATCCGGATTGCGGGCTTCAGTGACGGACTGAACATCCCCCGGGGTGTGCCCGAGCCGAAAGAATCTTGCCAGCCGGCGGGCTTCAGCCTCGTAGGCATTGACGGGCGCACTTGCATAATTGCGCCCCCCCGGATGGGCCACATGGTACTGACAACCGCCTAAAGACCGCCCGGACCAGGTATCCATCAGATCGAAGGTCAGTGGGCCGTGCGCTGGAATCGTTGGATGCAGGCTGGAGGCCGGCCACCACGCCTTATATCGAACTCCGGCTACGAATTCGCCCACCCTGCCGGTCGGGTGCAAAGGCACCCGACGCGTGTTGCAGGTCAGCTGATGCCTCCCCTCGATCAAGCCGGTTGCCCTGACCTGCAGACGCTCGAGCGACGAGTCCACATACCGGACCGTGCCTCCGGAGGACGTCTCTTCGCCCATCACGTGCCAAGGCTCGAGCGCGAGCCGCAACTCCACATGGACATCCTGGACTGCGAAATCACCCAGGCGTGGAAACCGGAACTCGAAATGGGGCGCAAACCACTCTGCCCTGAAGGGATATCCAAAGATCGCCAACTCCTGAATGATGTCCTGAAAGTCGAGCCATATGAAATGCGGCAGCATGAACCGGTCGTGCAGCTCCGTGCCCCAGCGCTGCAGTCGTACCGGCCGGTAAGGCTGCTGCCAGAACCGGGCCAGGAGGGCGCGCAGCAAAAGCTGCTGAACCAGACTCATCTTGGGATGGGGGGGCATCTCGAAGGCACGCAACTCAAGCAGTCCCAGGCGGCCGCTGGCGCTGTCGGGCGAATACAGCTTGTCGATGCAGAACTCGGCCCGATGGGTATTGCCCGTCACGTCGATCAGCAGGTTGCGCAGAATCCGGTCAACCTGCCAGGGTCGATCTGAGGACCCGTCAAGGCGGGCGAGTTCGGCAAAGGCGATCTCGATCTCATAAAGGGAATCGTTGCGCGCCTCATCGATCCGGGGAGCCTGGCTCGTGGGACCGATGAACAGGCCCGAAAATAGGTAGGAGAGCGCGGGATGGTTATGCCAGTAGGCCATCAGGCTTGCGAGCACATCGGGCCGACGCAGAAAGGGCGAATCCGCTGGAGATGTTGCCCCCAGCACCAGGTGGTTGCCACCGCCGGTTCCGGTGTGACGCCCATCGAGCATGAACTTCTCCGGGGACAGCCTGGACTGCCGGGCCGCCTCGTAGAGAACCTGGGTCTGCTCGACCAGCTCCGACCAACGCTCGACGGGCTGGATATTGACCTCGATGACGCCCGGATCCGGAGTGACGCGCAGCATCGTCAGTCGGTTATCCCTGGGAGGTTCATACCCCTCAAGAATCACCGCAACGCCTTGGCTCCGGGCGGTCGCCTCAACCGCGGCCACCAGCTCGAGATAGTGCTCCAGTTCCGAGGTGGGGGGCATGAAGACATAAAGATGCCCGGCGCGGGCTTCTACGCACAAAGCGGTCCTCACGATTCCGGACGCGGAGGTCCAGGGCGCGGGCGCCGTGTCTGCCGATTCGCCAGAACGAAGCTTCGCACTAGAACCTTCGTTCTGGGCCTCGGCCTGTCCCGCGGCGACGGCCGCGACCTGCAATGCAATCTGAGCGGGGTCGGCCAAAGCAGGACGAGCCTGCCAGGGATCGGGAGTCGATATCCAGGGCCGATCTCCGGGGGCCACCCAGGGCTGCGAATCCAGCGGCAAGCGAAAGCCCAGCGGGGAGTCGCCTGGTACCAGGTAACACCGCTCTTCACGCAGAAACCAGGACCCCGTCCTGAATCGGGGCTCGGAGCGCTCGCGAGCAATGGGCAGCACATAGCCGACGACCGAATCGAGGCGGGCCTCAAACACCCTGCGTAGGCGCGCCCGCTCCAAGGGGTCGTCCAACCTGGACTCGAACGGGTCAACATTGACCGGCAAGCGCCGCTCCCGCCAGAGGTAGTAAAACGCATCTTCAAATGCCGGGAAAATCCGTTCGACGTCGAGCCCCAGGCGTGCTGTCAAACCTTGCAGAAAGCGGAGCGCATCGCGCTCGCCGCACCGCCCTGGCGAACGCTCATCGGCCATCAGCGAGCGGTCCGACCAGAGGGGCAGGCCGTCCCTGCGCCAGAAAAGATTCAGGGACCAACGCGGCAGCTGTTCACCCGGATACCATTTGCCCTGTCCGAAATGAAACAATCCAAAAGGCGCGTACCGAGCGCGCAGCCGCTCGATCAGGTCGAGCGCGCGGCCTCGTTTTGTCGGCCCCAGGGCATCGGTGTTCCACTCGGCGGAGTCCCGGTCATCGAGGGCAACGAAGGTGGGCTCGCCGCCCTGCGTCAAGCGCACATCGTGGCGGACCAGATCTGCGTCGACCTGGTCACCCAAGGCCAGGACGGCCTGCCAGTCCGCCTCATCGTAGGGTTGGGTCACCCGCGGCGTCTCGCGAATACGGGTCACGCGCATCTGATGTTCGAATTCAACCTCGCAGGCCTCGAGCGCACCGCTGATCGGTGCGGCCGAAGACGGATCAGGCGAGCAGGCCACCGGAATGTGCCCCTCGCCTGCCAACAGGCCCGAGGTCGGATCGAGTCCGATCCAGCCGGCCCACGGCAGGTAGACCTCGCACCAGGCATGCAGATCGGTGAAATCAGCGGTGACCCCCGAGGGGCCGTCGATGGATTGTTCGTCGGGTCGCAACTGGATCAGGTAGCCCGAAACGAAGCGGGCGGCCAAACCAAGGTGGCGAAGCAACTGGACCAGAAGCCAGCCGCTGTCACGACAGGAACCGGAACCCAACTGGAGCGTTTCCTCGGGCGCCTGCACCCCGGCCTCGAGTCGTATCAGGTAGCTGATCTCCTGTTGGACACGCCGGTTCAGGTCGACCAGGAACTCGACCGTCCCGCGCGGCCGCAGATCGATGCTGCTCAAAAACCCGTCGAACCGATCTCCGCCAGGCAGTCGCTCAAGGAAGGGCGCGAGCTCACGCCGCTGCGCTTCGGTGTACTTGATCGGTAAGCATTCAGCAGTCGGCTCGAGAAAAAAATCGAAGGGATTCTGAACAGCCATTTCGGCCACGAGATCGACCTCGACCCGAAGTTCGGAGGTGGGCTCGGGAATCACCAGTCGGGCGAGATAGTTGGCTTGGGGGTCCTGCTGCCAGTTGACAAAGTGCTGGGCGGGCTCGACCCGGAGCGAGTAGGACAGGATCCGGGTGCGTGCGTGCGGAGCGGGACGCAGCCTCACCACTTGGGGCCCCAAGCTCACCCGGCGGTCGTATCGATAATGTGTAACATGGTTGACGGCAACGTGAATGGACATAATCGGACTCGGGGTTGAGCAACGAGGGCCTGGACGCAGCCGTCAATCCGCTGAGGTCGGCGCAGCCAACGCCTCTTGCTGCCAGTGAACTCCGAAATATTGGGCAGAAATCTCGTCGTGGATACGGGCAAGATCCATTTGGATCGCATCCATGTATTCATGGCGCACCGCGGGGGACAAGCCTTCAAAACGCATGCCTGCCAGTCGGCGCTGGGCGACCCTAAGTGCCCGGATCGGATCGGCCTGTCGCGGCAACTCGGACAGCCCGCCCTCCAGACGGTCCAGGCAGAACTGGACGGTTCGCGGAAAGTGAGCATCCTTCAACAGGAAATCCACCACGCTCGCCGGGCGAATCTGCACCGACACATGCCGACGATACATTTCGTAAGCGCTCAGTGACTTAAGCACGCCGATCCAGAGCAGCGCCGCCGAAGGATCATCCTGGCCGGGCTGCCGCGGCATCAAGACGGCGGCATTGATGTCGACGATTCGGGTGGTCATGTCGGCCCGTTCCACATGACGCCCCAAGGCCATGAAGTTGTGGGCGACGTCATGGCTCATGCAGTCGGTGATCAGGCCAACAATCGCCTGCCTGCGCTCGATCAACTCATCAAGCATGCGGATGCGGTCGGCTCGCCCCAGAGACTGGGAGGAGCTGCGGTTCACGAACAAATAGAGCGAATTGATCCGCTCCCAAGCCACCCGAGGCAACACCTCGCGGAGCGTCCGCGAATTTTCGCGAGCTGCCCGGACCGAAGAGACCACCGAGCCCGGGTTGGTCTCATCGGCAATGAGGAAGCGCATGATGTGCGATTCCTCTGATCCGCCGCCCGAGGCCTCGAACAACTGGTCCAGCCCCGCCACCTTGATCAGGACATCCCATCCGAAGGACGCATTGCGAGGCAAATCGAGCAGCACCTGAGTGGTGGCGCTGATCAGCCGCGCCGAACTTTCTGCCCGCTCAAGGTAACGGGCCAGCCAATACAAATTTTCAGCAACGCGCGACAGCATTCAGGCCCCCGTATCCACGATCCAGGTGTCCTTGCTGCCGCCTCCCTGAGAGGAATTGACTACGAGCGAACCCTCGCGCATCGCCACCCGAGTGAGTCCACCCGTCGTGACATACAGGCTTTCAGACTGCAGTACGAAGGGCCGCAGGTCGAGATGACGCGGCGCAAGGCCGTCACCCACGAGCGTCGGAGCGGTAGAGAGCAGCAGCGTCGGCTGTGCCATATAGTTGCGAGGGTCAGCGCGGACCCGGGCCGCGCATTCGGCCCGCTCAGCCTCAGTCGCGCGGGGCCCGATCAACATGCCGTAGCCGCCCGATTCATTGGCCGGCTTCACAACGAGCTTGTCGAGGTTCGCCAAAACGTAGTCGCGCTGGTCGTCATGCATGCACAGGTAACTGGGTACGTTGGGCAGGATAGCGTCCTGATCGAGGTAATAGCGGATGAATTGGGGCACATAGGCGTAGACCACCTTATCGTCGGCCACCCCGGCTCCCGGTGCGTTGGCGATTCCGACCTTGCCGCTGCGCCAGGCCCTCATCAGGCCGGGCACCCCGAGGGCTGAATCGGGGCGAAACACCTCGGGATCCAGAAAGTCGTCATCGATCCTGCGATAAATGACATCGACCCGACGCAGGCCATCGATCGTCTTCATGTACACGACGTCATCCTCGCCCACGATCAGATCGCTCCCCTCGACCAGGGCGGCTCCCAT
>JBIKVK010000062.1:0-15065 GCA_044356835.1 Burkholderiaceae bacterium
GCCCGGGCGGCTCCGCTCGTGCGCCAGTTGGCCGGTCCGGCACTGCGCATGCAGATGGTGCATCGGCTGGCCGAATTGACCCGGCTCGAATCCCGCGAGGTCGAGCGATACCTGGGCAATGAGGGAGCAGATCGCGTGCGCAAGGGCTCGGGAGAGCGCGCTGCGGGCGGCCCGGGCCCCGCTTCCGTTGGGCCGATGGACCGCGGATCGCGCCGGACGGACCGTTTTGGCAAGCCGGCTCAGGCCGCGCTGGGCTCGCCGGGCCGCGGGGGCTACGATCGGGAGTCGTCCGATCCCGGCCGGTTCAGGATCCGTATGCCAGTCGCCGCGCCCGATCTGGAGTCTCGGGTGCGCCTGATCCTTGCGTTTCACCCGGCCCTGATGGCCCGCGTACCCGACCGCGAGCCGTGGTTGGGCGACGGGCTGCGCCAATGGGTCGGTGCCCTCGGCCACTTGCCCGCGGGCAGCACCTTTGCCAATGTGTGCGAGCGCCTGCGAGCCCAGGATCCCAATGCCGCGGCACAACTCGAGCGGGAAGGTTCGGCGGACCCCGCAGCGCTCTCGTTGCTGAGCGAGGACGAGGCCGCGGCTGAACTGGAAGGGGCTCTGTCGCAGCTCGAGCAGCGATGGATCCGGCAGAGTCTGGACCAGATCGTGAGTGCCGGAATCCACTCCGATGAGGATCGGGTTCGTTATCAGGCGCTCCTCAGTCTATCTAGACAGAGACGCCCGTAAACCCCTATAATGGAGGGTTCCGAAACTTTCTTTCGACAGCGGTCCTTTCCGAGTCTACCGATCGCCGACTCGGGGATCGTCTCAAGCGGGGACAGTTTTTCGGGTCAGCCAATCCTTAGCATTTGCGTCCCATCCGCGTTCCATCTGGTTCTCCTTGATGTTCTGGTCGCGCTTCGATCAGGCCCGGCGCCTGTTTTGACGCGATTTCGGACTTCTCCCATCGAAGAGGCTCAAAGTGGCAAAAGTGGCAAGAGCGAGCGTGCGAACGAGCGCCAAACAGGCGAGCACCCAGTCGGTCGGTAAACCGGCCGCGAAATCTGCGTCGGCCAAGGTTGCCAAGCCCACTGCTGCGCGATCCAAGTCCAGCGTCAAGCCCAAGGCCTCATCCGCAACCTCTAAAGCCCGTGCCGTATCGTCGTCTTCGGTTCGAACGGCCGGCTCGCGTGCTGCGCCGGGCGTTTCCGTGCGCAGCCCCGTCAAGAAAACTTCTTCCCGGCCCGCGACCACCGTCCGATCGCGCTCTTCGGGAAGCGCAGCAACCAGCAAGGCTTCCGTGACTTCAAAAAAAACCTCCGCTCCAGCCAAATCCGCCGCCGTAGCATCGAACAAGCCCGGCAAGTCAATCCCGCGCCCAGCCAAGTCGGGCGCCCAGCCGCGACCGGCAGTCGCCAAGTCGGGCGCGCCCAAGGCGGGGGCCTCCAAAGCCGCATCCCCGAAGGCTGTGCCGAAAGCTCCCGCACCGAAAGCCGCGGCCAGCAAGTCCGCAGCAGTCGCCAAGGCCGCAGCCAGCAAGTCCGCAGCGGCCAAGGCAGACTCGGCAAAGCCCGCTTCGCCCAAGGCGCGCGCGGCTCAGGCGAGCCCCGCCAAAGCGACTCCAGCGAAGGTGCCTACTGCGGCCAAGCCCGTCATGAGCAAGGCGGTGCCGACCAAAGCGTCCGTAGCGCCGGCCAAGCCCTCGACCCCAACCAAGTCGGGATCCGCCTCGAAGCCGGTGGCCGCCAAGGCGCCGGCGACTCCATCCAAGACCGAGCGGTCGATTCGTACGACGGAGGCGGAGGCCAAGTCCGTGGCCGCGCGCCCGGGTGCGGTCGCGCAGACGAAGCCGACCCCGGCCGAGCGCAAGGGCGACGCGCAGAAGGTCGACCCGAAGAAGGCCGACGCGAAAAAAGCTGAGGCGCAGAAGGCTGACGCGCCGAAGGTCAAGCCTCAGAAGCCAACCAAGGCTGGTAAGCCGGACGCTCATGGCCGAGCTGGGAAGGCCGAGGGCGGGCCGGCCGGCCGCGCCGCGACCCCGGGCAAGGCGGGCGCTCGCCCGGATGATGAAGTCGATGCCGGTGATGCCGACGAACTTGAAGATGTCGCCGATTCGGGAGACAGCGCCGATTCCGCAGACGCTTTCGACGAGTCCGAGGCTGAGGTCATCCCCGAGGTCGTACCGACCCCAGCCAAGCCGGGACGCAGAGGCAGCCGCGCCAAGGAAAAACAGCTGCTCAAGGAATTGGGGGGGCGCTCGGGGATCACCGAAGAGCAGCGTGAGGCCACGCGCAACAATCTGAAGACGCTCATCAAGCTGGGCAAAGAACGCGGCTTTCTCACCTACTCAGAGATCAACGACCACCTGCCCGAAGATTTGGTCGAGCCCGAAGCCATCGAGTCCATCGTTGGCACCTTCGGCGACATGGGAATTTCCGTCTACGATCAGGCACCAGATGCCGAGACCCTGCTGATCAATGATTCGGTCGCCGTGGCCACGTCGGACGAGGACGCCGAGGAGGAGGCCGAGGCCGCGCTCTCCACTGTCGACTCCGAATTTGGTCGCACCACCGACCCGGTGCGCATGTATATGCGCGAGATGGGCTCGGTCGAGCTGCTCACGCGTGAGGGTGAGATCGAGATCGCCAAGCGGATCGAGGATGGCCTCAAGCACATGATTCAGGCGATTTCGGCGTGTCCGACAACGATCAAGGAAGTACTCGACCATGCCGACCGGATTCGGCAAGGCACCATGCGCATCGATGAAGTGGTCGACGGACTGATCGATCCGAACGCTCAGGAGGTCGATTTCGTGGCCGCGGCCGCTCCGGCACCTTCGGACGAAGCCGACTTTGACGACGAGGAAGGCGCTGAGGGCACCGGTGCAAACACCGCGCGGCTTGAGGAACTCAAGCGTGATGCCCTTGCGAAGTTCGATCTGATCGCCTCGGGCTTCGAGCAGATGAGAGTCGCCTTCGAGACCCACGGCTACAACAGCAAGCTCTACACCCAGGCGCAGGAGGCGATCTCCAACGAGTTGATGACGATACGTTTCACTGCCAAGATCGTCGAGCGGCTCTGTGACACATTGCGCGATCAGGTGGACCAGGTCCGCAAGCTCGAATTCGCCATCGCCGACGTATGCATGCGTCGAGTGGGGATGACGCGCGAGTACTACCTTTCGTCGTTCCCGGGCCACGAAACCGATCTCGGTTGGGTTCAGCGCGAGCTCGCCAAAAACAACCCCTGGAATGCCGTCCTGTCCCGCAACGTTCCGACCATCCAGGATCTGCAGCAAAAGCTCGTGGATCTGCAGGCCCGTGTGGTTCTTCCCCTGGTCGATCTCAAGGCGATCAATCGCCGCATGATCAGTGGTGAAACGCTCGCCCGCAAGGCCAAGCGCGAAATGACCGAGGCCAATTTGCGTTTGGTGATCTCGATCGCCAAGAAATACACCAATCGCGGCTTGCAGTTCCTCGACCTCATCCAAGAGGGCAACATCGGCCTGATGAAGGCGGTGGACAAGTTCGAGTACCGTCGCGGCTACAAATTCTCAACCTACGCCACGTGGTGGATCCGGCAGGCCATCACGCGTTCGATTGCCGATCAGGCCCGGACCATCCGCATTCCGGTTCACATGATCGAAACCATCAACAAGATGAACCGGATCAGTCGGCAGATTCTCCAGGAGACCGGACAGGAACCGGACCCTGCGACCCTTGCGGTCAAGATGGAGATGCCGGAAGACAAGATTCGCAAGATCCTGAAGATCGCCAAGGAACCGATCTCCATGGAGACGCCGATCGGCGACGATGACGATTCTCATCTGGGTGATTTCATCGAGGATACGACTACGCTCGCGCCGTCCGATGCGGCGCTGCATGGTTCGATGCGCGATGTGGTCAAGGAGGTGCTCGATTCGCTCACGCCTCGGGAGGCGAAAGTATTGCGGATGCGCTTCGGTATCGAGATGAGCACCGATCACACCCTCGAGGAAGTCGGCAAGCAATTCGACGTTACTCGCGAGCGTATCCGTCAGATCGAGGCCAAGGCGTTGCGTAAGCTTCGCCATCCCACCCGCGCCGACAAGCTGAAGAGCTTCCTCGAGGGTCAGTGAGCGTCCAGCCTGAGTTCCAGCCGATTCGTTCTGCGCCAACCGCAGCGAGGTGAGTACTCAGGCAAGCTTCACAGCCGGGCTGGCCTTTACCCTGGGTGCAGTGTTTTTCTGGGGCACTCAAGTACCAGTCGCGAAGGTACTCCTTGAGTCGATGGACAGCTTTGCCTTCGGGGCGCTGCGCTACCTCATCACCTTCTTTGCGTTTGTGCCCATCCTCCTTTGGCGCGAGGGGGTCGGCGCATTTTCAACGGGGGGCCACGGCAAGAGGATCGCGGTGGCCGGTGCGATCGGCCTGTCGGGCTCGACTGTGCTGGTGTTCCTGGGCCTCACCTACACGCGCGCCGAGTCGGCTGCGATCATTCTCGCTCTACAGCCCGGGATGACCGCGCTGGCCCATTGGGCGATCCATCGCCGACGTCCCCCGAACTCGACATTGATCTGTTTGGCGGTCGCCCTCGTGGGCGTGACCATGGTGATCACGCGGGGCGGCGCCGTGTTGGTCGACCAGGCCGCTTTTCGATGGAGCGAACTGGGCGGAAATGTTTTGGTGCTGATGGGTTCGATGGCCTGGGTGACCTATGTGGTGACCGCTGCGCCGTTGTCGCATTGGTCGGCTGCCCGGCTCTCAACGCTCACCACAGCGTGGGCCGCGGGGGTGCTGTGCGCGGTATGGCTGATCGCCTGGCTGTTGGGTCTGTCCAGTGTTCCGGTCGATCTCGGCGCCGAGGATTCGATGCGGATGCTCTATGTTTCGCTCCTGGGCGCAATGCTCGCGATCCTGTGGTGGAACGAAGGCGTCAAGCGCATCGGTCCGCTCAATGCGGCATTGTTCGGCTACCTGATGCCGGTTTTCGCGTTCGCGCTTCGGGCGTTGGAGGGCGCGGTCTTCAGCGCCGCAGAGCTCAGTGGCGCGGCCCTCGTGGTCGTCTCCCTGGCCGCCAACAACCTGATCGAGCGGCGAAGGCGGGCCTAGCTCAGCTTTGAAATGCCTTGAACGGTCGGCAAGGTTCAGCGGGTCTAGGGTGGGTTGTCCATCCTCGCGCGTTAGAATTTGTCCGGGGGCCTCTAGCTCATGCTTGGTTAGAGCAGCGGACTCATAATCCGTTGGTGCCGGGTTCGACTCCCGGGGGGCCCACCAACCGCTGTCCTCAGACGTTCAGCAACAACGAACTGTCGGGTGCATCACAGACTGTGCGGTGGTGTTGGTGCTTAGTGCTCGACAGCGTTCCGCAGCGCCTGCAGGTTTTCCCTCGATGTCCGGGCTATCTGGACGGAGCATCCTGGTCCGAGCAGAAAGCCGCAGCCTGACGTTTCCTCGATCGCACTGCGTGCCTTGCGAAAGACTTCGTCGGGCGTGCCGACTGCCAGCGTACGAGCATCAACGCCTCCACCCACGGCGCGACCAAGCCGGGTGCTGCCCTCCCCCAAGGCGGGATTATGGCCAGCGTGGTTGTCCCAGTGGAAGACGTGTACCGGGTAGTCGGACATCGCTGCCAGTTGTATCTGGTCTTCGCACAGGTGAAGCATGTTGCACCATAGTGGACGCGCTTGGTCCAGAACGACGAGATCGAACGGACGAACCAAGCGCGAATACTGTTCCGCCGTGAGCTTGACGTTGTTCGCCCACTTCGTCGAAAAGAAGATGCCGTCGACGCCATCTTCCACTAACTGCCGAACAAAGCGCGCGAACGTGTCGGCGATCGCCGCGAGACCGACTTCAAGCGACTCGGGATCTTCTTCAATATGCGCCTTGAGCAGGGCAGCGTCGCGATCGATCAACTTCTCGGCGACATCCAGCGGCGAGAAAACGGTCATGATCAGCGGTACATCGGGAGGCAATCGTCTCCGAATCTCCGAGACCGCGACTCGCTGTTCAGCCAGTGGTGGGCATTCGATCGACAAGGGGCGCAAGCGCCGCCAGGCCGCTGGTGAATCAATCGGATGCTCCAGGCAGCGATGGCCGAGCGCAGGATCGTCTGAGGCCTGATAGCGAAAGCCCCAACCTTCGACGTGATAACTGGCCCGCGCATGTACCTTCATGTAGTCCCAGTCATAACAATCGAAGAAGTCCATCATCGCGCAAGCCAGACCATGGGCCGAAGTCTCCTGTGGGAAAAAATGCCCCCATGCGCTCACTGGTACACGGTCGGGCGCCCGACCGGACACGGCAAGTTCGAGCCGCTCACGACGATTCATCGGGCATCCCCCCAGATATCGCCGAAATACCTCATCCAGTTTTCGCCAAGAACCTTTCGCATTTTCGTGTCGGACCAACCGGCTCGGGCCATGCTCTCGGCGAGTGCGGCACGCTGCGCAAGCGGACCCAGCGGCTTCACGACACGCTCACTACCCCAAGGCGTCAGTACCCTCGCATAACCTTTGTCACGGTTGCACCACTCCAGAAATGGGCTTGGGCGCGCGTGCCCCTCAGATGCGTCCGATCCGACCGCGACATGGTCTTCGCCGGTCAGATCGATGACGTAATCGAGTGCCTCAACGTAGTCATCGATGGTCGATTCGTTCCCCCTCTTCATGTGGGGACCGAACTGCGATAACCCGATGACGCCTCCTCGATTGGCAATCGCTTTGATGAGGTCATCCGACTTGTTGCGTCCTCCTTCTCGCATACCGGCCGGCAGAACATGGGAAAAACAGGGCGCCTTGGGCGCGTACGCAATCACGTCGGCAGTTGTCCGGTCACCCACATGCGAAAGGTCGCAGGCAATGCCGACGCGGGCCATTTCGTCGACCACTTCGCGTCCAAACCCGGTCAGACCCGAATCCCGTTCCTCCGAATATCCAGCACCGGAATAGTTTTGGGTGTTGTAGGTGAGCTGCATCTTGCGCAGGCCCAGCGATGCGAAGATCTGAAGATAGTCGATGCGGTCTTCAATGCCAGATGTGTTCTGCCAAGAAAGAATCACTCCCGTCTTGCCCACTCGTTTGGCAAGCAGGATGTCTGCTGTGCTACGCACTGGAATGATCAGATCGGAATGCTCTTCAAACCAGCGATTCCACTGAATGATGTTATCGACCGACTGACGAAAATTTTCCCAAAGCCCGCAGGTACACGATACCGCTGTCAAACCACCAGCGCGCCATGACTCGAAGATTTCACGGGACCAATTGCAGATATTCAGGCCATCTACAACGACGGCCTCTCGGTAGACTGGGTGCATGGCGCTCTCCGATCTCAAGATCATTCGACTTTGATCTGAGCCGTTTCGATCACCTTTCGCCACTTCGCGAGCTCTGTACCAATGAAGACCCGCAGCGATTCACGCGTCTGACTCATCGGTACAAAACCCATCCCGGCCAGTTTCTCCCGGATGGCGGGCTCGGTCAGGATCGCCTGGATCGCTTGCGCCTGACGGTCGAGGACCTCGGCAGGGGCCCCTGCCGGCGCGAGAACGGTCACCCAGCCCACGGCTTCATATCCGCCAAGACCCTGCTCGGCAACGGTTGGGACATCGGGTAGGAATGGTGAGCGTGCCGGCGAAGTCACACCCAATGCTCTTAGTTTGCCTGACTTAACATGCGGCACCATTGCGGCCACCGTATCGGACATGAATTGGATCTGTCCGCCCAGCAGGTCAGTCAATGCGGGGGCGGATCCTTTGTACGGCACATGCAGCAGCTTGATACCTGCCATCGACGCGAAATACTCAACGAATAGATGCTGAGTGGTACCGTTGCCGGACGAACCGTATGCCACCTTGCCGGGCTGAGCCCGCGCTGCAGCGATCACGTCGCGTACCGACCTTAACGGAGATTCCACCGGGACGACAAAGAGCTGTGCGACGGTCGCTACCCCGCTGACCGGCTCAAAATCCTTGACCGGATCGTACTTGGCCACTGAGGCCTGCAAGGTCGGGGCAATCGACACAGGCCCACTGCCGCCCATGACCAATGTGAGACCGTCAGCAGGTGCTTTTGCCACGGCGGACATCCCGAGCAGACCCCCAGCTCCCGGTCGGTTCTCAACAATTACCGACTGATTCAGCCGCGTGGGCAACTGGTCAGCGAGCATCCGAATAATGAGGTCAGCGCCCTGCCCGGGCGGGAAGGGCACGACGATCTTGACCGTCTTACCCGTTGACGATTGAGCGGTGGCGGCGCCAAAAGGCGCAGCGCCCAGCGCGACGACGAGCGTCCGACGGCGACGGTCCATGATCTGACTCTCCCTGAAAAATGGTTGAATTATTGTTCGATCCGGCGTCCTGCCCTGGCGAACAAGGCACCCGTCCACAAGACTGTATCACCGTAGGTCCCAGCTCACCACCGTGCGTGTCGAGGGCCAGCCCGACGCTCTTGATGAGATGGCCTGTCCATGCCACAAAGCCCCACTATCCAAGGGCGGACGGATCGTTCAGTCGGGATCGCCTCAGCTCGGGCGGGATCGCGCTCAAACCGGGTCCCAAGGGAACAGACTGGCCGATGTGACCGTCTCTGAAAAGCTCGCCTTGAATGCAGGCATGACATGGTCTGCAATGCTTTGCGGCGTCCAGCCTTCGCTTCGTTGCATCGAGCGGACCATCCGGATCTGATTGAAGAGATAGATCTCGTTCGCTCTCGCACCGAAAATCTGACCCGTCACCCCATCGGCCCGATCGCTCGCCAAGAACACTGCGAGCGGCGCGATCTTGGCGCTCTCCATCTTTTTGAACCGCTCGATACGCGCAATATTTTCGGGCGTATCGGCCGGAATGGTGGCGGTCATCGCCGTCCAGGCCCAGGGCGCAATGCAGTTCGAGCGAACCTTGAAGCGCGCCATGTCCAGGGCGATCGACTTGGACAGCCCCACCAGACCCATCTTCGCCGATGCGTAATTGCCTTGTCCCAAGTTTCCGATCAGGCCCGAGGTCGAGGTCATGTGAATGAATGAACCGGACTGCTGCGCTTTGAAGTGCGCGGCGGCCGCCCGAGTCATGTAGAAAGATCCATTCAGGTGCACGTCGATGACGCTCGCCCACTCCTCTTGGCTCATGTTGAAGATGAGTCGGTCGCGAACGATCCCGGCATTGTTGACCACACAATCGATCTGTCCAAAATGATCGAGTGCGCAAGCAACGATGCGGTGCGCGGCATCCCATTGCGCAACGCTTTCCACCGCTGCAACGGCCCGGCCTCCCGAAGCGCGGATTTCCTCGGCGACCAACTCCGCGAGCGGCCGACCGCTCGCCTTGTCGGTGGCAAGATCGTTCACGACCACCGCAGCGCCGTGCTCGGCAAAAGCGCGGGCGAAGTCTCTGCCGATACCCGCGCCCGCACCCGTTACGATCACTACTTTGTTCTGCACGAATCCGCTCATGGGAGAGTCCTTTTCTTTGATCTTCAAGCTGGTCGGGCGCGTGCCGAGCTTATCAGCGCGATCCGGACGCGTCGAGAGGAGCAGGGGTTGATGGAGGACTGCCTCTCGCTGCGCAAACCGATCCCTGATACGCTGCACTGATAGCGTTCAACTGGAGCGTGTGGCGTGTCCGATCTCGCCTCTGTCCTCAATCTCGACGACCTGCGCGCTCGAGCGCGGCGGCGCCTTCCGCGCATCGTTTTTGACTTCATCGAGGGCGGTGCCGACGATGAGACCTGCCTCGAACGCAACCGGGCCGGTTTTCAGCGCTACGCGCTATTGCCCCGGTATCTTGTGGATGTGTCGACAAGGTCCCGGTCGGTTGACTTCCTGGGCCATCGGTACGACGCCCCCTACGGGATCAGTCCGATGGGCCATACCGGGCTCGCGCGGCCGGGCGCGGACCTCATGCTGGCGAGCGTTGCAGCTCAGGCCAATATCCCGTATCTGATTTCAAGCGCAAGCAATGCCAGCCTGGAGCAGGCGGTCCAGCGTGCGCCTCGTAACACCTGGTTCCAGATCTATGCCTGCACCGACGAGTCGATCAACCGCGATCTGTTGCGCCGGGCCCAGTCGCTCGCGGTCGGGACTCTGGTCGTCACCGTCGATGTGCCGGTCAACTCCAACCGTGAGCGAAACCGCCGCAATGGTTTTGGTCGCCCGCCACGCCTGTCCGCATCGACGGTCGCCGAGGCCCTGCTGCACCCGCGCTGGCTGCTCGACTTTTACCGCGCCGGGGGGATCCCTCCGATGGGCAACTGGCTGCCTTATTCCGGTGAACCGCCTTCTTCCGAGGGCGCAGCCGCTCGGTTCGCCCAGCTCACGCCAGACTCGCGCCTCACCTGGGATCGTCTGGAGAGGCTTCGCGAGCAGTGGCCAGGGCACCTGCTGCTCAAGGGCATTCTCGACCCCGCAGACGCAACGCGAGCTGCGCAGCTGGGAGTGGACGGTTTGATCATTTCGAATCACGGCGGACGGCAGTTCGACCCTGCCCCGGCCAGTATCGAAATGCTCCCGTTCATTCGACGCGCATTAGGCGAGCAGATGCCTCTGGTGTTGGACGGTGGCATCCGACGGGGTTCCGATATCGTCAAGGCTTTTGCGCTGGGTGCGAACCTGGTCCTCGCGGGTCGACCCTGGTTGTATGGCGCGGCAGTCGCAGGCGCTCGTGGCGTCGAACATGTCGCAGCCCTGCTGGCCCGGGAGCTCGACCTGACCATGGGCCAAGCAGGGATCGTCGCACTCAATGACATCGACCATCGAAGGTTGTGGGCGCCCGGGGATGCGGGTCTGGCGGCGTTGAGCTTTGGCCGTCCGGGCGCTTCGGGCGAGGCGGCGGCTCCTTGAGCGCAGGCGTGCCCAGGCTCAGATCAGCGGCGATTTTCCACCGTCGATCGTGATCGAGGTCCCGTTGATGTAGGCCGAAGCATCCGAGGCCAGAAAGCAGACAAGCCCGGCGACATCTTTGGGCTCGCCGAGTCGGCCGGACGGAATCGAGGAGGTCATGCGCGCGGTCATCTCGCTCGCTTCAATCCCGGCTGCGCGAGCTTCCGCCGCGACCATCCGATCGAGTCGATCGGTTCGGATCCGCCCCGGTGCGATGCTGTTGACACGGATGTTCCAAGGGGCGAACTCAAGCGACCAAACCTTCGTCAGCATGCGCAGCGCCGCGTTGGCCGACCCGCCCGCGGCATGCAGAGCTACGCCCTGTTGAGTGGCCCCCGTGATATTGATGATGACTCCGCCGCCCGCAGCACGCATCGGCGGGATGACTTCGCGGCAGCAGCGCGCTGCTGCGAACAGCTTGCCC
This sequence comes from Burkholderiaceae bacterium, assembly GCA_044356835.1. GTDB lineage: Bacteria > Pseudomonadota > Gammaproteobacteria > Burkholderiales > Burkholderiaceae_E > SYIM01. The sequence goes on from JBIKVK010000062.1 coordinate 11,266, forward strand.
TCGAACGCGTCGACGAAGACCTCGTCGGGCATTTCCGCGAAGGGCATCATGCGAGACGAGCCGGCGTTGTTCACCAGGATGTCGACTCGGCTCAGGCGTGTGACCGCCTGGGCGACGAAGTGTTTGCAGCCTTCCAGGTGTGCCAGATCGGCGACGATGGCCTCGACCCTGCGGCCAGTGGCAGCGCGGATGCGTTCGGCGCTGGCCAAGAGAGTGTCTTGCGTCCGGGAGCAAATCGCGAGATCAGCGCCCTGACGGGCGAGTTCGAGGGCGACTTCGGCGCCGATGCCCTCGCTTGCGCCCGTGACGAGCGCGACTCGACCTTCAAACGCGGGGCGCATTGCCTGGCCACACATAACCGGCGGGTGGCTCAGGCACGTTGACCGTGCCCATTTCGCCCAGATAGACCTCGACCAATTCCATATCGTTTGAGTTTCGAATTTCGCAATGGGGCATGCCTCGGGGGATCATGATGCAGTCGCCCGCGCTCACCCGGACCAGTTTGCCCGGCTCGAAATACACATCGATCCAGCCCGAGACGTAGTAGGCGATCAGCAGCTCGCAGGTATGGTAGTGCCAACCGGTCTCGATCTTGCTCTCCTGCCGGATCTTCGCGCCAATGAAATTGAGCTTTCCGGACGTCGCTGCGTTGATGCCGAAGTCCCGGTAGGCGACATGGGCGCGTCGGCCTGCGCCCAGTTTGAAGCTGTCGTCATTCAACCGCGACAAGATGAAAGGTAGCGGATCACTGCCCAGAAAATGGGTGTCCATGCTGGATGCTCAGCCTCATTCAGGTTTGTAATCGGCACGTTTGGCAACAGCTGAGAACAGCCTTGCTGCTGCCTGAAACCGCTGGTCGGCCGTCTTTGCGTCCATCATCTGGATGTCGAGCTGCATCTGTGCGAACCGTGACTTGACATCGTCTTGGTCCAGCGCATGCGCCGCGGCCCGAAAGAGCGCTGCCAGCCGTTCAGGCGGCACCCCGGCGGGCGCATTCAGGCTGTAACCCAACCCGGGAATGCCTTTCAGGCCCAACTCGTCAAAAGTGGGCACTTCGGGCAGGGCGGCGCTGCGACTCCGCCCCGAAATGCCGAGCAGACTCGTTCTCGCCGAAACATTGGCTACAGCAGACTGCCCCAGCCAGATCATGTGGTTGACCCCGGCCACAAGATCGGTCACCAGTGGCCCGGCATTTGAATAGGGCACGATCTGGCCCTGGATTCCGTGGTGTTGCAGGAAGGCATGGGCCAGCAGCACCGTGTTCGGAGCTGACACGCCGAAATTGAGCGTGCCCGGTTTGCCCTGGAATGCCCGAACCATGTCCGGGTATTGAGTCCACCCAACGTTGGCGCGCGTGCCCACCAGCAACACCCTGCCTTCGCCGAGTCCGATGAACGGGGGCAGGTCCTTCAGCGGATCGAAACGCAGATCTTTCACGGTCGCCGGAAAGCTCGCGAGCTGCGCTTCGGAAACGACTGCAATCGTGTAGCCATCGGGCTTGCTGCGAGCGGCAAACTCATAGCCGATCAGCGAGCCCGCGCCGAGCTTGTTTTCGACGACGACGGGTTGGCCGAGGTGCTGCCTCATGGCGGGTGCGAGGGTCCGAGCGACGATGTCGGCCGGCAGACCAGCCGCTCCGGCCACGACCAGCGTCACCGTACGGCTGGGGAAGTCCTGGGCGGCGGTCGGCGGGCCCAAGGCCAGCATCGCCGCCGCTGCGAATGCACCGATACCCATGAACATCGGGTGTGTCGACATGACTGCCTCCCTGTGGATCTCATTGATTTTGAATTCGAGCGTAGTGAGTCTAACCCCGGGCTGTGGTCCGCTCAATGCCATTCGGTGCGCATCTGCGGCCGTGTACAAACCGATCTCAAGCGCGCAGAATTGGGCGGCAACAACTCATCCATTCCAATGCAAAGAATGATCCATCAAGGAGATCACATTGCGCATTCACAACATCTATACCGACGAGCAGGGCATTTCCCACTTCCGCGATATTGAGGTCGACTGGATCGAGACCGTTCGCTCGAGCAAGCGGTCGAAGGCCTTTCCGGTGACGGGTCTCGTATTCCGTCAAAGTCAGGCTGACTATTCGCTGGATTGGCACACAGCACCCCGCAAGCAATACATTGTCAATCTCGACGCGGGGGTCAAGATCACCACCGGCGACGGTGAGGTGCGCGTCATCGGAGCGGGCGAAGTGATTCTCGTGGAAGACACGACCGGGAAGGGCCACCTCTCGCAGGCGATCGCCCAGACTGTACGGCACAGCCTGCTGATCCACTGTGCCTGAGCCGAAGCGCCGGGCTGATCCGACCCCCCATCGTCGCTTCCGGCGGCGCACGCCGGGCCATCGAGATCCCGGACACCTGATACCGTCTGACCTGCATGGGGTTCGTCCGCAAGCTCGCTGGGACCGTGCGTCTTATCCCCGGACGAGATGGGCGCGCACCCGAGAGCCCGTTTCGTCGACCCATCCTTTGCTCGCGGCAAATCGGATCATTGCGTCAAAGCGATCAGGCCAACTCGGGTCCCGGGGCATGCGGGCCATTTCGCGCAGACTCGCGATCGGAAACCACAGATGTGTGCCGTCCTCGCGGGCTCCTTCAACCCGATCGAGCGCCGGCCCGATTTCGCCCGTACCGGTCACCGAGGCGTCCAATCTCTTGCAGTCATCGCCCCCTTCGACAGTGATCGAACCGGCGGTGGTGTCAATCATGATCTTCATGCTCAGTGCCTCCCTTTCTGCAGGTCCCCGAGCGATTGCGGGGCATTTCAAAATAGTAAGAAAAAAACATGGGTTTATGTAAAAATGAACACGATTGAGTTCGCGCTCCGGAAGCGCCTCCGTGCGGCTGCATCTGCTGCGCCGCTTGACTCACGGGTCCGGGCCGTTTTCAATACAAACAGAACATAAACAGATTCAATTCAGGGAGACATCGGCTGCCCGCGCGGCGGCCGTCATCGATGATGAGGACCTCGATCTTCGATCGGCCCATCGTGAGGCGGGTGCTCGCGATGCGAGTCCCTGGGCGCACGACCAATTCCGGAGGGGCACGTGCAGCCTGAGCTCAAAGGGGCCCGTGTGCATGCCGATGGGACGGTCACCAGTGGCGCCTATGCGGGCTACCGGTTGGACTGGCTGGCACTGCACCACGAAGACGCGCTTGAGCCTGCGCAGCCCATCATCGATGCCCACCATCACGTCTGGGACACCCCACGGCCGCGGTATATGTTTGGCGACCTGCAGGCCGACTTGAGCGGGACGGGCCACGACATCCGTGCCTCGGTCTATGTGGACTGTCGTTCAATGTACCGCGCCGATGGACCGCCAGAAATGCGTTCGCTTGGTGAAGTTGAGTTCGCCAACGGTGTCGCAGCCATGAGCGCCTCGGGCGCCTACGGACCTGCCCGCATGTGCGCCGGCATCGTGGGGTTTGGTGCGCTCCATCTTGGTGCTCGGGCAGCCCCTCTACTTGAGGCCTTGATGCGCGCAGGCGGGTCGCGCTTCAAGGGTGTTCGCCAGGTGTCGGCCTGGGATGCGGACCCTGAGGTGGCGCCCCCCAACCCCGACCGCCCCCCGGGCCTGCTCGCTGACTCGCGCTTTCGCGAAGGTTTCGCACTGCTCGCCCCGCTGGGCTTACGTTTCGACGCCTTTCTTTACCAGACTCAGATGGCCGAGCTGACCGACCTCGCGCGCGCCTTCCCGGACACTCCGATTGTCCTTGACCACTGCGGCACTCCGCTCGGGGTCGGGGTCTATGCCGGGCGCCGCCAGGAGCTCTATGGGCAATGGA
>JBIKVK010000293.1:0-4358 GCA_044356835.1 Burkholderiaceae bacterium
TGCCCGCCATACCTCTCTGCCGTCGTGGGCGGTGAAGCGCAACTCCTTCATGTTTGCGTGCTTCGAGCCGCCAAGCGTGTCGACATGTGGCCGGCCCGCCTTTGGCCCAGCGATCTGAATGGCATTCGCGGCCGCCAGCAGGTTGTCTTTCACGTCATCGGTCAGCGCCTCAAACTCGGCATCGAATTCGTCATGAAGGACGACTCTCCAGATGCTTGCGCTCGAATGCTTTTTGCTCAACATATCACCCTGGAAATATATCACTCTAAAGTGATTTAATGGGTCCGGCACGCAAAATAATTGGCCTCCACGCCGGCTGAGGTGGCGCGTGAAAGGCGAGGATTGCCTGTTGGCCGTCCGATACGCCCTCCAGATCGGCGTCGGACGCACTTCGCTCACCGAGCGTCGGTAGCACCCGCTTGATGCTCCAACTGCCTTGCTGGTCTGGGTGATACCAGTCATCGCGGGCAATGGGCAGCAGATCCTTGATACGCCGAACGATGTCGTTCAATGGCCATTCGAGGTCGCCCAAGGTGTCTGCAAGGTGTTTCAGGATGCGGGTCTCGAAGCTGCCGTTGTAGGCGAACACCGTGCCGCCCTCCGTGTTCGGAATGTCCGCGATCAGCCGCTCGGCGAAAGGTCGGCGTGGATCGTTGCCGCCCAGGTCTATGAACTCCCGATGCTCAAGGGTGCCGTTCTGACGAAGAACGTGCAGCGAGTACTGAAAAGGAACCTGATCGAAAGGGCGCGTGCCTGCCCATCTTGGAATGGCAAGGTTGACGGCTTCGAAGTCGAGAAAGAACTGGGGCCACTTAACCTGCTCGACGGCCTTCGGCGCTGCGACGAGATCGGTGTACGATCGGCTGCGGGCCTCTTCGAGGCGATTGTGCTGGCGGAAGAGTCCGGCGTAGTGGCCTCCGCCCGGATAGGTCCAGGACGAGTCGATACAGGCGATGGCGGCGCCATCGAGGGGTACGCCCGCTTCATCGAGGATGTGAACCTGTACGGCCAGATCGTCGAGGTGATAGGGCTTGACGCTCGCTGCCGACTTGACCTCGATGAGGGTCTAACCAGAATCCCGATCCGGCCCGCTCGTCGGCAACAGAAGATCGACGAAGGGGAACAGCGGACCTGCTGTGAACCCTGCTTCGAACAACGGTCTGCGCAGAGGTACGCGGCTTGAGACGCCTCGAAAACGGCGTCATAGCCGTCGCGCTGGGCATCGAACAGAATTCCCTCGCCAGTCGGGTCGTGGAGCTTGCGTGCAAGTTCGCCGACCTCATTGCCGATATCCATCCGCATCCGAGCGTTGGGGTCTTCTGTACGAAGATCGGGTCGGTGAACCTGCAACCACAAGCGCTTGGCACATTGCCGATAGTCGATCAGCCGGGACTTGGACAGTCGTCGCTGGGAGCGTTCTGTGCTCGTTGCTGGCGAACCGTTTCGGCGCCTCTGGTCGGCGAGGGCTTCATAGGCTGAATACCGCAATCTCCGGCCGCGCGCCGAAGCGCACCGGAGCAATTGAGGTTCCGATTCCGCGGGAGACATAAAGCGGACACATCGCCAGATCATAACGACCCGAAACGAAATCGCCACTGCCCCGGGGTGTCCAGAGTGGGAGCCCGAAGAGTGCGATCTGACCGCCGTGCGTGTGACCCGCGAGGCACAGGTCAAAACGCCGATTGATCGCTGCCGCCTCCGGCGTCCGGAACCATCCCGGAGAGTGCTGGATGATCAGGTTGACGCTCCCGGACTGGGATGATTCGGCCGCGTTGACCTGAGGGCGACCGCCCGTGAAGTCGTCGAGCCCGTTGATCTGAACGGTTCGATCACCGAAGCGGTAGGTGGCGTGTTCGTTGACCAAGAGGCGCACGCCGTGCCGAGAGTAGAGGCCACGCAAATAGTTCAGGTCCACGCGCGACCAGTGCTCCCAGTTGCCGAGGATGGCCACCTTTTCGCCGCTGCCAAGCAGCGGTAGAAACGCCTCGAGCACCGACAGCTTTCCAGCGTTGTCGATGACATCGCCCGACAGGATCAGCATGTCCGGCTTGAGTGTCTGCACCTCGCGTGCGACGGCATGTTCGCGTCGGCCGATCGATTGCAGGTGAAGGTCCGAAAGCTGGACCAGCCGGATTTGGGGCTCGCTTTTGGCGCTTGATTCGACTCGGTGGTGCGTGACTTCGACCCTCGCGGGCTCGATCAGCCAGGCATAGGCGAGACCGGCGACTAAAGCCCCCAAGGCTGAAATTTGGATCCACACGCCCTTACCCATCGATATCCTCTTAGTCACTTTACCCGCGCTGGAGGCTCATCAGGTGAGCCTTTCGGTCAGCTATTCTTAAGCTGATCCGTTCAAGGAATTCAACCGTGATCCCGATTGTTCGCCTATTGTCCTTGGATCGCCCGAGGCCCCTGCGTTGGAGCTTCTTCAGTGTGGCGGTTCTCCTTGCGTTTTCCGCTCCGGAAGCCGCGGTCGCAGTGGATACCTTTAAGCCCTCCACGACCCTGATCCATCGGATCGTTACCGTGCAGGTAAACGCCGATGGAACCGCCACCCTTACCCACGACATTGCGCGCCGCGCCGACACACCCCGAGGTGTGTCCATATTGGGCGAGGAGAAACTGCACTTTCGCGAGACGATGACGCGGATGCAGGTGGATGAAGCGTGGTCGGTCACGCCAAGCGGCAAACGCATCGACGTGCCGCTGGACACAGTCCGCATCAAAGACGACACCGATGAAGGCGAGGGCGACAGCGACAACAAGGTCGCCACCATCATCTATCCGGGGCTCGAGCTGGGCAGCGTCGTGCACCGGCGCTCCACCGAAGTCAAACATACCAGCCCGTTTCCGGGACACTTTTCAAAGCGCCTGATAGCCGCCCCTCGAATCCGCGTTGAGCACTACGAGGTCAACGTGGTTCACCCGCACTCGCTCCCGCTGAAGGTCCAGGGGGATCGCTTTGAGGGCGGCAAGGTTGTATCGAAACCGGACGATCCTCCTGGATCGGTTCGCTACCGGTTTCAGATAGCGCATCAGAACTACTGGCCGGCCGAGGGCAGCGAGCTGGATTTCGACGACTGGGCGCCGTCGGTGATGATCTCCACCTTTCCCGATTACGCCAGCTTGGCTGCGGCCTATCAGAGGCGGGCCGGCCCTCGCGCCGAGCCCGATGACGAGGTGCGCAGACTCGCTCAGTCGGTCACGAGCGGCGCGGGCTCCGACCGCGAGCGTGTAGCCCGTATTCGCGACTGGATCAATCGGCATATTCGCTACCTCTCGGTGCATATTGGGGTCGAGGGCTGGGTGCCACACCCGGCGCCGCAAGTGCTCAGGACCCGATACGGCGACTGCAAGGACCAATCGGCGCTGATGCAGGCGATGCTGAGCGCTGTGGGGATCGAGAGCTCGGCTGTGCTGATCAACGCGGCCGCCACATACCAGTTGCCGCAGGTGCCGGAGTCCTGGGTTTTTGACCATGTGATCGTCTACATCCCGTCGCTGGATTTGTTCGTAGATTTGACCGACCGCGATCCGCCGCTCGGGTCGCTTCCGATGCCGCTCTACGGCAAACCCGGCCTGCTCGCCGCGACGGGTCAGGTCGTGCGGCTACCGGTGTTGTCTCCTGAACGCGACTTTGTCGAAACGCATGTCCAGATGAGGATCGACGACTCGGGGCGCGTAGAAGGAAGCGTCCGCGCGCACATCGCTGGTGCCTGGGAAGGCCAGTCACGCTATGCCCGACAGCGGGCGATGAGCGAGTTGCAGGAGCGAACGGTCAACCGGATGCTGACTCGATACGACGAGAGCGGTGTCGGTCGCATCTGGAACTCAGATCCGTTCGTACACGGCAATCCGTGGGTCGTGCAGGCCGAGTTCGATCTCGAGTCGGTCGTGACGCTGCCCGGGCCGTCGGCGATGCGTATCCCGGTAGGTCTGACGCGGGCAGACCTGCGACACTTTGCCAACTGGAAGCCGCTGGCCGAGCGCAGAAATCCGTTTGTCTGTAGTGCAGGGCGTTGGCGGGATGACGTCGAGGTCGTGCTGCCTGCGTCGTCGCGGCCGATGTTCGTGCCGGCTGGGGTGGCGATCGAAGGCGGCGCATTCCGCTATCAATCGCAGTGGCGTCTGGAAGGCGATCGGTTGAGGGTCGTACGGGAGTTGGTGATCCGCCGCGACCGAGGGTACTGCGTACCGCAGGATGAGCGGGATTTCATTCCGGTGCGCGAGGCGATGAGGAGGGACTTGATGGCGCAGGTGGTGTTTGGTGCGGGCACGAATTAAGTCCAACGGCCTCCTGCAAAGCTCGCTTTGGGCAGAAGGCTGAGTTGCCCTTTGGTGGCTTTCCGGCTTCGGGG
>JBIKVK010000294.1:0-4337 GCA_044356835.1 Burkholderiaceae bacterium
ACTCTGGGCGTGACCAGTGGATCGCGTCGCTTCGCAGTGCGGGGGCGGAGGTCGAGGTGCTCCCCATTTATCTGCGCCAGCCGATCACGCCCCCTGCGTCGTCCGTCGACACGTTGTTGCGCTGGCTTGCGGAGCCGCAGGCTCTGTCGTGGGTGTTTACCCAGGCCTCAACAGTAGGCCAGTGTCAGTCGCTTGTAGGGGAGGCTCTGCTCGCGCAGCGGATCGACTCCGATCGCGCGCTGGTGATTCACCCCAGAATCGCCGAGGCGGCGCGCTCGGTGGGCTTTGAACATGTGAACATGCTCGATCCTGGGCTCGAGAGTCTCCTGGCCGCGCTAGAATCCGCTTAGCCCATACAAATTTTCGTGTTGGCACCGTCCCCTGGACCTTTATTGCTACGTTGTGAGGTCATGCTTTGACCGACGCCCAGTCTTCCGTGAACCCGATTCCAAGGTCTCCCGACCCGGTGCCTGAGCAGGCGCCGCTTCGGGCAGACAGCGCGATCGCGAAGTCTTCTTCCCCTGGCTACGGTTGGGCCGTCGCGGCGTTGTTGGTGGCTGCCGCGGCGATGGTCTGGACCGGTCTGTCCAATCATCGGCTCTCGGAGCTGGAGCGGGGCGCGACGGCTCGGCTCGAGGGTACCGATCGGCGAGTGGGTGATGCAGACACTGCGCTCAAGCGCGCGCAGGAGCAGCTTCGCGACCTGCACAGCCGGCAGACCCTGATCGATGCGCGGATCGCCGAGGCGCAAACGCTGTATTCCCAGGTCGAGAAGCTGTATCGAGGCCTGATTCAGGAGTCAGCGGACACCCTGCTGGCCGAGATCGAGTCCACCCTCATGCTCGTATTCCAGCAACTCTCGCTGGGGATTGACGCGCGCGGGGCTCTGATCGCTCTGGAGCAGGTTGAGCAGAGGCTCAACCGGCAGGCGGACGCGACGCTCGCGCCTCTGCGGCGCGCTCTGCTGGGTGATCTGGAAAGATTGCGTGCGCATCCCGCCTCCGAAGTTACGACGCTGGCGACCAGGATAGACGTCCTGATCGCGCAGATTGATCAATGGCCTCTGACTGCCTCCCTTGCGCGGCGTGAGCGCTTGAACCCTAATCAGGCATCCGCCCAAACTGTTCCAAGCTCGGCTGCCGACGAATCGATTGGCAGCGGTGCGCTGTCGGGGGTTCGCCGTCTGGTCGACGACCTTCAGGGGCTGATTCGGGTGAGGCGGATCGATCATCCCGAGTCGCTCCTGATCGCCCCGGACCAAGCCTACTACCTCAAGGAAAACTTGCGTCTGATGTTGCTGAACACCCGCATTTCCCTCTTGTCGAGAAATGAGCCCTTGTTCCGTGCCGACCTCGACCGTGTGATCGAAACGCTGGGGCGGTTTTTCGACACCGAAAATCGCCTCGTGGGTCAGGCCCAGCAGCAGCTGCGCCAGCTGCGCGGCTCGCGGCTCGCGTTTGATCCGCCTCTGCCGACGGAGAGCTTGGCGGTCGTACGTGCTGCGCGGGCCAACCGTGCTGCCCGGGACTGAGATGCTTCGGTCGCCATCTTCGCGCGGTTTTTTTGGGCGGGTCCATCCGTGAGTCGTCTGATTGTCATTTTGCTGGTCGTTTCGGCCGCGGTCGGCCTGGCGCTCCTGGTTCAGTTCAACGAGGGTAATGTCGCGATCCTGTGGCCCCCCTACCGAGTTGATCTGTCGATCAACTTGCTCGCCGTCGCGCTGTTCGTGAGCTTTGTGGCGGGATATGCGCTGCTCTACACGCTCTTCAATGCCCTGTCCCTGCCCCAGCGAGTTCGCGATTTCCGTCAGCGCCGCTCGCGCAGCGCGGCGATCCGAGGGCTGCGGGACGGTCTCGTCGCACTGTTTGAGGGACGGTTCGGCCGTGCGGAGCGGCTGATCAAGCCCGCATTGTCGGATGCCGAGTTGGCTGGCCCCGCGGCTCTGGTGGCGGCGCGCGCTGCGCAGCGACTCAACGATGCGAGAAGGGTCGAGGAATGGCTGGACCGCGCCGAAGGTGAGTCGGCGCTCGCCCAAGCCGTGTTGTTGAGTCGAGCCGAGCTGGCCCTTGAGGAACGGGATGCGGGCCGTGCGCTTGAGGCAGTAGCCCAACTCCATGCCGGCGGCGCACGTCACATCCAGGCGCTCAGGGTGGCCCTGCGCGCGCATGAGCTCTCGGGTCAGTGGCGCGACGTGCTTCAGGTGGTTCGTCAGCTTGACAAGCGCGATGCGCTGCATCCCAGTGTGGCCCGTTCGCTCAAGGGGCGAGCTTTGCGCGAGCTGTTCAATGCGGCGCGTCACCAGCCGGAACGCTTGGACACGTTGTGGCAATCGCTGACCTTCGCCGAGCGCCAATTTGAGGACGTGGCCGAGATTGCAGCGCCGATGTTGGCGCAAGCCGGGCGGGGTGATCGCGCGGCCGATATGCTGCTGGGCATCCTGAGCGAGCGTTTCGAAGAGCGACTTGTTCGAACCTATGCCGGGCTGATTGAGATTCCCGCGCGCGAGCGCTTACGCCAGATCGAGATCCTGCGCGATCGCTACGGAGAGCATGCCGCTTTGAGTCTTGCAGCGGGCCGGCTTTGTGCGGCCGTAGGTTTATGGGGTAAGGCCGAGGAATTTCTCCGGCGCGCTCGCAACCAGCAACCTGGCCGTGAGACGACCGTCGCTCTGGCGCGCCTGCTTGAGCAGCTGGGGCACGCGGGCGAGGCGCAGGGTCTGTGGCGGGAAGCCGCGCTCGACGACCTCGATGAGCCCTTGCCCGAGCGACCGATTGCGCCGATCAATGCAACAGGGCCTGCTGTTCCGCCCCAATTGCCCGATACGCCCTCGGCGGCCTGACAAACTCCCCCTCTACAACAATACCTGGCGCGTCCGCGCTCGGGAGCACTTCAATGAACCTCGATCGAGTCGACTGCGGCAAAGACATCCCAAATGATTTCAACGTCATCATCGAGATTCCGATGATGGCCGATCCGATCAAGTATGAGGTCGACAAGGACACCGGCGCGCTCTTCGTCGACCGGTTCATGCTGACTTCGATGCATTACCCCTGCAACTACGGATACATTCCGCACACCATCGCCGGGGATGGCGATCCGGTGGATGTGCTTGTCATCACTCCATTTCCGGTTGCGGTGGGTGCGGTGGTCCGCTGCCGCCCGCTGGGCGTCCTCAAGATGCAGGACGAGGCGGGTGCCGATGCCAAGGTACTTGCAGTGCCGATCGACCGCATCCTGCCCATCTACAAGCATTGGCGGAAGGCCACCGACATCGCTCCAGAGCGATTGGCCACCATCCAGCATTTCTTCGAACACTACAAAGATCTCGAACCGGGCAAGTGGGTGAAGGTTGAAGGCTGGGGGGGGCCTGATGAGGCTGCCCAGGAAATCACCGATGGCATCGCCCGCTTCCAGCGAGCCTTCGTCAAGCCGAAGTTCTGAAGGGCGTTCGCTCGTTCAGTTCGTGGAGGTAGCCGTCCACGGCTTTTCCCTCCCGCACGAGAAACCGCTCCACCGCATCGGCGAAGGCGGGTTCGGCCAACCAGTGGGCTGACACCGTCGCCGAGGGGACGAACCCCCGGGCCATCTTGTGTTCGCCCTGGGCTCCCCCCTCGATGGCTTCGAAGCCGTGCTCGATGGCGTATTCGATCGCCTGGTAGTAGCAGGTCTCAAAGTGCAACATCGGGACGTGCTTGAGAGCTCCCCAGTGGCGTCCATAGAGCCTGCGTCCGTCATGCATCAAGAGGCTCGCCGCAACAGGCGTCTCGCCTTCGAGTGCAACGATCATCAGAGAATGGTGTGCGAGCTCTGCCCCGAGGCCGATAAAGAAGGACTCGTTGAGGTAGGGGGTCGAATGGTGCAGGTGATAGGTGGTGCTGTAGCAGCGATGAAAAAAGCGCCAATCCGATTCGGTGATTCCCGTGCCGGACAAATGTTTGAAGCGCAGACCGGCTTCCTGAATGCGGCGTCGCTCGGCACGAATTTTCTTTCTCTTGTCCTGGCGGAGCGAGTTCAGGAAAGCGTCGAAATTGGGCCACCCTGCGTTATGCCAATGAAACTGGACGCCGTGCCGCAGCATGGCTCCAGCGTCCTCAAGGGCCTGGGCCTCAAAGGCCCTCGGGAAGAGAACGTGCAGCGACGACACCCGCTGCTGACGGGCATAGCTGATCAGGGCCTGGGCGAGGGCGTACCGCGCCGCGCTGTCACGGGCGAGTAGCCTCGGCCCGGGTACGGGATTGAACGGAATCGCCGACAGCAGCTTGGGGTAATAGGCGATGCCATGACGTTGGTACGCCTCTGCCCATGCCCAGTCGAAGACATATTCGCCGTAAGAGTGG
>JBIKVK010000295.1:0-4270 GCA_044356835.1 Burkholderiaceae bacterium
ACCGATGCGCATTCTGTTGTCGTCCCTCTTCATCTGGCTGACGATTGCGGCATCGAACGTCCTGGCACTCGACACGGACGCTGTGCGCAAGCTGGCGACAGGCGATAGCGACGAGCGCACCACGGCGATCGCTGCCCTCCTCGCCGAAGGCGATGCGCGTGCCCGCGACGTCATGCAGGCACTGACCAACTCCGAATTATTCGTCGCAGGCGAGCGCATTCTCATCGTGCGAGGAGAGCAGGCGACCGATGCGCTGACGGGAGAAACCGTCACCCCCGTACCCGAGCCACGCGAAGAAGTCGGCATCAACAATCGGCTGCGCCGCGAACTCGGCGGTGCCATCGCCGCCCTCGATCTCGTCTCGCCGGATACCAAGCGCCGTCGCGCTGCGGTCGATGCCTTGGGTGACAACGCCGATCCAAGCGTCCTGCCGCTCGTCAAGAAGGCGATGCAGATCGAAAGCGATCCCAAGCTGAAATCCGCGCTCGGTCTGGTGCAGGCCAAGCTCGAAATCAAGAGCCCGGACCGGAACACGCGGCTCGCCGCGATCAAATTGCTGGGCGCATCCGATGCGGCCGCCACCAAGACGCTGCTGCTCGCCGTGCTCGAAAAGAATTCCGACGGCAGTTACGTCGAAACGGATTCCGATCTGCGCAACGCTGCGCAACAAAGCCTGCACGACGTAGAGTATCGCCTCGCCTGGGCCGCACGCATCAGTCTCGCGTTTTCCGGCTTGAGCCTCGGTTCGATCCTTCTCCTCGCCGCGCTCGGGCTCGCCATCACCTACGGCTTGATGGGCGTGATCAACATGGCCCACGGCGAATTGATCATGATCGGCGCCTACGCAACCTGGTTGGTACAAGGTCTGTTCAAGACCTGGCTACCCGGCGGCTTTGACTACTACCTGATCGCGGCAGTACCGGTCGCTTTCACGGCAGCAGCGCTGGTGGGCATGTTGATGGAGCGAACCGTCATACGCTTTCTGTACGGTCGCCCGCTGGAGACCTTGCTAGCGACCTGGGGCATCAGTCTGGTGCTCATGCAGACCGCACGCACACTGTTCGGCGCTCAAAATGTCAGCGTCGAGAATCCTGCCTGGATGTCGGGCGGCATTGCGCTTGCATCCAACGTCGTGCTGCCCTGGAACCGCATCATTATCATCGCGTTCGCGCTGGCGGTGCTCGTTGCAGTCGCCCTGCTGCTGACGCGTACGCGTCTGGGGCTTTTCGTGCGTGCCACCACGCAGAATCGGGCGATGGCTCGCTGCCTGGGCGTACCCGCGCGCCGCGTCGACACCCTTGCCTTCGGGCTGGGCGCCGGGCTGGCCGGTCTGGGAGGTTGCGCGCTGTCGCAGATCGGCAACGTCGGGCCCGATCTGGGGCAGGCCTACATCATCGATGCCTTCATGGTGGTGGTACTGGGTGGCGTGGGACAGCTGGCCGGCGCTGTGAGCGCCGCCATAGGGCTGGGTGTTGTGAATAAGCTCATTGAGGGCGTATCAGGACCGGTCATCGCCAAGATCGCGGTGCTCCTGTTCATCGTAGCCTTCATCCAAAAGCGTCCGCAGGGTCTGTTCGCCCTGCGCGGTCGAAGCGCAGACGCCTGAAAGTCAGATTGTGAGCACCCGATCCAATCGCTTGCCCACCGCAGGCCTGCTGCTGGCGACACTCTTGATTGTCGTCGTCATCCCCGCGTGCAATCTACTGCTGCCGGCCTCACACCCGCTGCATTTGACTGACTACCACGTCACTCTTCTTGGCAAGATCACCTGCTATGCCATCGCGGCGCTGGCCATGGGCCTGGTTTGGGGTTACGGCGGGATTCTCTCTCTGGGCCATGGCCTGTTCTTTGCGCTGGGCGGTTACGCCATGGGCATGTACCTGATGCGATCCATCGGGCGAGAGGGGCACTACAAAAGCGACTTGCCGGATTTTATGGTTTTTCTTGATTGGAAGTCCCTGCCCTGGCATTGGCAGTTCACCGAGCACTTTGCCTGGGCAGCGCTGCTGGTGATCGCAGTGCCCGGAATTCTGGCCTTTGTGTTCGGCTACCTGGCCTTTCGTTCACGTATTCGCGGGGTTTACTTTTCCATCATCACCCAGGCGCTTACCTACGCGGCAATGCTGCTCTTTTTTCGCAATGAAACGGGGTTTGGCGGCAACAACGGGTTTACCGACTTCAAACGTATTCTGGGTTTCGCGATTGCCTCACCACAGACAAGGATGACGCTCTTTGTGCTGAGCGGCCTTACGCTGATCGCCACGCTCGTGATGTTCCGCTGGCTGGTGCGCTCAAAATACGGGCGTGTGCTGACCGCGATACGCGATGCCGAGGGTCGGGTCATGTTCTGCGGGTATGACCCGCTCTGGTACAAAGTTGGCGTTTGGACTTTATCGGCGATGGTCTGTGGCGTCGCTGGCGCCTTGTATGTCCCGCAGGTTGGCATCATCAATCCAGGCGAAATGTCGCCAGCGAACTCCATCGAAATTGCCATTTGGGTGGCTGTCGGTGGGCGAGGCACCCTCATCGGACCCGTGATCGGAGCCTTTCTGGTTAACGGCGCAAAAAGTTGGTTCACGGTGGCCTTCCCAGAGTTCTGGCTCTATTTTCTGGGCGCGTTATTCATTGCTGTTACCCTATTCATGCCGCGTGGCTTCGTCGGTGTCGTGTCGACACTCACGCAGCGACTGCGCCATCACGGCACAGCGCAGTCTGCGGCCAAACCCGGAGTCGAGCCGTGACCACTGGGCCCACGCCGGAACAGGTGGTGTCCGCCTCAGGTGGGCAGTCGGCGGCCTTCGCCCACCTGCGCAGCGACGAGGTCGACCTCAGTCATGGCGTCGCGCTTTATCTTGAAGATATTTCAGTTTCCTTCGACGGGTTTCGCGCTTTGAACCGGCTGACCCTTTCACTGGATGCCGGCGAGCTGCGCTGCGTTATCGGTCCGAATGGCGCCGGAAAAACCACGCTGATGGATGTCATCACTGGCAAGACACGTCCTGACTCGGGTCGCGCATTCTTCGGCCAAACCATCGATCTGCTGCGCCTGCGCGAGCCCGATATCGCGCGCTGCGGCATTGGCCGCAAGTTTCAAAAGCCAACCGTCTTTGAAGACCTGTCAGTCTTCGAAAATATCGAGCTCGCGCTGAAGGCTGACAAGCGGGTCCGTACATCCCTTCGCTGGCGACTGAGTGGTGCGCAGCGTGACCGCATCCACGCGCTGCTGGAACAGATTCGGCTGACTGACCAGGCCCACCGAATGGCCGGCGCCCTATCTCATGGACAGAAGCAATGGCTGGAAATCGGCATGCTCCTGGCGCAGGATCCTGTCCTGTTGCTGCTGGATGAGCCCGTCGCGGGCATGACCGATGCTGAGACTGAACGCACCGCCGAATTGCTGCTGGAACTCGAGGGCAAACACTCGATCATGGTGGTCGAACACGACATGGTCTTTGTGCGGGCAATCGCGCGCAAGGTGACCGTTTTGCACGAGGGCAGCCTGCTGGCCGAAGGTACCCTGGATCAGGTGCAGGCCGACGAGCGCGTCATCGACGTTTATCTGGGCCGCTGAGGTCAAGGCCCCATCTATGCTGACGATTGAATCGGTCAATCAGTACTACGGCGGCAGCCACATCCTGCGGGACGTGTCGCTCGTTCTTGAAGCGGGCAAGGTCACCGCCGTGCTGGGTCGCAACGGGGTAGGTAAGACAACGCTGCTGCGCGCCATCATGGGCTTGATTCCCATCCGTTCGGGCCGCATACGGTTGGACGGGCACGACATCACCCAGACTTCACCGGAAGGCCGCGCCGCCATGGGTATCGCCTATGTGCCACAGGGAAGGGAGATTTTTGCCCGGCTCACGGTGGAAGAGAACCTTCGCATGGGGCTGGCAACAGCCGGTCGTCGAGCCGATATACCGGCCGATCTGTTCGACCTTTTCCCCGTGCTCAGCCAGATGCTGCGGCGACGAGGCGGTGATCTGTCGGGCGGTCAGCAGCAGCAGTTGGCCATCGCAAGAGCGCTCGCCATGCGCCCGCGCGTACTGATTCTGGACGAACCGACTGAGGGCATTCAGCCTTCCATCATCAAAGATATTGAAGCGGTCATCCGCATGCTCGCCCAGCGAGGCGACATGACGATTTTGCTGGTCGAGCAGTACTTTGATTTCGCTCGCGCACTGGCTGACCGTTATGCTGTCATGTCACGTGGCGCGATCGTCGCGCAGGGTCTCGGCCAGAACATGGAAGATGACAAGGTTCGAGCCATGGT
>JBIKVK010000296.1:0-4267 GCA_044356835.1 Burkholderiaceae bacterium
AAGAAGGCGTATCGCAAGCTCGCAATGAAATACCACCCGGACCGCAATCCGGGTGACAAGACGGCCGAAGAAAAGTTCAAGGAAGTCAAAGAAGCCTACGAGATCCTCACCGATGCCAAGAAGCGCGAGGCCTACGATCGTTTTGGTCATGCGGGGGTCGACCCGAACGCGGCCGGGATGGGCGGCGGGGGCGGGTCGGGAGGATTCGCCGATGTCTTCGGCGACATCTTTGGCGACATCTTTGGCGGCGGGGGTCAACAGCGCGGGGGTGGGCGGAGCAACGTTTATCGCGGCGCCGATCTGCGCTACGCGATGGAGATCTCCCTCGAACAGGCAGCCTCTGGTCACACCACCGAGATCCGCGTACCCAGCTGGGAAACCTGTGACACGTGCAAGGGGACGGGAGCCAAGCCAGGCACCAGCCCGGTCTCCTGTCGGACGTGCAACGGGCAGGGTGCCGTCCGCATGCAGCAGGGCTTTTTCTCGATTCAGCAGACTTGTCCGACCTGTCGCGGTGCTGGCAAGACCATCCCCGACCCCTGTCGGGCCTGTGACGGTGTCGGCAGGGTCAAGCGCCACAAGACGCTCGAGGTCAAAATTCCTGCGGGGATCGATGACGGCATGCGGATCCGGTCGGCCGGCAACGGCGAGCCCGGAGTCAACGGCGGACCCGCAGGCGACCTGTATGTCGAGGTCCGGGTCCGCGAACATACGGTATTCCAGCGCGATGGCGACGATCTGCACTGTGAGGTCCCCATCAGCATGGTGACCGCGGCGCTGGGAGGTACGGTCCAGATCCCGACCCTGGGCGGGAAAGCCGAGGTCGAGATCCCCGAGGGCACACAGACCGGAAAGCAGTTCCGTCTTCGGGGCAAGGGCATCAAGGGCATTCGCTCGAGCTACCCCGGTGATCTCTATGCCCATGTTGTCGTCGAAACGCCCGTACGGCTGACCGATACCCAAAAGGACCTGCTGCGTCAGCTTGACGCTTCACTGACCAAAGACCCCAAGCACAATCCGCAGGCGCGATCCTGGATGGATCGGGTCAAAGAGTTCTTTCAGCCCTGATCAGATCTCGATGTTGTCGAGCAGCCGGGGCATGCCGAGTCGCGCGGCTGCAAGGGCGACCAAGGGTTCATCCCCGCGCAGTTCCTCATCGCTGGGCAGCATGAGGTCGTTCTGGCGCCTTAGCGTAAGGTAGTCCGGATGCCAGCCGCTCGAGGCGAGCTTTTGGAGGGCCTGCTGCTCGAGCCGCCCGGTTTCAACTCGATGACATCGTCCCGCTTGCCGCAGTTCCTGGACCTCTGCGCTGAACTCCCGGAGAACTCGGCTCAGTCGCACCGCCTCGGCTCTCTCCTGAGCCGTCAGGTATCCGTTCCGGGAGGACATGGCGAGCCCGTCCCTTTCGCGCACGGTGTCGTGTCCGATGATGTCGATCGGAAGACAGAACTGTCTAGTCATCCGCCGGATCAGCATCAGCTGCTGATAATCCTTCTTGCCGAAGATCGCGACCGCGGGTCGGACGATTGAAAAGAGCTTCATCACGACCGTGCACACGCCGTCGAAGTGGCCCGGCCGTACCGCTCCCTCCAGAATCGAGGCGAGCCCGGGGTCGGGTACCACCTTGAACACCTGCGGTTCCGGATACATCACCGATTCGTCGGGCGCGAACAAGACGTCGCAACCGGCATCCGTCAATTGCTCGATGTCCCGTGCGAAAGTCCTGGGATAACGATCGAAGTCCTCGCCTTGTCCGAATTGCAGGCGATTGACAAAAATACTTGCGGCCACGATCCCGGCTGTTCCGACGCGCCGGCGGGCCTCATGGATCAATGCGATGTGACCGGCGTGGAGATTACCCATCGTGGGCACGAGGCCCACCGGGACTTGCCCTGCCAGGGCCTCGCGCAAACCCGCGATCGTGGATTCGATGCGCATTGGTCAGGGCCAGAGGTGGATGGACGAAATCATGTCGGGGCTGGGATGGGGGAGGGGGTTCCTGGTGCATTGCACAATGAGCGGGGGATTGTACCCATTCCGGGCCGTCGGCACAGGGGGTGATCCACGCCCGCGCGCACCGGTGGATCGGCGCAGGCGGGCCAGTGCTCCGGTCAAGGCAAGAGGTCCGGTCGATCAATCCAGGCGCGCAAGCGCTGCTTCAATCGATTGCAGGTTCGAAAAAGGCGCCGGATGCCAGTCGCCGCAGGCATCGGCCGCATGCCGGTGAGTGTGCTCGTCTCGAACGAGCCAGGCGCCTTGCAGACCGGCGCGGCGGGCGCCGATCAGATCCAACTCTGGATCGTCGCCGATATGAAGGGCCCGTTCCGGCTGCACGCCTGCGATCGAGCAGGCATAGTGGAAGATGCGCGAGTCGGGCTTGGCCACGCCGGCTGTGATCGGATTGACGGCCCCGAAGAAAAAGCGACCCAGGGACGTGCTCATCACATCGGCGTTGCCATTGCTTAAAGCGATCAGCCTGAAGCGGGTCGACCAGCGGCTCAGGACCTCCGGGACCTCCGGGTAGGGTTCGACCTGCCGGCGCGCTGTGATGAATACCGAGAAGGCGGTCGGCGCCAGTCGGTGGTCTTCACCCGCCTCAAGTAGAGCGCGGCGCAGCAGCTCCTCACGGGTGAAGCTCATGTCGTGTGCCCGTTCACGGTGATCGCTCAGGACCTGGGCGCGCAGCTCCGCACGCCGCCCGGTGTCGAGCAGGCGCCCGGTGGCGGGCGCGTGCTCTTCAAGCCAGTCGCGAAGCGCGTTTTCGGCCGCCTGCATGGAGGGGGCGAGCGGCCATAGCGTGTCATCCAGATCCAGCAGGATGGCCTCGGGTATGGAATGTATCGGGCGATCCAGGTGTGTCGAGTCTGACGGCGAAGGGCGGGCGGGAGTCATCGGGTTCGAATCCATCTTCGGGTAAATCGGGCCTGTGGGCGAGCTGCTCTGGTAGTCTGACGGGCTGTGATCGATCGCTTCGGAAACGCTCCGGCGGAGCACTGCCGCCGCTGCGCAGTGTCTGGTGCGCGATCGAACGACACTTTAGCGAGTCCTCCAATGAAATCCACGATCCGTAAAGCGGTCTTTCCGATCGCCGGGCTGGGCACCCGCTTTCTTCCGGCCACCAAGGCCTCGGCCAAGGAGATGCTCCCGGTGGTCGACAAGCCCCTGATCCAGTATGCCGTCGAAGAAGCCTACGCAGCCGGTGTGCGTCAGATGATCTTCGTCACCGGCCGGACCAAGCGCAGCGTCGAAGATCATTTCGACACCGCCTACGAGCTCGAGAACGAGCTCGAAGTGGCCGGTAAGCTGGGCCTGTTGTCGGTCGCCCGTTCGATCGCTCCTGACGACATGATCTGCACCTATGTTCGTCAGCCCCGTGCCCTGGGTTTGGGGCATGCAGTGCTCTGCGCGAAAGAACTGGTCGGCGATGAGCCCTTTGCCGTGCTTTTGGCCGATGATCTGATGGTCGGGGACCGCCCGGTGATGGCTCAGATGGTCGAGCAATTTTCGCACTGGAGGGCCAGCATGCTTGCGGTTCAGGACGTTCCGCGCGAGCACACCAACCGCTACGGCATTGTGTCCGGCAAGGGGGTTGCCGACGACATTGTCGATGTCGCCGGTCTGGTCGAAAAGCCGCAGCCCGAGAAAGCACCGAGCACGCTCGCGGTGGCTGGTCGCTACATTCTGACGGCGGGCATTTTCAGTGAGCTGGAGAAAATTCCCCGTGGGGTGGGGGGCGAGATCCAGTTGACCGACGCCATTGCGCAGCTGTTGCGTCGCGAGAAAGTGTTTGCCTTTCGCTATCAGGGACGGCGCTACGACTGTGGCAGCAAGCTCGGCTTTCTCCAGGCGACGGTCGATCTCGCCGAGTCACACGATGAGGTCGGCGCCGAGTTCACACGTTGGCTGGCCGAACGGTCGGGCCTGACCTCCGAGAAGCGTTGATCCGGAGACCGTGAGATGAGAGAAACGTCTGCCTATCTCGACGAACAGCATGCTCCGGCCCGCGCGTCGGTTGATGCGCTTGCGGGTCTGACCTTGATCGAGTTCGGGACGGGCTGGTGCGGCCACTGTCAGGCGGCCCAGCCTGCCCTTGTCCAATGGCTTTCCGAGCGGCCGAACCTGCGACACCTCCGGATCGAGGACGGATCGGGCCGGGCACTGGGCCGATCCTTCCGGGTCAAGCTCTGGCCCACCCTGATCCTGTTTCGTGACGGGCAGGAACTTGCGCGGGTGGTACGTCCGCTCAGCAGCGCGCAGATCGGAGCGC
>JBIKVK010000063.1:0-14694 GCA_044356835.1 Burkholderiaceae bacterium
CGAGCTGGGGCAGTCACTATACGAATCTTTCCTGCGCCGTGCCCGATTGGTTCATCCGATCGTCGAGAGCGGCCGCTTTGGGGCCGACATGAAGGTCCATCTGATCAACGATGGCCCGGTGACCCTTCCACTCAGAATCGGCCCGGCCCGATCAGTGTAGGCCCCGACGGAGCGCCGCGAGGCTCCCACCGGACTTGACCGAACCCGGAAGCGGATGGCCGACGACTTCCTCGGCAAAGCTCGCCACCTCGAGCAGCGCATCCAGATCAACGCCGGTCTCGATGCCCATTTCGTGACACATGAAGACCAGATCCTCGGTGCACACGTTCCCGGCCGCACCCCGATGGGCCGCAAACGGGCACCCGCCCAGTCCGGCTACTGCGGCATCGAAAATATCCACCCCCATCTGCAGTCCGGCCAAGGCGTTGGCGATGCCCATGCCGCGGGTGTCGTGCAGGTGTAGCGAAAGCGTAAGGTCTGGGAAACGCTCGCGTACGGCACCCACCACCCGCTGGATGGAGATCGGGGTTGCCCAGGCCATGCTGTCGGCGAGCGAAAAGTAATCGGGGGATTCTCCGGCCTCTCGGCAAAGCTCAAGCAGCTGCCCCACCATGTCGACCACGCGTTCGACGGGGACATCGCCCTCGAAATTGCAGCCGAACGCCGCCATGAGGCCGGCGCGTCGAACCGGGATGCCGTGCTCGCGATACATGCGCAGGATCGAACGTTGCGCGGCCAGGTTTTCTTCGAAGGTCCGCTTCTGGTTGCGTGCCAGGAATTTTTCCGAGCAGGTCAGCGTCACTGCACCCTTGATCGACAGCAGGTCGTGGCCCAGGGCGCGGAGGAGACCTTTTTCGTTCATCCACAGCGCGGTGTACTCAACGCCTGCATGAGGCGTGATACCCGCGACCACGGCATCCGCATCGGCCATTCCGGGCACGTTTTGCGGCGGCACGAAGGAAACCGTCTGAATCTGCTTCAAGCCGGTCGTCGAAAGCCGGTCGATCAGCGCGATCTTCATCGAAGTGGCGATCGGGCCTTTCTCGAATTGGAAACCCTCTCGGGGGCCTTCTTCGTTGATTCGGACAACACGGGGCAGGTCGCTCATGGGGGTCTTGTGCTCTGGATTGGGTGAATGAAACAATGCGTTTTGCAAGACAGTAAGGCCTGGATCTGTCCCTGTCCAGAGCTCCGACCCAAACAAGCTCAAACCGGAGACGCATCATGAAAACACGAGGCATGCCCGCTCAGGGCCGTCGTCGGCTCATCCTTGCAGCCGCCAGTCTGTCGCTCGGTCCGACGATTTCCAGGGCGGATCCAAACTATCCTGCAAAGCCGATCAGACTGGTGGTGTCATTCGGTCCAGGCACCGCAACCGATCAGGTCGCCCGACTGGTCGCCCCCGAACTCACACGAATCACCGGGCAACCGGTGCTGGTGGAGAATCGGGGCGGCGCGAACGGCTTCATCGCGAGCGAGGCGGTCGCCAAGGCCGCGCCGGACGGCTATACGGTGCTCGTCACGACGGGGACGACGCACGCGGCCAATCCGAGCTTATTCAGAAAGTTGCCCTACGATCCCGTCAAGGATTTCGTCCCGGTCACATCGCTCAGCAACAATGCGTTCATCCTGGTGGCCGGCAACAATTTCGCAGCGAACGATGTCCGCAAACTCGCCGAAATTGCAAAGGCCTCGCCGGGCAGCGTGTCCTTCGCGAGCGCCAATGCGCCCAGTCGCATCGGCGGGGAAATGTTCATGATGATGGCCGGCGTTCAAATGACGCACGTACCCTACAAGTCGGCGCCCCAGGCGCTGACCGATCTGGCGAGCGGGACGGTGGGCGTGTTCTGGTGCGACCTTCGGACCGCTGTACCGCTGGTGACGGCGGGCAAGATCAAGGCCCTCGCAGTGACCTCGGACCGGCGTCTGGACGTCACGCCTTCGGTCCCGACCATGATCGAGCAAGGCTTCCCGGAGTACCAACTCGCGAACTGGGTCGGCGTTTATCTGCCCGCGGGCACGCCGCAGCCCATCGCCGAACGCCTGAACACGCTCATGCATGAGGCGGTTCGAGCGAAGGAGGCCGCCCATACCGCGACAGGCGGTACCGTGCTGCTCACATCGACCGCCGATTTCGCGAAACTTCAGGCGCGGGATACGGCCATGTGGGCCAGGGTCACCAAGGCTGCGGGCATGGCGCCCGAGTAACGAGGAGTGCGAATGTCAGGAGGCATGCTCAAAGGCGTCCGGGTCATCGATCTGACCTCGGTGGTCATCGGTCCGCTGTGCACTCAGATCCTCGCCGATCACGGGGCTGAGGTCATCAAGGTTGAAAGCCCGGAAGGCGACGTCGGCCGTCACTTGGGGGGCCGGGGCATCAGCCCCGGCATGGCCCCCAAGTTCCTGCACCTCAATCGGAACAAACGGTCGATCTGCCTCGATCTCAAGCAGCCGTCGGCGCGTGCAGCGCTGTTGCGCCTGCTCGAGACGGCCGATGTCATGACCTGGAACGTCCGGCCTGCCTCGATGGCCCGGTTGGGGCTGAGCTATGAAGAGGTTCGCGCAGTCAATCCCCGCATCATCTACTGCGGCATGTACGGCTTCGGTCAGGATGGACGGCACGCCGAGGTACCGGCCTACGATCCGATCATCCAGGGCATCAGCGGCGTCGCTGGTCTCAATGAGCGGGCCTTCGGTAAGCCGCGCTACCTGCCCTATGTGATGGCGGACCGCACTTCGGGCCTGATCGCAGTCCAGATGATCGCCATGGCGCTCTATCACCGAGAGCGCACAGGCGAAGGACAATCGATCGGTGTGCCCATGTTCGAGAACATGGCCACCCAGGTCTTGACCGAGCACCTGTACCACCAGACCTACCGTCCGGCGCTCGGGCGCGCCGGAGACCCCCGTCTGGTGAACGAGTTCTACGCTCCGTGCCCGACTCGGGATGGTTACGTCTGCATTGCGGCCAACCTGAATGCCCATGTGTTCGCGCTCTTCGATGCGTGGGGCATGCCCGAACTCAAGACCGACCCGCGTTTCTCAAGCGTGAGCGCGCGCTTTCAGAACGTTCAGGAGTTCTACGCGCTGCGTAACCGCGAGATGTCCCGACAGACGACAGCGTTTTGGCTGGACTACTGCCGGGAGCACGATGTCCCCGCCGCGCCCTACCACACGCTCGAGACCTTGGTCGACGACCCGCACCTTCAAGACGTCGGCTTTTTCATCGAGCGGGATCATCCGACCGAGGGCCGTACCATCGATCTTCGCCCGGCGAACAGCATCTCCGCGGGCCACCGGGAAGACTGGCTGCCGGCACCCCATCTGGGCCAACACACCGAGGCTATCCTCAAAGAGGCCGGCTTCAGTCCTGCCGACATCCGCGCTCTGATTGGAGACGGTGCGGCACGCCAGGCTTCGCCGCAGGCGCATCCCCGGGCCTGAGCCCGGTTGATTCAAAGAGGTCATCCGCAATGTTCGAACTGCCCACCCAGTATGAAGCTCTTCGCGTCGAGCGCATCGGCGAACACGTGCTGCTCGTCACGATGAATCGCCCGGATGTGCTGAACGCCATGAACATGCAGATGACCCGGGAAGGACACGATCTCCTGACTCGGCTGCACTACCATCCGGGCTGGGTCCGCGCGGTGGTCCTGACCGGTGCCGGGCGGGCCTTTTCGGCCGGTGGCGACCTGAAGGTGCGCAATACCCAGTCGATCGAAGACTGGACACTGCAGCACGAGATCGCAGAGCGCGCGTTCGAACTGCGAGTCGAGTCACCCGTGCCCTGGATCGCTGCGGTCAATGGCATCTGCTTTGCGGGCGGGCTCGAGGCCGCCCTGAGCTGCGACTTTATCTATGCTGATCCGCAAGCCCGGTTTGCACTGACGGAGTGCCGAATCGGCATCATGCCCGGCGGCATGGGCACGCAAAACCTGCCCCGCGCAGTAGGTGAGCGACGGGCGAAGGAATTGATCCTGTCCGCCCAGCCGTTTTCCGCCGAGGAGGCCTTCCAATGGGGCATGGTGAATCGGCTGAGCGCATCCGGCGAGGTCGTCCAGGAAGCCCTGAACGCAGCCCAGCGAATCGCCGATTGCGCGCCACTGTCGGTGCGTCAGGCCAAAAAGTCGATCCACTTTGGCTTGCAAACAGACCTGCACACCGGCTATCGGCTCGAGTTGGAGGCGTACTACCGGTTGCTCGACACCGAGGACCGGAGGGAAGGCATTGCAGCCTTCAACGAAAAACGAAAGCCCAACTTCAAAGGCCGCTGAAACGGGTCATCCGCGCGGGGCGGGCGGTGTCATCAGCGCCGCACGCACGAGGCCTCCGGGGCACAGCCTGTCCTAAGGTCAAGACCGCTCACCGCACAACTGGACCAGCCGCGCGGACGGGCGATAGATGCGGAACAGCCCAGTCATATAGAGCTGGGCGTTGCGCTCATAGGCCACCCACGGAAAGGCAAATTCGCCCTGAGCGCTGCGTCGCCCGAAAACACGGGCTCGGAGGATGCCGGCAGGATTTTCCATCGCGACGGCATGCTCAGCGTCCTGCTCGCCCAGAGCCCCGAGGCCTTGAGCCACCTCGTGCGCCGTGGTGCCTGGGATCAGACAGGCCGTCGCAAGGCAGCATCCGCCCGTCACCGCCAAGGAGGCATGCGACTCTTGCGGAGTGAAATAGCGCGCTGATATGTGCCCGCCGTCACGGGGCGCCGAGACCAGGCACACCTTGGGGATGGTCTCGCTCGCCGCCAGCTCCTCGGCAGTCATGGGCACGCCTTTTTTCTTGAGCGCCATCTTGAGGCCCGCCTGAACCCAGATCGAGCGCAAGCGCGCCTTGAGTTCGGCGTTGGCGTTGAGGCTGGCCACTGACTCGTCACCGCACATACCCACGGCCTCGGCGCGCAGAATCACCATGGGCACAGCCACATCGACGCAACTGACCTCGACCCCGTCGAAGGTGTCGCGCAGCTGACCGGTGGGCAGCAGCATACGGGTCTTGGAGCCCACCGGGTCACGAAGACTCAGTTCGACACCGGGAAACTGTCCATAGACCCCAGGAATGGCCGTCTCGGCCGGTATGGCCGGCGTCCCGTCGGGCGTCGGAACCCTGCAGTCGGTAATTACGCCGGTGTTGGTATTGAACACCCGGACACTCGTCGTGGGCGCAGTCGGTTCGAGCAACCCGTTGTCGAGGAGAAACATCGGAATGGCGGCCGACATGTTCCCGCAGTTGACGCTCCAGTCGATCGCGGATTTCTCGGCAGCGAGTTGCGCAAGGGTGCTGTTGAAATCTGCCTCATCGTTGGCCGAGGGCTCGATGATGAACACCTTGTTGCTGGTAGCCGGTCCACGGCCAAGACCTGTGATCTGCTTGTTGCCTTTCAGCTCGCCCTCGTCGGGCACGCCCATCAGTTTTCGGATGATCTCCTCGCGGACCTCGGCAAAGGGCGCGAGATGGGGGCCCCATATGATGACCCCGGTCGAGGTGCCGCCACGCATGTAGCTCACCGGGAAATGGAAGACTCCACGGCGCATAAAGGGGGTCTGAGCGAGGAAACCATCCGCAAAGGCGGTCGGGAGATCGGCGGCTTTGTTCATGGTTGAAGTTCCATCGATTGAAATCGGAATGGGTCAGGGGTTCAGCGCAAGGGCCAGGGCAGTTCGATCATTTTCTGCAGCAGCCCCGACGGGAAATCGAGCGTCAGCATATAGGCCAGCTGGATCATGAAGCCCACGCACAGTCCGGTGTAGATCAGCGTTTTGAAGAGACTCATCCGCGCCTCCCGGAGCAGGTAGGCCAGCATGAATAGGGTCAGGGCGATGATGAACCCTGTCAGAGCGGTGAGCACGAACAGCAATCCGAACCACCCCAACGACCCCCATACATGGGTGCCGTCATGCCGACCCTTCAGTCGGTCGTCGATTTCCTGATCACACCACAGGCCCGCGGAGGTCTGGCCGGGTCTGAGGAGCCCGATCAGAACGGCTGACGAGAACCCGAGCATCACGACTGAAGTCGACAACGGAAATACCGCGCCCAGGAAGGTCAGTGAAATGCTGCTGTAAACACCGTAGGCAAAGACCAGCACGAGCAGGGCTGCAAAGACAATTTGCGGCAGGCGATCGGCCCAGTCGAACGTTCGGGCCGGAGTCGGTGCGACCGTCTCATCCCCCTGGGCAGTCTTCTTGGACGGGCCGAAGCTCATCCCGTCCTCAGAGATACGCACTCTCAAGCCGATCCAGACAGACACGACAGTCAGCACCATGATGATCAGCACGCCCGGACGCGTCAGAAAGCCCCAGCCATTGAACTGGAGTGACTGATACAGATAGTTTTCGATCGGTTCGGCGAGTACGAAACCGATCAGGAAGGCCGGGCGCGACCATCCGAAGCGGCGCATGAAAATGCCCAGGACGCCGATCACGAACAACAAGACCAGATCCATCAGGTTGCGACGCGCCTGAAACGCACCGAAGCAGGTGATCATCAGCATGAACGGCGCAATCCGGTCAAACGGAATGAAGGTGAGACGCGCCATCGGATACGCGCAGATGAAGCAGGCAAATGCGCCGATGATGCTCGCGATCGCGAGGGTCCACGCAATGGTGTAGGTCACCTTCAGATCGCTCGTGACCATGTTGGGACCCGCCTCGATGCCCAACAACACCATGCCGCCCAGGAACACCGCCATGCTGCCTGAACCGGGAATGCCGAAGATCAGGGTGGGCATCAAAGCGCCGCCTTGCAGGGCATTATTCGCAGCCTCGGGCGCGATCACCCCCCGAATGTCACCCTTGCCAAACTGCGAACGATCCTTGGCGGTCTGGACCATCACGCCGTAGGTGATCCAGTCGACGACTCCGCCACCCAGGCCGGGGAGTGCGCCGACCACGGTACCGATCCAGGAAGATTGAAGCACCAGCTTCCAGTGCTTGATCGTGTCCTTCATACCTTGAAGCCAGCCCGAGCCGAGGTCGCTGTGACGCGCGATCGCCTGCTTTCGCCGCATCAGCTCGGTAAGTTCCGGAATCGCAAAGAGCCCCAGGCCGATGATCGTCAGCGGGATGCCATCGCCCAGATATTCGATCCCGAGGTCGAAACGAGTCTCGCCCGTCGCGGGCGCTGCCCCGATCGCTCCGAACATGGCCCCCAAGCCGCACGCGCCCAGCCCGCGGAGCACACTGTTGCCTGACAGTACGCCCACCATGGACAGCCCCAGGATGGACAGCATGAACAATTCGGCCGAGGTGAACATCAGAATCAGGGGCTTGGCCACGATCACAAAACCCGTCAAGAGGATCGCGCCAAAGACTCCTCCGATCATGGAGGACCAGAAGGCTGCGCTCAGCGCACGGGCGGCCTGGCCCTGACGCGCCAGTGGATAGCCATCGACCACGGTTGCCTGACTGGCGCTGGACCCGGGGATCCCCATCAGCACTGACGTGAACGTGTCCCCGGTGGGGATGACGGCCACCATGCCGATCAGCATCGCGACGGCCGATACCTGGTCCATGCCGTAGACGAAGGGGATCAGCAGGGACATACCCGAAATACCGCCGAGACCGGGCAGGAACCCGATGACCAAGCCTACAAACACGCCCAGCATCATGTAGGCAAAGTGCTGCCACTGCAGCAGTCCGACGAGGGCGCTCTGCATGGCTTCGAGCATGAAAGGCTTCCTTGGCGAAGTCGGGCAACCGGGCGCCGGTCAAACCGGCGCCCCAGGGTGAAAACTCAGTCAGTTCGGGTCAGAGCTTGACCTGGTAGTTCTTCATCAGGAAATCACGCACCCAATCCCGGGCAGCGGGATCGATCGTCGTACCCTCTCGGTAGAGCGCCTCACCCGCCTTGTCGGTGAGCTGCGGATAACCGCCCAAGGCGGCTGCATTGGTCCGCAGGTACTCCGGATCTTTCACCATCTTGCGGACCGCCTCGCGGTACACCTCAACAATCGCCTTGGGCGTACCCTTTGGGAGGACCATCAGCTTCTGTGCCGGGAAACCCGCCACCAGGAAGGCTTTGAAGGCTTCCCATTCCGGTCCGGAGGGCTTCTTTCCGGTGACCATCTCGATCGCTTCCGCGACATGAGGCAGCTCCGGAAAAGCCGGGTCGCGGATCAGGTTACCGCTGTCGTCGGTCACCCCCCAGCTGAAGAGCGGCACAGCTTTGCCCTCCTTGACGAGCGGCACGCCACTCTTGAGGTAAGCCGAGGAGGTCTGGTAGTCGATCGTGGCCTCGCCCCGCTCGAATGCCAGCCGGCCTTCACCGCGACTCTTCATGCCGAAGACATGCTGCACCTCGAGGCCCAGCATGCGAAAGCCCAACATCGGCACCAGATCGAGCGAGGTGGCCCCCTGACTCGCGTAGATCAGCTTCTGGCCTTTGAGCTTGGGGAGGTCCTTCACAGACTTCACGCCAAACTTTGAACTGATGTAGGCCACGCCACCGGTCGGCGAAGCCAGCACCATTTCCCAGTCCTTGTAGTCAAACTTGACCCGGGGATCGCCCAGCAGATAGGGAAACTGGGTTGAACCCGAAGTACCGAGCAGGGTCAGGCCGTCCGGACGGGCCGAGGCGGCAAACTGGTTGGTGCCGGTGATCGAACCGCCGCCCGGCACGTTCTTGACCACCACGGTCGGATTGCCCGGGAGATAGCGGTTGAAAAACGGCGCATTGAAGCGGGCCCAGACGTCCGAGCCCCCACCTACGCCGAACGGAATCACGATTTCGACGGTTTTGCCGGCGAAATTGACCGCCTGGGCATGAGCAAAGAACGGCACGCCCAGCGTCGTCGCTGCGAAGGCCGCCGAAGCGGCTTGCACTGCGCCGCCCAGGACTGCACGTCGGGATTTGATCGTCATGACATCGATCTCCTTGATTTTGTTGATGCTCGTTGAATCAGTCCGCAAAGGCGAGCGTTTTACCACAAGCCGTCGCGGCTGACCGCAGTATCAGGACGCGGTGAACAGCCATGGCCGTTCGGCCCGAAACCGCTCTTCGAATGTGGTGATCTGAGACTCGTACTGGAGGGTCAGCCCGATCTCGTCGAGCCCGAGCAGCAGCCGCTTCTTGCGCGCTTCCTCGATCTCAAAGCCGAGCGTTTCGCCCTCGCAGTCAGCCAGCCGCTGGGCCTGAAGGTCGATCTGAAAACGGCCCCCCGGACGACGGGCCAGCTTGGCTCGAAGCGCATCGCATTGCGCCTCGGTCAATCGGATCAGGAGCAAGCCATGGTTGACGGAGTTTTGATAAAAGATGTCGCCAAAACTGGGCGCAATCACGCATCGGATACCGTAGTCGACCAGACACCAGACGGCGTGTTCCCGGCTCGACCCGCAGCCAAAATTGCGGTCGGTGACCAGCACTCCGACCCCTTTGGAGCTGGGATGGTTGAGGATGTACGAATCGATGGTCCGACCCTCGGGATCCCAGCGCAGGTCGTGGAACAGATACTGCCCGTAGCCCCCCGACCGGGGCTTACGCAAAAATCGCGCCGGAGCGATCTGATCGGTGTCGATGTTAGGGGTATCGAGCGGCACAGCGACCGCATCAAGCGTGGTAAACGGCTGCATGGGATCACGCCTCCTCAAGCATCGGACGAACGTCGACGATATGGCCGGACAACGCCGCAGCAGCGGCCATCGCCGGACTCATCAGGTGGGTTCGGCTGTCGCGGCCCTGGCGACCACGAAAGTTGCGGTTGGTGGTAGAGGCGCTTCGCATCCCCGGATCGAGAAGATCGCCGTTCATGCCGACGCACATCGAACAGCCGGACTCGCGCCACTCGAAGCCCGCCGCTTGAAAAATCTTGTCCAGTCCCTCCGCCTCTGCGGCCAGTTTGACCTGGGTCGATCCGGGCGAAATCATGGCGGGGACGACCGCCCTGCCGCGACGCGCCACTGCAGCGGCTGCCCGGAGGTCCTCCAGGCGACCATTCGTGCACGAACCAATGAAGACGTAGTCGATCCGGGTATCGGTCAAGGCCTGACCGGGCTTGAGGTCCATGTATTCGAGGGTCGACTCAAGCGCGGCACGGCGCCCCGCATCGGCGATCGAAGACGGGTCGGGCACACGGCCTGTGACCGGCAGCGCCTCCTCAGGGCTGTTGCCCCAGGTCACCATGGGCGCGAGGGTGGAAGCGTCAAAGCGCTCCTCGCGATCGAAGACGGCCCCAGGGTCGCTCGGCAGGCTTTTCCAGTGAGCCAGAGCCCGGTCCCACATCGGGCCCTTCGGTGCGAAGGGCTTGCCCGCCAGGTAGGCATAGGTTGTATCGTCCGGCGCGACCAGGCCCGAGCGGGCTCCGGCCTCGATCGACATGTTGCACAGGGTCAGTCGCTGCTCCATGGACATGGC
Source organism: Burkholderiaceae bacterium (assembly GCA_044356835.1). Classification (GTDB taxonomy): domain Bacteria; phylum Pseudomonadota; class Gammaproteobacteria; order Burkholderiales; family Burkholderiaceae_E; genus SYIM01. Next base: position 10,354 of record JBIKVK010000063.1, read on the forward strand.
CCGGACCGCCGAACCTGCGTACTCGATGACGTGACCGGTGGCGCCATTGGCACCGATCCTCGCAATCACCGCGAGGATCACGTCCTTAGAGGTGACGCCGTGGGGGATCCTGCCGTCGATAGTGATGCGCAGCGTCTTCGGTCGCCGCTGCCAGATGCTCTGAGTCGCGAGCACGTGACAGACATCCGAGGCGCCGATGCCGAACGCGAGCGCGCCCAGTGCGCCATGTGTGGAGGTGTGACTGTCCCCGCACACGATCAGGAGTCCCGGTTGGGTCAGACCCTGCTCTGGACCCACGACATGGATAATGCCTTGCCGGGGATCGTCGATACCGAACACCGTGAATCCATGCTTCCGAGCATTGGTGTCCAGCGCCTTTACGACCCGGACCTGATCGGCATCCTTGATGAGCGACAGGTCATGGCTGAGGGTGGAGACGCCGTGATCCGGCGTGGCGAACATCTGGTCGGGGCGGCGCAATTTCAGTCCCCGGCCCTCGAGAAAGCTGAAGGCGTGCCACGATCCGTCGTGGCCGAGGTGACGTGAAACATGCAGCAGTGATCGCCCGTCTGCATCCTCAAGGATCAGATGGGCGTTCCAGATCTTTTCAAACATCGTCTGGGGGCGGGACATCGAACAGTCTCCTGAGGAATATCAGCTTTAGTACCGTGCCTGAGACGCCTCATCGACGCCATAGCGGGATTCGAGTTCGCGGACCTGTTGCATGCCCATCAGATCGAACAGTTCCCGGAAGCTAGCGATACGGTCGACCATGCCGGCCACAGTGCCGGTCTCCTTGAGTTCCTTGAGTACCCCGCGCATGGCCGGGATGGCCGCGAGCAGCATGTAATTCGGGTAAATGGCCAGCGCAAAGCCCAGCGACTGGATTTCGTCGGCTCCCAGGAACGGGGTCTTGCCACTGGCCGCCATGTTGTAGAGGGCGGGCACCCGCACACTCTTGGGGATGCGCTCGAGCTGCTCACGATTGCGGGGGGCCTCAACAAAGATCGCGTCAGCGCCTGCTTCCTGATAACACTGCGCGCGTTCGATGGCTCGTTCGAATCCTTCCACTGCGATCGCATCGGTGCGGGCGATGATGAGCAGGTCAGGGTCGGTACGGGCATCGCAGGCCGCACGGATGTGCGCAGCCATTTCCGCCTGGGGAATCAGGGTTTTGCCGTCAAGATGGCCACAGCGCTTGGGCCAGCTTTGGTCCTCGATGTGCAGCCCGGCAACGCCGGCCCGCTCGTAGCAACGGATCGTTCGCTGGACGTTGAGCGGACCGCCGTAGCCGGTGTCGGCATCGGCGATGAGGGGCAACCCCGATGCCTCGGCGATCCGCTGGGCATTGTCGGCCATCTCGGTCATCGTGAGGAGTCCCACATCGGGCCAGCCCAAACGCGATGCGGTGGTGCCGGCCCCCGTCATGTAGACGGCGTCGAACCCTGCCTCGGCCACAAGCCGTGCACCGATGGCATCAATGGCGCCCGGTACCTGCAACAGTTTCGGACCACGCAGCAGCTGGCGCAGTCGGGTGGTGGCTCGGGTCATTGGGTCTCACTCCTCGTGTTCAGCGCCGGCTCGACGGCCGGTGCGCTGTCGGTCGCATAACGGGCCCGCAACGCATCCCACTCGTCAGCGCCGAAACGCTTGAAATTCTGGTGGGGTGTGAAGCGATTGAGATGTTCCGGCACCCGGTGATCGGTCTTGACCGCCTCCAGGGTTTGATCGAACACCTGAACCGCTGCGCGAAGCAGCATGCCGGGCAAGATGGCGAGCTTGTAGCCGAGGCGTTCGGCCTCGCCCAGATCGATCGGGGGCGTTTTGCCGCCCTGCACGATATTGAGCATGCACGGCCCCTGTACCCGCCGGGGGACCTCCGCGATCTCCGCCAGCGTCTGCGGCGCCTCGACAAAGGCCATGTCGGCCCCCACCCGAAGCGCTGCATTGGCGCGATGGATGGCCTCCTCAAAGCCCATCGAGGCCCGCGAATCGGTGCGGGCAATGATGAGGAAGTCGGGGTCACGACGCGCCTCGACCGCCGCGCGGATCTTGCTCAGGTAACGCTCGAGGGGCTCGATTTCCTTGTTGTCCAGGTGGCCGCAGCGCTTCGGGCTGACCTGGTCCTCGATGTGGATGCCTGCGACCCCCCGGCTCTCGAATTCGCGCACCGTGCGGATCGCATTCAGTTCGTTGCCATAGGCGGTGTCGGCGTCGCAAATGACCGGTACCTTGACCGATCGCGCAAGGATGTTGGCCTTGTCGACCATTTCAGTGAGCGTGAGCAGGCCGTAGTCCGGATAGCCCAGCGAGGCCGAGGTACCGGCTCCGGTCATGTAAACCGCCGGAAACCCGGCCTGTTCGATCAATCGTGCGGTGATCGCGTCATAGGCGCCCGGGGCGACCAGCATCCCTGCGCTCGCGAGCTTGCGCCGCAGTTCCGTGCTCGTTTTCATGGTGTTCTCAGTCTCCCTGGGGGCCGATGGGTCGACGGAAGGGCCCCCCCGGGCCCGAAGACGCTGCTGTCGACGGTTTGTTTCGAACGATGCTAGCCGAAGCACGGTCGCCCTGTAAACCTGAGCTCGCCGCTGCAGGAGCCGAAGGATTCATTACACTGAACGATCGAAAACAAAATGATGATCGCCATGCACCTTTACGAAGCGCTCGCTGATTCCTTTGTCGCGGAGCACACCGACACTGTTTTCGCGCTGCTCGGAGACGGGAATATGCACTGGGCCTGCGCGATGGCAGCGCGGGGCGCCCAATTCATTTACTCGCGGCATGAGCATTGCGCCGTGTCGATGGCCATGGCTTGGGCCCGGGTGACGGGTCGGGTCGGCGTATGCTCGGTGACCTGCGGCCCCGGCCTGACCCAGACGATCACGGCGCTTCCGGCGGCCGTGCGCGCGCGCATCCCGATCGTGCTGTTTGCCGGTGAAGCGCCCATCGGAAGCGGCTGGTACAACCAGATGCTCGAACAAAGGCCTCTGGTCGAAGCCTGCGGCGCCCGCTATTTCCAGATCCACCAGAGCCGGCGAGCCGCGCAAGTGATCAGGGACGCCTTTCTTCATGCCAGAAGTGCCCGTGAGCCGGCGGTGATCGGCGTCCCGCTCGACCTGCAGGAGCAGGCCCTCGAGCACGCCTACAAAGCTGAGCCCTCGCTCGCCCTCATCCCTCCCCCTCAGCGACTGGCCCCCGACCCCACGGCGGTCGCACAGGCAGTCGATCTCATCGCATCAGCTCACCGCCCGATTCTCGTGGCCGGCCGGGGGGTACAACACTCAGGCGCGCAGGCCGCATGCCGGTCCCTGGCCGACCGAATCGGCGCGCTCCTCGCCACGACCCTGCCCGCGCGCGGCCTCTTCCATGACCATCCTTTCTCACTCAACGTCGCCGGCGGATTTTCGTCCGAAGTGGCGCGAGAGTGCTTCGCCCAGGCCGATCTGATCATGGCCGTCGGTATGCGGATCGCGTCCCACTCCACTGATTCAGGGCGCCTTTACCGCGAGGCCAGGGTGCTGCACATCGACCTTGCGCCGCGTTCGGTGAGTGAAGGACGTCTGGCTGCGAGCGAGTGGCTGCAAGGCGATGCGCTGCTCGCACTGCAGGCCATCGACCATGCCCTCATCCAGCGCGGTCACCCCCCCGTTCAGGGATGGCGTACCGACGCGCTCGCCCGCGACATTGCCCAACGGCCTTTTGACAGCACGTCGTATGCACCCAAGCCGGGGTATCACGACCCTCGAGAGGTCATCGAGGCCCTGGATCAGGTCTTGCCCAAAGACCTGCTGATGGTGAATTCCTCCGGGCACTGCTCCGCCTTTGCCACGCACATGCTGAGCCGGCGCGCCGAGGACTTTCTGACCATCCGCGAATTCGGTGCAATCGGCAACGGCACGTCCTATGCCCTGGGCGCTGCCGTAGCGCGCCCGCAGCAGCGGGTGGCGCTGATCGACGGGGACGGAAGCTTCCTGATGCACGTGCAAGAACTTGAAACCGCCTGCAGACACGGCCTTAAGCCTCTGATGATCGTGCTGAACGACGAGGCCTATGGTTCGGAAATCCACAAGCTGCGCCATGACGGGCTGCCCGATACCGGAGCCGTGTTCGGCCCGTCCCGCATCGCCGAAATCGCACGGGGATTCGGATTGACAGCACGCCGGATCGATCGTCTTGATGAACTGCCTGGCGCATGGCAAGAGGCCGTCCAATCGGATACTGCGGTGGTTTGGGACATTCCGATTTCGGATCAGGTCATGTCCCCGGTGATGCGCAGGATGCTCGCGTCCAAATGATCGTTGCCCCTTCGCGCCATGCGAGCTTGACCGAGGCCTCCCGGAA
>JBIKVK010000297.1:0-4248 GCA_044356835.1 Burkholderiaceae bacterium
AAGGCTCGGCTGGGCAAGATCGACGCCGACCCGGCGGAGCTGGCCGCCGCGATCGAGCCCAGCGGCTTCATGCACCTGCCCGTCAGCGCCGCACATGCGGCCGGCGTCACTTTGCTGGAGCCGCACCACAACGATCCCTTCGACCGCCTGCTGATCTCCCAGGCGCTGGCAGAACCGCTGAAGCTGGTGACCGCCGACGGGATGCTGAAGCGCTACAGCGATCTGGTGGTCGTGGTCTGAAGACGCTCACATACGACGAGCAACTTCTTTGACCGCATGCTCGCTCCCCTTCGCGAAGGAGCGCGGCAGTACACGATAGGGTTTGCCAACAACTTTCTGATACGCGGGATCATCCAGGCGCTCTCGGGCGAAGGCTTCATTTCAGACACGCTCAGCCGGCCAGCTTAGCTGTCGTCGGGTACTGGGGCGCACTTCGCGGGTCAACGCCGCGCCTCTCAAACACCAAGCGATTGACTCGGCAAGTCGCTCTCAGGCATCAAGGCATTGAAATTTCAAGCAGCTTGAGCAGGTAAACGTTGACGCTCGAAAGAAATAGGCACCTGAGGGTGCCTGTGTGCCCATCCCCCGTTAATGGGTTAGAGCCAAAGTATCTTCTGGCGGGTCAGAAGCGATTTTAGTGTGGGCTCGGGGATTCGAGCACTTGCACGTCGCTTGTTCAACTGAGCGGCCGCCAGCACTTGCGCACTCGCGCCATCGTTTCTACAATGTAGACACCATTGAGGATTCACGAAGCCATGGAAACCACCATACGAAAATGGGGCAACAGTCCAGCTCTGCGCCTACCCACTGCAGTTCTAAGAGAGGCTGGCTATCAACTTGAGCAAAAGGTGGAGCTTGTGGTCTCGCGCGGCCGGATCATCATCCAACCCTCCAAGAAGATTGAATACGATCTTGACGCTCTGGTGAACGGCATCCATGCCGGCAATACCCATGATGAGGTCAACTTCGGGCGACCCGTCGGGAATGAGGCGCTTTGATGCCACCTCGTGCCTATGTGCCAGATACCGGCGACGTCGTATGGTTGCAATTCGATCCGCAGGCCGGGCATGAACAGGCGGGGCACCGTCCTGCACTGGTCATCAGTCCAGCCAACTACAACGGCAAAACAGGCTTAATGGTCTGTTGCCCGATGTCCACCAAGGTCAAAGGGCATCCATTCGAGGTGGTCACCGCGGTCGACGGCATCGAGTGTGTGGTCCTGTCGGATCAGGTGAAGTCTCTGGATTGGAAAATCCGACGCGCCAAGAAGAAGGCCACTGTCAGCGCTGAAGTCATGCTGCATGTCAGAGCCAAGATGAAGGCGCTTTTGCAGATTACATGATGAAAAGCAGAGGTCTTGTTCTGACGGAGACGTAGGGGCTTCTCCCGGCGGCGCGCCCACATGCGCGCCGCTTCGAATCCCGATCGCGACGTGCGCAGGCACGTCGCTCCCGCCCCCGCCAACGAAAACGCCCGCCTGTGTCCTATGCGGTCGTGCGACCCTGACGGTGGGATTCGGTCACCTCGCCTCGCTCCGCTCGGCTCCTCGACCCCGGCCGGGCTTGCAGGCCCGGCCCTTCGAATCCCGATCGCGACGTGCGCAGGCACGTCGCTCCCGCCCCCGCCAACGAAAACGCCCGCTTGCGCGGGCGTCCTATTCCTTGGCGGAGACGGAGGGATTCGAACCCTCGATGCAGGTTTTGCCCGCATGCTCCCTTAGCAGGGGAGTGCCTTCGACCACTCGGCCACGTCTCCTGGCTTCGATAACTTTCGTCCTCGATGCCGGCTCAACCGGGATTGTACCGTGTTACGCGGCCTGCTCCAGGCCGAAGGCCTTGTGCAGCGCCCGAACGGCGAGTTCCATGTACTTGTCTTCGATCACGACCGAGATCTTGATCTCCGAGGTCGAGATCATCTGGATATTGATGCCTTCCTGCGAGAGCGTGCGAAACATCAGACTCGCAATGCCTACATGCGAGCGCATGCCGATGCCCACGACCGACACCTTGGCAATCTTGGCATCGCCGACGATGTCGCCCGCATTGATCTGCGCCCGGACCTTGCCGTTCAGCACATCCATCGCTTTCTGAAACTCGTTTCGGTGCACGGTGAACGAGAAATCGGTATTGCCGCCGATGCTCGCGTTCTGGATGATCATGTCGACGTCGATATTGGCCTCGGCGATCGGCCCCAGGATCTGAAACGCGACGCCGGGGCGATCAGGCACGTTGGTGATCGTGATCTTCGCTTCGTCGCGATTGAACGCGATGCCGGAGATGACCGCCTGTTCCATCTGTGCGTCTTCCTCGAAAGTGATCAGGGTGCCCGATTCGGCCTCGGTGGCCAGATCGATGTCGGGGGGGGTCAGGCTGGACAGCACCCGGGTCTTGACCCGGTACTTGCCCGCAAACTCGACCGAGCGGATCTGCAAGACCTTGGACCCCAGGCTTGCCATCTCGAGCATTTCCTCGAAGGTGACCCGCTCGAGCCTGCGGGCCTCCGGGACGATCCGGGGATCGGTGGTGTACACGCCGTCCACATCGGTATAGATCAGGCACTCTTCGGCGCCCAGCGCCGCAGCCACCGCCACGGCGGACGTGTCCGACCCGCCGCGTCCAAGGGTCGTAATGTGCCCGTGCGGGTCGACCCCCTGAAAACCGGTGATGATCACCACCCGCCCCTGGGCGAGATCAGCCCGCACCCGAGCATCGTCGATGGATTCGATCCGGGCCTTGGTGAACGCGCTGTCGGTGCGGACCGGCACCTGCCATCCCGCGTAGCTCACCGCCGGCACCCCAATCGCCTGCAGCGCCATCGCAAGCAATCCGACTGAAACCTGCTCGCCGGTGGACGCAAGCATATCGAGTTCGCGAGGATCGGGCTGGGCCTGGATTTCCTTGGCGAGCGCAATCAGTCGATTGGTCTCACCGGACATCGCCGAGGGCACAACCACCATCTGGTGACCCGCCTTGTGCCACTTGGCAACGCGCAAAGCGACGTTCTTGATGCGCTCCACCGAGCCCATCGAAGTGCCGCCATACTTGTGAACGATCAGAGCCATGGCCGGTCTACGATACCTTTACGATCCATTGACAAACCCGCCTCCTCAACCCCTGGACGCCGAGAGGAAAAGCCGAGCAGGCAAAGCCTGAAATTATAGTCGATCCAGGCCGCAGAACCGGCCCCTTGGGTCGCCCGCGCTCCGGGGCACAAAGGCAATCGCGCGGACGAGCGCATCCGCCCGCGGGGGCTCGTCTGCCGCATCCGCCTGCCCCATCCCCGCCGGCTGCGGTGGCTCTGGCCCCTGGACCGGTCCCAACCCCGCCACAAACACCGGCCGCCCGTTGACCTCAAGCACCGGCAGCCACGGCCGCACCACCGGCGGCACACCGCGCTCCTGCCACAGTTTCCTCAGGCTGCGCGAGGGCCCTCCCGCACGCAGCCGCATGCGCATCTCGCCCGAGCCCGAGGCAACCCGGATGATCACCGCCCCTCGAGGCCACCGGGCTCGCCCTGCCGCCTCAACCGCCCCACCCCCCCATACCAGGCTCGCACCCCAACCGGGCAAGTCCTGCTCGGTCTCACCCCGCCACTCAAGATCGAGCACCGGAGGCAAAGCCCGATCGGGCTGGGCCAGCGACTGCGCCACCGGACCCGAACCCCGGACGGCCCACGCCTCGATACGGTCTCGAAATCGCACAAAGACCCAGTCCGCGAAATGAACGATCGCCTGCGACGATCCCCCCTCGATCATTTGCGCACGCCACTCTTCACACTGCGCCTCGGACGGCATCCTCGCAGCCTGCCCACCGGCGAGCTGCCGCCACCAGTGGCGAAAGAGCTGGGCCTGCCGAAACGGGCCCAATCGGCCGATCATCCGCCGATCGAGAGCCGGCGGCTCCTGCGCCGCTGTGGGCAGCCGGGCGCATTGGAGATCGCCCGCGGCGAGTCCGTCGAGTTCGGCTTGAGCGCGAGCGAGCAAGTTCTGCGCGCGAGCAAACTGCCGGACCGCATCCGGAGCTGCAGCTCTCAGACCGGGCATCACCGCCTCACGGAAGGCCACCCGCCCGAACCTCGGGTCCCGGTTCATCGGATCGTCGATCCATTCGAGCATCCGCGCCCGTGCGTAACGAAGCAGCTGCTCGCGGGTCAGCTCGATCAGCGGCCGCAGCAGGAGCCGCCCCTCGGAGAGCTGCGCCTCGCCCGGCAAGGCATCGGCCAGACCATCGAGGCCCGTGCCGCGGGCCA
>JBIKVK010000298.1:0-4243 GCA_044356835.1 Burkholderiaceae bacterium
TCGCCTTGCTGACTGACGATGCCGACCATCGGCCGGGCGATCGCCTGGTCATCAAGACCGGAGGCGCGCAAGAAAGCGCGGTGCGGGGCGCGATCCGCGCCGTCCGTGGTCACTCGGGACCGCAGGGCCGGGCGGATGGGGATGGGCTTTTTCATGGCGGGCTATGCTACGAGCCCACGCGAAAACGCGTCAAGCCATGGGATCAGCGAGAGAAGTCATCAGGTCAGGCAAGGTTAGGCCAGGCCCGGCCTCGGGCCGGAGGGAACGCCGAGCCCGATCGGTCCAGGCGCGCGTTGGATCCAGGCGCGCGTTCAGGTCTCGGAGTCCGAGCCCCGAAGCTCGGCCGCCCTGCGACTGCGACGCGAGGCGTAGACGAAGTAGGCGACGCTGATCACCGCCGCCCCCAAAAGCGTGCTTGAAATGCCGCTTCTGAGAAAGACCCACCAACTGCCGTCGGACATGACCAGCGACTGGCCCAGCGAGGTCTCGAGCTGCGGCCCCAGCACCAGCGTCAGCGCGATCGGCGCCATCGGGAAGGCGAGCTTTCGCATGACGTACCCGATGCCGCTGAACACCAGCATCACCGCCACATCAAACAGGCTGGAGTTGACGCTGTAGGTACCGATGATTGTGAACACAACGATCACGACAAAGAGGATCGGATACGGAACCCGCAGCAGCCACACCCAGATCCGCACGAGCGGTAGATTGAGAATCAGTAGGATGGCCGAAGCCACCAACATGCTCGCAATCAGCGACCAGACCACGTCGGGATGATCGCGAAAGAGGAAGGGTCCCGGGGCGATGCCGTGAATCAAAAACCCCGCCATGATCACGGCCACCGTCGCCGACCCCGGGATGCCCAGGCTCAACAGCGGCAGCAGGGCGGCATTGGCCGCCGCATTGTTGGCCGTCTCGGGCCCGGCCACGCCCTCGATCGCGCCTTGGCCAAACCGCGCCGGGTCGCGCGAAATGCGCCGTTCGAGCGCATAGGACAGAAACGAGGCGGTCGCTGCGCCCAGGCCGGGTACCACGCCGATCACAAAGCCCAGGACCGACCCGCGCGCCATCGGACCCGCCGACTGACGCCAGTCCTGCGCCGTAAGGGTCAGCGAGTGGATGGGCGCAGTCTGCCCCCCGGCATTTCGCTTTTCGATCGTCAGCAGGATCTCGGAGAGCCCAAACAAGCCCATCAGGATGGGCACAAGCCCAAGGCCATCGAGCAAGTGCGGACTGCCGAAAGTAAATCGCGGGACGCCGGTCACGGGATCGAGCCCCGGCAGGGTCAAAGCCAGACCGAACACCGCTGCAATCAGGCCCTTGATCATCGAATCGCCCGCCAGACTGATGAGGAGGGTGAAACTGAGGACCATCAGCGCGAAGAACTCGGGCGGCCCGAAGGCGATGCTGAACTGGCTCAGGGGCACCCCCAGAAACATCACCGCGGCCGTCGCCACCACACCGCCGATCGTGGAGCCGATCGCGGCGATGGACAAGGCCGCGCCCGCCCGCCCCTGCCGGGCCAGCGCATTGCCCTCGATACAGGTAATGACAGAGGCCGTCTCGCCGGGGACGTTCATGATCACGCTGGTGATCGTCCCGCCGTACATCGTGCCGTAGTAGATCGCGCACAGCATGATCAGGGCAGTGACCGGACCCATGCCGTAGGTGACCGGCAGAAGGATGGCCACCCCCGCCACCGGGCCCACGCCTGGCAAGACCCCGATCAGCGTCCCGATCAGACAGCCCACAAAAGCGGCGAGCACATTGACCGGCAACAAGGACTCGAGCAGACCCTGTGTGAACGGTCCGAGCACCTCGCCCAACATGACTCAGAACCCCAGGGTGCGCAGCACGTCGAACGCCGGCGAGGGCAGATCGACGAGCAGGTAGCGCTCAAAGACCCAGGGCACGAGCACCCCGAATAGGGCCGCCAACACGATCCGAAGGGACCAGGACTGGCGTTCGATGAGCGAGGGCGCAGTCAGCACGAATACAAATACGGCCAAACGAAAGCCCACGGCCAGCATTCCGAGCCAGAGCAGCATGAAGGCCAGCAACATGAGCCCCACCCGCCGAGCGCCCTCGGCCTCTTCGAAAAAGGGCTGGGCGGGCCCCGGGGCCGAGTCGATCGCCAAGGCGTGATCGGATCCTGGGTTCAAACCCGCGCTGGGCGCCCGCCCCAACCGAAGGAGCCCGGCCAGAGCGGCCAGCAGGAGCAAGCCGCCGATCCACACGGGAAAAAAGCCCGGTCCCGGCCCGGTCAAGGTCCAGTACCGAAGCCCCAGGCCCTGATGGATCAGGACAGCCCCGATCACGCCCAGGATCGCGATGAACAGCCGCTCGGCCGAGCGCTGCGTCATTGCTTCTTGCGCTCCTCGAGCATGCGCAGCACCACCGGGCGGTAGATGTCGGAGATCTCGCGGGTGATGCGCAACGCCTCGGGGCCGGGCGCGAACTGAACCGGGAAATTGAGCTTGGCGAGGGCCTCGATGACCTCGGGCTTGCGCACCACTTCGCCCACGGCCTGCTCGAGCCGCAGCCGAATCGGCTCGGGCATGCCCGGGGGCGCGAGCACCACGGTCGTGTTGACGAGCTCGTAGCCAAACAGATCGCGCGTCTTGGGCAACTTCAGGGCCTCGAGCTCAGGCGCGCTGACATCAGACACCACAGCCAGCGCCTTGAGGGTGCCCGCCTGCACATGCTGCATGTAAGTGACCGGAGAGCCGGTTGCGAAATTGGCATCGCCCGCCAGCACCCGTGCCGTCCCGGCCGCAGCGCTGTTGGTGGGCAGGGTGCGATAGCGAAAGCCCCCCGCCTTGTCCGCAAGCAGCCCCATGCCGATCTCGTGCAGGTTGAAGCCGCCCGTGGTCACGGCAATCAGCTTGCCCGGATTGTTCTTGGCCCATTCGACCAGTTCCTTCATGGTGTTGACCGGGACCGACGGATGGACCACCGCCATGTAGGGCCAGCCGAAGTAGCTCGCCACGTAGGTGAACTTGAGCGGCTCGTAGGCGACCGGGGTCGAGTGGGGAATGATGGCGGTGTTCGACGCGGTGCCCACGCCGATGGTGTAGCCGTCGGGTTTGGCCGAAAACAGCCCACTGAGGGCGACCGCGCCGCCCCCACCCGGGTTGTTCTTCGGGACCACGGTCTGGCCGAGCACCTTGGACATTTCGGTCGCCAGGATTCGGGACGCGAGGTCGGTTCCGCCGCCCGTGCCGTAGGGGATCAGCATCGTGATGGGGCGTGACGGAAAATCCTGCGCCCGCGCGGTCGACGCCGTGAGCGTCGCGGTCACCCCGAAGCTTGCCATCAGCACCGAGAGCAGAGGCCGTGCAAATCGTCTGCGGTTCATTGGGTTCGTCTCCCTGGTTGTATCGGTATGGGTCTTGACGGCATGGGCCCGCTCGCCCTGAGCTTGGGCCCTGAGCCTGGGCCCTCAGCGCAGCTTCCAGACGGGCTTGCGCTTTTCGACAAAGGCGCGCGAGCCTTCGGCGCCATCTTCGGTCTCGGCCACTTCCTTGTCCAGAGCCTTGGCGTAATGGACCAGGGTTGGATCGAAGGCGGTGCTGAGGCGATAGAGGCGCACGGCGGCCTGCACCGCCAGCGGTGAACTCTCGACCACCATCTGCGCCAATTCCTCGGCTGCATCCATCAATTTGTCGCGAGTCGTCACCCGATTGACGATGCCGTACTGCAGGCATTCCTGCGCGCTCAGGCGACCGTTACAGAGCGTCAGGTAGGCCGCGACCGGTCGGGGCAGCTGGGCATAGAGGTTGTGTGCCGACCCCAGCCGCCCAATCTTGGTGTGGGTATCGCCCACCCAGGCATCCTCGGCCATCACCCGCAGTTGCCCTTGCAGGGCGAGGCTGAAGCCGACCCCAACGGCCAGGCCGTTGATGGCGGAAATCAGCGGTTTCTCGAGATTGGCATCACTGGGCTGACCACCGCCGCCCCAGAAGAAATGCGGGCTGGTCGGGTCTTCGTGCGGCGTGCGGATGCCCTTGGCCTGGTGCTCGGCGAGGAACTTGACATCCCGCCCGGCCGAAAACGCCTTGCCCGTGCCGGTGACGATGCCCACATAGACATCGGGATCGCGCTGCATGTCGAACCAGCATTGCCGCAATTCGATGTAGGCGTAGGTGTGCAGTGCATTGAGCACGTGCGGCCGGTTGATGGTCACATAGGCGATGTGGTTGCGCTTTTCATAGAGGACGTGTTCAAGGTTCTTGGGCGCGCT
>JBIKVK010000299.1:0-4241 GCA_044356835.1 Burkholderiaceae bacterium
ACCCATCGACGCCCCCAAGAACCGGCAACGCCAAAGGCCCGAGGCGTCCAGCAAGCGCGTCTGCAACCTCGCGGGATGCGACAGCCAGCCAAAGCACATGAGCGCAGCGCCGCGGATCGGTCCGCCCAGCCTTCGCGCATCGGCAAGGCGCTGAGATCGGCGCCGTCCGGTGCGCAGACTGCGATGGTGCGCCTGTTGCGATCGACGTCGCGCGGATCGCAGATGACGCCGCGTCGTCCGATGCGGTCAGAGATCGCAGGCTCGCCTGCTGACCGCTGCAACGGATCCTCCCCCCGCCGCGGTGTAGCTCGGCGGCAGCAAGGCCGCAGGCATGCCGCCCAGCCCGTGCCGCACGAAAAGCGATGTGGACCCCCGCCCGGCCGCCGCGCGTTCTCGCCCGGTCAAGGACGTCGTTGTGCCTCTTGGCGCTCGCTGATCCAGCGGTTCAGCCAGGCGATCCACGCAAGCGCCAACCCGAGCACCAGAAACGAACCAACCCGCGTCAGTCCCTCAAGCCCGGAGATGTCGACAAGAAAGACCTTGGCGATGGTCAGGCCGATCAAGGCCATCGCGCCCCGCCGCAACCCGGCCGAGGGTCGGGCCAGAGCCTGCCAGACCATCGCGGCGCTGGTCAGGATCAACGCGACGGTGTAGGCGTAAAGTTCGCCTTGCGTGACGCCGCTCTCGCCCACGCGACCGGCATGGAACCAGCTGCGGATCTCGAAGCCTGCATAAATCACGCACAGGAGCGTTCCGAGCCCGCCCAGCATCCAGCGCAACCGGGGTTCCGCCAGCTGCCGACGCGCCGTCAAGAGCAGCGCAGCAGGTAGCAGGAACGCCACCGCCAGCGTGTTGGCAAGGGGCGGACCCGCGACCTCGACAAGGGGGTCGAAGCCCGGCAGCACCGAGACCGTGACCCAGATCATCGCCCCAAGCCAGAACAGGCCCGCCAGCCAGCAGAGCACGCGCCGCAATCCTCGCAGCGGATTGCCCGCCTCGATCCGCATCGCCTGAACGAGGGCCATGGCGAGCCAGGGCAGCGCCTGCAGCGACGAGTACCAGAAAGTCAGTCCAAACTTGGGCACCAGCCCCTCGAGCGCGCGCGCCATCACCGCGTTGGCCAGAAAGGCCGCGAAGACGAGCGCCCCGATATCCAGCACGGCCCGAATGCGACGGCGGGGCAGGTCGCGCAGCATCCAATCCGCCACCACCGCCCCCGCCAGCGACCCGCCATGCACGGCCAGCACCTCTGCCAGCGGCGCCTCGTGGATGCCTCCGAGTATCAGATACATGGCGAGCCGCCATGTCACGACCGCGACGCCCACACTCACGAACCAGCCCAGCTCCGGCAGGCGGAAACGCCGGTCCAAGGCCGCGGCCGCCACGATCACCGCCACAATCGCCAGCGTGAGCGCCCCCTCGGTCAGGATCACGAACAGGGCAAGCGCGATCAATGACAGCATTGACAGAGTGGCATAGGCTGTGCCGGCGGTATGCGGGCAGTGGTCGGCCACCCGCCTGCGCGCCTGCATCAGCGCAACCGACGTCATCAGCACCGCCGCGGCCATCACATGCAGCGCCCATGGGTATGGGCCCAGCACGAGTGCCGGAGACCACAGCAGCTCGGCCGACATCGCGGTCGCGAGCGGCGCGAGCGCCGCCAGCGCCGCCCACATCCGCGGCCGGTCCGCCCCTGCGGCCGCCCGCCATCCCATGGCCAGCGCCATGACACAGGCCATCGCGATGATCGCGCCGAGCGTGTCGGGCGCAGAGGTCTCGGGCGGACGAAGGAAGATCAGCGCAGAAGTGAAATCGAAGCTCAGGTCCCCCACGGTGATCCCGTCGATCACGAAGCCTGCCACGAACCCTGCGAGCGGGATCGGTGCGAGGTCCGACAGCGCAGGCGCGCGCCACGCCCAGATCGCCGCAGCCACAGCCATCGTGGCCAGCAGCCCCAGCGCAAGGAGCGACACCATCGCTTCGGCCCTGTGCATGGTCACGACCGCAAGCACGACGGACACCACCACCGCCCCCGCCGCGAGCCGTGTCGGAAAGGCAGGCCATTCGGGCGGTTTCTCCTTCGCCAAGACCCCAGACAGTACCGCCTCGATCACCCCGGCCCCGTCATGGCGCGGCATCAGCGCCCGGTCCGGGATTGTCACGGCCATCGCTGCGAGCGCCGTGACGAGCAGGAGAAGCCCCGTGTCGCCTCCGCCCGCCATCTGGATTAAAACCCCTGCGCCATAGCCGAGGGCCAGGGCCAGCACCGACACCCACCCCCAGCGACGCACCGTGTCGATGCCGAGCCCACACGCGATTACCAGCGCCACATAGGCATAGAGCCACGCGGGCGCGTCCGCGTCGCCACCTGTCAGGAACGGCGCCGCGACAGCGCCGATCAGCCCCATCCCCGCAAGTGCGGAACCATGAAACCACCCAAGCACCAGCGCAACCATGGCTGTCGCCATGAGCCCGACGAAGGTGGGTATCGGCCCGATCAGTCCATACATCAGCCGCGCGGCAAGGATTGCGGAGAAGATCACGCTCAGCCCCGCAGCGCTGAAGATCGCGGGCATGAATGCCGTTGCGCCCATCTGATCGCCAAACCGGCGCCGGATCCACTCGCCGGCGGCGATCAGCCCCGCGCCGAAGATCAGCGCCGCGATCACCCGCAGGCTCGGTGGCAGAAAGCCGCGCTCAACCCCGTATTGCACGAGAAACAGCCCTGCGAGCGCCAGCGACAGACCCGAAACCGTGATGATCCAGTTGGTCAGGAGCCAGCCGGCCAGCGCCGAGACCCGGTCTTGACGAAAGACGACGGGGCGGTTCTGGCTGTCCTCGGCCCCGTCCTCGGCCCCGTCCACTGCGGCATGGGCATGGACCTTGGGCCGTGTGACGGGCGGGGCGTCGGGCTGGGCGTCGGGCGGGTGGGGCGAAGCCTGCGCCTCAGTCTCCCCGCTCCGCAGAAGATCGCCTTCGGCCGGTGGCTTGGCGGGGTCGGGCAACTGCCCTGCCTCGGCCGACGTGTCCGGAACGCGCCCGGGCCCGTTCATCATTGCGTGGGAGCGGTGCGCTTCGAGGTCGATGACACGTCGTTCCAGCCGCAAGATCGCACGGAACAGCCACAAGAACGCGACTACCAGCAAGAGCCCGAGCGTGCCGCCAACAACAGAGACCATGTCGCGCTCCTGCGCCAAGGCGGCCGAAAAGGGCCGCGCCGCGTCATGAAAGTTTCAATGTATCCTTGGGCCGCTTCCCAAGACAATAGTCGTCGACGCCGGATGCGTCCGTCGGGGGCTGTTGAAGAAGTGTCCTGCCTCTGCGTCACTTTGGTTGTCAGTGATTTGGGGCGGTCACGTCTGGTCGGAAGGCGCGCGATCAGCTGGAATGGTTCGTCACCCTATCGCTGCGGGAACTGGTCACGGCCGTCGAAAATTTGGTGAGGGTTGATCGCGTTCTTGATCTGAACTGGCCGCCAATTGGGATTGCCGGGCTCTTCCGCGCCGACAACGGCCGTTCAGGCATCGATCCAGAGGTTGCCGTGCGCCTGATGCTCGCGCATTTTCTGCTCGGTATTGTCTGTGACCCGCGGCTGACGCGGAAAGCGCGGGTCAACCTCGCGATCCGCTTGTTCGTCGGTAGGGGTTGCACGAAGCCTTGCCGGATCATTCCGCGTTGACTCGCATCCTGCAACGTTGGGCCGAAGACATTTTCCGGCACGTCTGCGCGCGTGTCGTGCAGCAAGGTCAGCCTGCAATAAGTCGGGACGCAATCCCCGCCCCACATGTCCAACGGCTTCATTTCGCCGGCCCAATGCCGATGCGCCTGATTGCGAGCCGCTCGATCCACAATGCGGCAAGGTAGAGCGCCACCGACAGCATCACGCTCACCACCGCCACGGTCCAGATCATGCCGAAATCCAGATAGCCGCGCGATTGGTTCAGCAGGTTGCCCAATCCCCGCCCCGTGGCCAGCCATTCCGCGATCATCACGCCCAGAAGCGCACGTGGCGCGGTCAGCCGCATCGCGGCAAAGAGCCACGGAAGCGAGGCAGGCAGCGTGACCAGCCGCAACTCGCGCCAGCCGCTCGCCCCGTAGGCGCGCGGCAGTTCCAGCGCGGCGCGCGGGACCTGCGCGATGCCCTGCGCGATCATCACATAGGCCGGGAAGAACGTCACCGACACGGTGATCCACAGCGTCACCGCCGTCCCCCGCCCGAGCAGTAGCACCAGAAGAGGCGT
>JBIKVK010000381.1:0-2960 GCA_044356835.1 Burkholderiaceae bacterium
CCAAAACCTCATGCCTGCCGCAGTCCGAAGCCGGAAGCAGCTGGCCCACGTTGGGCGATCCCCTCACGGCGCTGTGGCTGGGTGCCGATGACGCTCTGCGCTGGAGCGTCCGCTGCGCATCCGTGTTGGGTGCAACCGGTGCCGGAGCGGCACACATCGAGGGCCTTCGAAGACAGCGATTGACGACGCTCGTCGCACACGCCCGTCGAAACTCATCTTTGATGAGGGAAGTCCTGGGTACTTTGCCCGATGATGCTCCTCTCACATCGCTTCCCATCACCGAGCGCGATCAACTGATGCAAGAGTTTGATCGCTGGGTGACCGATCCCAGGGTCCGGCTGGATGAGGTGCGCGGCTTTCTTGCAGATCCACAGCGCACTGGCGAACCCTACCTCGGCCGCTATGCGATCTGGACGAGTTCAGGTACCTCGGGGATGCCAGGCATCTTTGTCTCCGACCCCGATGCGCTCGCAGTCTATGAAGCGCTCTGGAGCGCCCGCAGCGCCTGCGGCCACGCGGCGACGCCGCTCTGGCAAGCGATGCTGGGGGGGTGCCGGATTGCCATGGTGGCTGCCACGACGGGGCATTTCGCCGGGGTTGTGACCTGGGAACGCATGCGCAGGCTCCACCCCTGGCTCAATCTGACCTCTCGAATCTTCTCGATCCTCGACCCGATCGACCGCCTCGTTGAGGGGCTGAACGCGTGGCAACCCGCGGTCATCTCCAGCTATCCGAGCCTGCTCGCGTTGCTGGCCGAAGCGAAGCGCGCAGGCCGACTGAAGCTTGCTCCAAGCCTTCTGATGTCGGGCGGGGAGACGCTGCCCGGGTCACAAGCCCGGGTGCTTCAAGAGGCCTTCAATTGTCCGGTCCGTGATGAATACGGAGCGTCGGAATGCATGAACATTGCCTGGAGCTGTCCGGCCGGCGTGTTGCACCTGAACGCCGACTGGGTCATCCTGGAACCGGTCGATGAGCACATGCGTCCCGTCCCGCCTGGAACACCCTCATCGGATGTGCTGCTCACCAATCTTGCAAATCATGTGCAGCCGATTCTGCGCCACCGGCTCGGCGACCGCGTCACGCTTCTGCCCGGCCGGTGCGAATGCGGATGTCCTTTACCGCGGATGCAGGTCATTGGTCGCAACGACGAAGTGCTTCACCTGCCTGATACCCGCGGCCGACCGGTCGCCATCTTGCCGCTCGCACTCGAAGCCTTGATCGAAGAGCACAGCAGCGTTGGATGTTTCCAGGTCGAACAGACTGCGGCCAATCGACTTTCGATCCGGCTGCAGACCTGCCCTCCGGACGAGCGTCAGACGGTCTGGCAGGCGCTTGAACAGCGGATCGGCCACTGGCTAGCCTTGCAAGGGGCATGCGCCACGGTGGTCCTCGACCCCCGGGCTCCCGAACCTGATCCGAAAACGGGCAAGTTGCGGCGCGTCATTGGACTCGATCGGCCATCGGGCGGCCGCCTCACGCGGCCTGGGCGCCCGGACGGCCATGCTCAACCACGAACACCGCGCGGGTCCGGACAGCGGTCGCGGGGTCGGTGACGTCGTCGAGGACGCGAAGTCTGGTCTCGCAGACGTCCGAGCCGAGCCTGACCGACACATAGCCCCGTCGGGTCGCATCGGCCAGCAGAACGTGCGGATTCTCGGTGCGGGTGCGATCAATCTGCGACTGAGGCCGACCTTGCGAGGTGATCGACGTACCGCAGAATTCGGTGGCGATCACCCGTGACTGAGGTCGATCGAAGTCTTCATGAACATTGCAGACCCAATGAGCATGAACGTCCCCGCCAATGATCAGGGGGTTGGACAAGCGGGTCTCCAAGATCGAGTCTGTGAGACGTCTGCGCGCCGCGGGATAGCCGTCCCATCCGTCAGTCCAGAATCGCTCACCAGGCCCGGGCAGCATATCGGCCTTTGAAAAAAGCGTCTGCTGGGCGATCACATTCCAGCGCGCCCGACTCGCTTTGAAGCCAGCAGCCAGCCAGCGCTCCTGATCGAAGCCCAAGAGCGTACGGCCGGGATCGAGGCGCTCGGCACAGTCGCTGACTGAGCGCGAGCCGCCCCGCCCGGGACGAGGGCAAGCCTGATAGTCCCGATACTGGCGGTCGTCGAGAACGAAGAATTCGGCCAACCGTCCAAAGCGGTGATGCGAATAGAGCTGCATCGACGCGCCCTGGGGCCGGGCCAGTTCACGCAGGGGCATGTGCTCGAAAAAAGCCTGGTAGGCGGCTGCACGCCGCTCGAGGAACCCGGCCGCGAGATCTTCCGCCTGGTCGCGGGCATAGTCGTTATCGACCTCATGATCGTCCCAGGTGACCAGCCAGGGCGCTGCCGCATGCATCCGCTTGAGCTCGGGGTCCGAGCGGTACAGCGCATAGCGCGCCCGGTAGTCGGCGAGGGTATGCGTCTCGCCGCTTCCGTGGGCTCGCACGCGATTTCGTCCCCAGCTGCTCTCGTAGATGTAGTCCCCCAGAAACACCACCAGATCGGGAAATTCATCATGCATATGGCGCCAGGCTGCATACCAGCCCTGCTCGTATTGCTGACACGAAGCAAAGGCAAAGCGGAACTCGCGCGGCATCTGATCCTCGGGCGGAGCCGTAAGGGTGCGCCCGATCGGTGAAGTCACCACAGAGTCACCCGTGCCGACCCGGAATCGATACCAGTACTCACGACCGGGCTGCAGACCGGCGGCCTCGACGTGGACACTGTGGCCACGGTCCGGATGCGCCCGTGCGAGGCCTTGCCGAACGATCCGCCTGAAGGCCTGATCCTCGGCGCACTCCCAACGGACCATCCATTGCTGTCGCCCCAGACCTTCGACCGCAAGTGGATCGGTTGCGAGCCGGGTCCAGAGCACCACCGAATTCGGCAGCGGCGAACCCGAGGCCACCCCGAGCGTGAAGGGATCGGCATGAAAGGTGCCGCCCTCAGGGACAGCATCAGCCC
>JBIKVK010000064.1:0-14612 GCA_044356835.1 Burkholderiaceae bacterium
CGTGGCGACCGCCCGCACGGCATCCGGCGCAAATGAGCGCACCCGTTCCGCAAAGAGGGCCAGGGCCTCGAGTGCCCGGCGCTGCGAATCCGCGTCCAGCCGACCCGCTCGATCCAGACCGGCCGCAAGGCGGACGCTTCGCTTGACGCTGTCGATGGTCTTGAAACCGGGGCTCGCTTCCAGGCCGTGCGCTTGCCCGATGAGCAGCCTGAAACTGTTCGAGCCGAGGTCGATTGCAGCGAGCAGCGATTTAGCCGCCATGGCGAAACGAGGGGGGTTCCGGATTGATCACGGCCGCAAGTATGGCATCTCCCAAGACCCCATCGAACGCTGTCATCGTGGCGTCATGTTGCGATCCAACACTTCAGTCATGGACGATATCGATCCGGCCCAGCCGCGCCTGCTCAATCGGGAGCTGGGCATCCTCAAGTTCAACGAGCGGGTGCTCTCGATGGCCGCGGACGAGGGCGCGCCGGCTCTCGAGCGGCTGCGTTACATCACGATCGTGAGTAGCAACCTCGACGAGTTCTTCGAGATTCGGGTGTCCGAGCTTCAGCAGCGCGTCCGATTGGGCCGGCATGATGCCTCGATCGATGCGTCGCTCAATGCGATTGCCGCTTCGGCCGCACGCTTGGTCGAGACCCAGTACCAGTTGCTCAACACCTCAGTGCTGCCCGCGCTCGCCGAGCAGGGCATCAAGATTCTGGTCAGCCCCGACTGGACGCCGCAGCAGAGGCAGTGGGCCGAAGGCGTTTTCGATGAACAGGTCGAACCGCTGCTGACGCCGATCGCTCTGGATCCCGCCCATCCCTTTCCGAGGATTCTGAACAAGAGCCTCAACTTCATCGTGGAGCTCGAAGGAGAAGATCGCTTTGGCCGCCGCGCCGATGTCGCCATCGTTCAGGCCCCGAGGGCGCTGCCACGGGTGCTCGCCGTTTCGCCCGAGGTCGCGGGCGTACCCCACGGCTTCATGCTGCTCAGTTCGATCATGCTGGGCTTCATGCACAAGCTTTTTCCGGGCATGATCCTGAGGGAAATCCATCAGTTTCGCCTGACGCGCAACAGCGATTTGTTCGTCGACGACGAGGAAGTGACGGATCTGCGAGAGGCGCTCAAGGGGGAGCTTCTGCAGCGCAACTTTGGCGATGAGGTTCGGCTTGAAGTGTCGGCTGGAACGCCGTCCCATCTGCTCTCCAGGCTGCGGCATGAATTCGATCTCTTGAGCCGCGACTGTTACCCGGTTCAAGGCCCGGTGAACCTGGTCCGCCTGCAGCAGATCATCGAGCTGACCCATCGAGACGATCTGAAGTATCCGCCGTTCGAGCCGGCAATCCCACCCGAGCTGCGGGATGCTGAAGATCCGTTTGCGCCGATTCGCAAGCGCGACATTTTGCTGCATCACCCCTACCAGTCCTTTGCCCCGGTGATGCGCTTTCTGCTCGCGGCTGCGCGCGACCCCAGCGTTGTCGCGATCAAACAGACCGTCTATAGGACCGGTGCCGATTCTGCCCTCATGCAGGCGCTGATCGAGGCGGCGCGCGCGGGCAAGGAAGTCACGGTGGTGGTCGAGTTGATGGCGCGTTTTGACGAGGAAACCAACATCAACTGGGCTGCCCGGCTCGCCGAGGTGGGTGCGCACGTCGTCTATGGCGTGGTGGGCCACAAGACCCATGCCAAGATGTCGCTGGTCCTCAGGCGGGAGGCGGACGAATCAGGCGCGTTGGTCCTGCGTCGCTATGTCCACCTCGGAACGGGCAACTACCACCCGCGCACGGCGCGCCTCTATGAGGATTTCGGACTCTTCACGACCGATCCCGATCTGTGTTCGGACGTCCATGAAGTCTTTCATCGCCTGACGGGGCTGGGCGAGCGGGGCCGTTTGCAGGCCCTTAGACAGGCACCCTTCGATCTGCTCGACCTGGTGCTCGCATCGATTCGCCGCGAGACCGATCTCGCGCGCTCGGGCCGCCCGGGCTATGTGGCGGCCAAGATCAATGCATTGCTGTCCGAAAGCGTGATCGAGGCCCTCTACGAGGCGAGTCAGTCCGGAGTGAAGATCGATCTGATCGTTCGCGGCGTCTGTGCCCTGCGGCCCGGGGTGCCCGGGCTGTCAGACCATATCCGCGTCCGCTCCATCGTCGGACGCTTTCTCGAGCACAGCCGCGTCTATGTGTTCGGAAACGACGGCGATCCCCAGGTCTGGCTGTCATCGGCCGACTGGATGGACCGCAATCTGTTGCGCAGGGTCGAAGTGGCTTTTCCGATCCGCCGCAAAGACCTCAGGGCGCGAGTCATCCGGGAGGCGATTTCGGTGCACCTGAAGCGCCATGAAGGCGCCTGGCTGATGGATGCCCAGGGTAGCTATGCGCGCCAGCCGGCTTCCGGACGGCCGTCTGCCCGCCACGCCCAGGACAGGCTCTTGACCCATCTCGTTGCGGGCGAGCGTGTGCCCGGCTGAGCGCTCACTTTCCTAACCACACAGCACCTTCCAGAGTGACCGTGACGGTGGTACTGCCCTCGGCCGATGCGATCGGCATCGCGCCGGAAACCGCAGTAGCACCGAGCGCGGCCCGAGCAACCGGTAAGGGGAGGACGGAACTCGCATTATTGAGGCTCACCGAACGAAGTGTGGCCTCGCGATAGCCGAGCGCCCGTGCCCCTGCCTGGGCTTTCTCCTGAAAGCGCTGGGCCGCTTCGGCGAGGAGTTCGGCCTCGGCGCGTTCACGTCCCCCTCGGCTCAATTCGTGGCGGAGCGATTCGATGACCAGCTCGTTCGACACCTGGCTCAAGAGTGTGGCAAAGCCCTCCGACGGCGCGGCCTGGACGCGGACCGAAGCCCTGGATCGCCATGCTTTGATCTGCCCGTCGAGGCTGACCGGCCAGGTCCGCCAGCCGCTCGTCTCTAATTCGACCGCCGGATCGGCCCGTTTGAGCCGCTCAAGGGCAGGAGCCATCAGTGCGTTGACCGCTGCCTGGGCCGCGCCCGCATCGCGACCTTCCCGCTCGGCAAAGAGCAGGACCACCATCCGGTCGTTGGCGACCTCCCGCGATGCAGTGGCAGACAGCGACAGGATCGGAGGCTCGAGCAGGGCACGAGCCGCTCGCGAAGCCTGGGCAGCGGCTGCCTGGGCGGCCTCGCGCGCCTGACTCAAGACGGCCCCCGTTTCACGGTGGTCCTGCGCGAGCACGGGCGCGCTGTCAAAGGCGAGCCACAGGACGACGAGTGCTGCCCATGCGGGGGCCTGTGCAGCTCGGGATCGACTCCCGGCGGGCGCGGCCCGGTCACGAGCGGGCCTCGAGTGGGGCCGGGGCACCGAAGAGGAATTCGGCAGGGCGGTCGGATCGTAGGTCATGATGAGGGACGCCTCGCTCGGCTTGGGAGGGCTTCGCCCGCAAGCGCGCGGTTCGGTCGGCGCGCAGGGACGAGAGTTCCATTCCATCATAGCCCAGCCCGGAGGCTCTTCCTTGGGCAGCAGATCAGGGCATAATCATCCTATGACTACGCTCATCAATACCCAGACCCGCGGCGTCTTCGTGATCGCCGCCACCCCGTTTACGGATCGCGGTGAAGTCGACTATTCCAGTATCGACACCCTGACCGACTTCTACATGAGCTTCGGGATCGACGGCCTCACGATTCTGGGCATCATGGGGGAAGCCCAGAAGCTTTCCGCAGAGGAGTCGGTCGCGGTCATGCGACGCTTCATCGATCGCGTGGCAGGCCGCATCCCGGTGATCGTGGGCGTCTCCGCTCCTGCGTTCGACCCTATGGTGTCGCTTGCGCGGGCCTCCATGGACGCGGGCGCAGCAGGAGTGATGGTTGCACCGCCGGCCTCGGTCAAGCATGACGAGCAGTTCTTCTCGTTTTTTTCGGGCGCTTGCAGGGCTCTCGGTCCGGACACTCCGGTCTGCCTCCAGGACTATCCTGCGGTGACGGGGGCCTACATGTCGGTTCCGGTGTTTAGCCGGATCGTTGCCGAGCTGCCTCAAGTGGTCATGCTCAAGGCGGAGGACTGTCCTGGCCTCACCAAGATCGCGCGGATCCGCGAACTCGAAGCAAAAGGCCAGCGCCGCAGCTCCATCCTTGTGGGCAACAACGGTCTGTTCTATCCCCTGGAGCTTGAACGGGGGGCCGATGGCCCGATGACCGGAGTCGCCTACCCCGAGATGCTGACCGAGGTCTATCGGGCGATGCAGGCGGGCAACCGAGACCTCGCCGACGATCTTTTCGAAATCTATCTGCCGCTCGTTCGATACGAGACCCAGGCGGGCGTTTCGCTCGCCTGGCGCAAGGAAATTCTCAGGCGCAGGGGGGCGATCGCAAGTGCCCGGGTGCGTGCCCCGGGGGTGTCGCTCAATGCCGCGGAGATGGCCGATCTCGATCGGATGATGGCGCGCATCGCAAGCAAGCTCGCGACGCTGCGAGGGCGCTGACCGATTTCCCCGATCGGCCCTGAGGCCTCGGCACGTCAGGCATCCGATCGCGAACGACCCGGGCGCACCTCGGTGCGCACCATACGACGGGAGACTGGAATCCATGCTTTACGACACCATCATCCGCGGCGCAACGGTCGTCAACGCGAGCGGGTGCGTCGAGGCCGACGTAGCGATCTCGGGGGAGCGGATTGCTGCGCTTGCGCCGTCGCTGCCCGGCGGTGCGCAGCGCGAGATCGATGCCAGGGGGCTTTTGCTGATGCCGGGCGGCGTCGACAGCCACTGCCACATCGAGCAGGTTTCGTCGTTTGGCATCATGTGTGCAGACGACTTCCATTCGGCGACGGTATCGGCCGCATTTGGCGGGACGACCACGGTCATTCCGTTTTGCGCCCAACACCGCACCGATCACATCCCGGAGGTGCTTGCTGACTATCATCGTCGTGCGGCCGAGAAGGCGGTGATCGACTACGGCTTTCATTTGATCGTCGCCAATCCGGACGAACAGACCATTGCCCGCGATTTGCCGGCTGCGATCGAGACCGGCCTGCGGTCGTTCAAGATCTTCATGACCTACGACCGCATGCGGCTGCATGACGAACAGATCCTCGAGGTGCTCGCTACGGCCCGACAGCACGGCGCGCTGGTGATGGTTCACGCTGAAAATCACGGCATCATCAGCTGGCTGGCGGGTCGGCTGACCGGCCAAGGTCATGTTGCGCCGCGCTATCACGCCATCTGCCACACTCGGTCGTCAGAAGCGGAGGCGATCAATCGGGTGATTGCACTGGCCGAGGTCGTCGACACACCGATTCTGATCGTTCATGTCAGCACCATCGAGGGCGTTGAGGCCATTCGTGCAGCGCGCGCCCGTGGCGTCAAGGTCTACGGTGAAACCTGCCCGCAGTATCTTTTTCTCACGGCCAAGGACATCGACCGCGGGCTCGAGGGAGCCATGTTCTGTTGCTCGCCGCCGCCGCGCGACGAAGCCGCCCAGGAGGCGTGCTGGCGAGGCTTGAAGGATGGCGCTCTCGCGGTCTACTCGTCCGACCATGCGCCCTACCGTTACGACGCCAGCGGAAAGCTGCCCAAGGGTGAAAAGACCACCTTCAAGGAAATGGCCAATGGCGTTCCGGGTCTGGAGTTGCGATTGCCGCTTCTTTACTCGAACGGGGTGGGCACGGGACGCATCAGCTTGCCCGAGTTCGTCATGCTGACCGCCACCCGTCATGCCGAGATCTACGGACTGCCCCAGAAAGGCCGCATCGCGGTGGGGGCTGATGCCGATCTTGCGCTCTGGGATCCCAACCGTGACGTCAAGGTGGATGCGGCTCTGCTGCATGACAACACCGGTTATACGCCCTACGCGGGCCGAAGCCTCAAGGGCTGGCCGATCCGGGTGTGGTCGCGGGGCGAACTGATCATCGATCAGATCGATGCGCCCGGAGAGATCGCAGCCCGGCGTGGCCGCGGCCGTTTCCTCGCCCGCGAGCGTTCCGATGCCACTATTCCCTCCGGCGCCCGGATTCCTGAAATGGCGCAGCTCGACCAGTGGGGCATTCAACCATGAGCCGCACTCTGCACATTGCAGCCGCACAAATGGGCGGCATTCATCTGGCCGACACGCGCGAGCATGCGGTTGACCGCTTGCGCGCGCTGCTCGCCCAGGCCCACGCCCGAGGCGTGCGCTTTGTGGTCTTTCCGGAGCTCGCGCTCACGACGTTTTTTCCGCGTTACTGGTTTGAGGATCAGCGCGAAGTCGATCATCGTTTCTTTGAGGCTTCGATGCCTTCGCCTCTGACCCAGCCTCTGTTCGATGATGCGCGCCGCTACGGGATCGGCTTTTACCTGGGCTATGCCGAACTGACTCAGCAGGCGGGGCAGACGCGCCGTTTCAATACCGCCATCCTGGTGGCGCCGTCGGGTGAGATCATCGGTCGCTATCGAAAGGTCCACCTGCCCGGCCATGCTGATCACAAGCCCCAGGCGGCCTTCCAGCATCTGGAAAAGAAATACTTCGAAGTCGGCGATCTCGGATTTTCAACCTGGCGGATGAACGAGGCCATTTTAGGCATGCTCATCTGCAACGACCGGCGCTGGCCCGAGGCGTTTCGCGCCTTGACCCTCCAAGGCGCCGAGCTGATCACGCTGGGATTCAACACGCCCACTGAAAATCTCCACTATCCAGAGCCGCCGGCGCTGCGCGTGCATCACCATCTGATCATGGCGCAGGCCATGGCGTTCATGAATGCCTGCTGGTTGGTCGAGACCGCCAAATGCGGTTTCGAGGACGGATACCGAATGTTCGGGCATTCGGTGATCGTGGCGCCCACCGGGGAAATCGTTGCAAAGACGGTCAGTGAGGGCGACGAGCTGATCAGCTTTGATGCGGACCTGGATCTGGCCCAGGACCTGAAGCGTACGATGTTCAACTATGCGGCCCACCGCCGCCCCGAACATTACCGGATCCTGATCGAACGGGTGGGCGCGGAGGTCACGCCCGCCAACGCCTGAGGGGCCCGCTGCTCTGTTCCGGGCACGCAGTTTGCTGTCGATTTTGTCGAACCCAGTCGGCCATCGGGCCGTTTTATCCAATGAGGAGATGACATGAAGAAGATCGCTCTCAAGGCAATGTTCGTGCTTGCTGCCGGCACGCTTTCGGCGGCATCGATCGCCCAGGACAAGCCCCTGCTCGCTGGTGTCGATGGCACCTTCGCGCCCCACGCCATGCCCAAGCTCGGCGGTGGGGTCGAAGGCTTCAACATCGATCTGATTGCCGAGATCGGCAGGCAGCTTGGACGCAAGATCGACATTCACTCGGCCGAGTTCTCGGGCCTCATCCCCGCCATGAATGCGGGCAAGATCGATTTCGTCGGAGCACCCACCACGGTGACTCCGGAGCGCGCCAACAATTTGCTTTTTACCGAGGGCTACCTGAACACCTACTACCAGTTCCTCGTGCCCGCCGGCAAACCCGATCTCAAGACCCTCGACGATCTGAAAGGCAAGACGATCTCCTCGAACAAGGGTTCGGCATATGACAAGTGGCTGAGCGACAATGCTGCCAAGTACGGCTTTCGATCCGAGTCCTATCCCACCAATTCCGATGCGGTCCAGGCGGTGTTGTCGGGACGCGCTGACGCCACGCTGGGCGGCAACACCGTGGCCGCCTATGCGGCGCTTCGCAACAAGGGCAAGCTTCAGGTGACCACCCTGGTGATCGACGAGGGACTGGTCTGGGCGGCGGTGTTCCGCAAGGGCGACACTGCGCTTCGGAACTCGGTGGACGCGGCGATCGAATGCCTGAAACGAAATGGCACGGTTGCCCGTCTTCATGAGAAATGGTTCGGCACCAAGCCTGGCCCGAACTCGGCTGCCGTGACGACCTATGCCGGCTATGGCGTGCCCGGTATGCCTGGCTACGATTCGACGGCCCACTCGCCCCAGTGCAAGTGATGCCCGACGCTGGCGCGCCCCTGCTCGAAATCAGGGCGCTGCGGAAGTCCTTCGGCACCACCGAGGTGCTGAAGGGCATCGATCTTTCGGTGGCCCGAGGCGAGCTGGTGTTCGTCATCGGCCCTTCGGGTTCCGGCAAATCGACTTTGCTGCGCTGTTGCAACCGACTCGAAGAGCCCAGCTCCGGTGAGATCTGGTTCGAGGGCGCAAACATCCTCTCGCTTTCGACCGATCTGAATGCCATGCGCCGGCGCATTGGCATGGTGTTTCAGTCGTTCAATCTGTATCCGCACCTGAGCGCTCGCGACAATGTGGCCTTGGCGCTGATCCATGTGCTCAAGCGACCTCGCGATCTGGCTCATACCCAGGCGATCGAGGCGCTGCGCAAGGTGGGGCTCGCCGAGCGGGCGCAGGCCCGCCCAGCCGAACTGTCGGGCGGTCAGCAGCAGCGGGTCGCGATTGCCCGGGCGCTTGCGCTCGAGCCGGCCATTGTGCTCTTTGACGAGCCCACTTCGGCGCTCGATCCCGAGCTCGTGGGCAGCGTGCTGGCCGTGCTGCGCGAGCTGCGTTCGACCGGGATGACCATGATGGTGGTCAGTCACGAAATGGGGTTTGCCCGCGGAGCGGCTGATCGGGTCGTCTTCATGGAATCCGGAGCGATCGTCGATCAGGGGCCTCCCGACCACATCTTTGGTCCCCAAGCGCGGCCGCGCATCCGCGACTTTGTCGCCAGTGTCGAGCACCGTTAACCGCAGGCGCTGGTGATGAGCGGACTGGTTGATACTTTTTTCAACGTGCAGGTGATGGCGCAGTACGCCCCCAAGATCATCGAGGGTATGGGGCTGACCATCCTGCTGGCATTGGTTGTCGTGACAACGGGTTTGACGATCGGATTTGTCCTTGCCGTGCTGCGTGCGCTTCGAATCCGCGTGCTCAATGCATTCATTGTTCTCTTTGCCGATGTATTTCGGGCCTTGCCGGCCTTGGTGATCCTGATCATTATTTATTTTGCCTTGCCGACAGTCGGTATCAAGTTCTCCGGCTTTGTGTCGGCCTGGCTCGGCCTGTCTCTGGTTCTGGCGGCTTTTGCCGAGGAAATCGTCTGGGCGGGCATCCTCTCTGTGCCCCGCGGTCAGTGGGAGGCGGCCCGGTCGACCGGGCTCAATTTTTCGCAAACCATGCGACGGGTGATCCTGCCCCAGGCGCTGCGGCTGACGGTGGCCCCGCTCACCAGTCGCGCCATTGTCATCACCAAGAACACGGCGCTTGCGTCGGTGGTGGCGGTGGGCGAGATTCTCTATCAGGCACAGGCTGGGTATTCCTTCTCCTACAACCCATCGCCCCTTACGCTGGGCGCGATCGCCTACCTGATTCTTTTTATCCCGCTGGTCTGGCTGGGGCGCTGGGTTGAAACCCGTTTCGCCTGGAAGCGCTGATCCTTATCCTCATGAACGCCCTGATCGACGGTTTTTTCAACCTGGACATTTTGCGTCAGTCGCTGCCCTACCTGGGGCAAGGGCTCTTGATGACGCTTGCGCTGTGCCTGGTGGCGATCCCGCTCGGTTTTGCCGGGGGTATGGCGCTGGCCCTTGCGTCGACCGCACGCAGTCGCGCGCTGCGCTGGGCGGTGATCATCTATACCGACCTGTTTCGCGCCTTTCCCCCGCTGGTGCTGCTGCTCTTCATCGCGTTCGGCCTGCCATTTCTCGGCTTCAAGCCGTCACCCTTCGTGGCGGTAGCGATCGCGTTCTTGCTCAACACCTCCAGTTATTACGGCGAGATATTGCGGGCCGGTATCGAGTCGGTGCCGGGCGGGCAGACCGAGGCGGCTCGTTCGACCGGCCTCACCCGTTGGCAGAGCTTGCGTTGGGTGGTTGTACCGCAGGCGATCCGCAATGTTGTCCCGGATCTGGTGAGCAATACGCTCGAGGTGGTCAAGCTCACCTCGATTGCAAGTGTCGTCGCGCTCCCCGAGCTGCTCTATGCGGCACGCCAGGTGCAGTCGGTCACCTACAATGCTTCGCCGGTAATTGCAGCTGGCCTGTTGTATCTGATCTTGCTCTGGCCGGTGGTGCGCTTGCTATCGCGTTACGAGCGACAGGCTGTCAGCATTCGTTGACCCTGACAACAAACCTGTGTTCCGAACGAATCGGAAAGGATAAGCGATGAGTAACCCACGCATCCTGGTGATCAATCCAAATTCGACCGTCGCCGTGACCGAAGGGATCGACCGGGCGCTCGAGCCCCTGCGCCTGTCCGGAGGTCCAAGCTTCGAATGTGTGACCCTGGCCGAAGGCCCCCCGGGCATCCAGTCGCAACGCGATGTCGATTCGGTGATTGCACCGCTGTGCGCCCTGATCGAGCGGCGCAGCGACTGTTCGGCCTATGTGATCGCCTGCTACAGTGACCCTGGCCTGCACAGTGCCCGCGAAGTCACCCCTAAACCGGTGCTGGGCATTTCAGAATGCGGCGTGCTCACGGCGTTGACGCTCGGCCATCGCTTCGGCGTGATCGCGATTCTCCCGGCTTCCATTCCTCGACATCTTCGATACCTGGGCGCCATGGGTGTGACGGACCGGCTCGCGGCCGAACTTCCCGTCGGACTTCAGGTGACCGAGTTGAGCGATGCTGGGCGCACCCGTTCGCGGTTGATCGATACCGGTCGTCGCCTGGTGACCGAGTACGGTGCCCATGTCGTGGTGATGGGGTGCGCGGGCATGGCCCAGTACCGTAAACCGCTCGAAGATGCGTTGGGTGTGCCTGTGGTCGAACCGACTCAGGCCGCCGCCGGGATGGCTCTGACCCGGGTCAGACTCGCTCAGGGCTGACCCGATCGCGCGGGGCGCGACAAGGTTCGTGCCTCGTGCGCGAGCAGCGCGCCTTTGCGCTCAAGGCCGGCTGCAAAGCCTGTCAGTGCCCCACCGGATCCCAGCACTCGATGGCAGGGGCGTACGATCAGCCAAGGGTTGCGTCCGACCGCCTGTGCGACTGCGCGGACAGCACGGGGTCGTCCGACTTGTTGGGCGAGCGCGGAGTAGCTGAGCGTCTCGCCGAAGGGAATGCTCGCGAGAGCCAGCCACACGGCCTGCTGCAGTGGCGTGCCCTCGTGCTCGAGCGGCAGATCGAAGGATTGACGACGTCCCTCAAAGTACTCGTCGAGCTGTTTGCGCACCCGATGCAACAGCAGGCTGCGCCCCTGGGCCGGCAGGCCCGACAGGTCGGGCAGATGACGCTGGCCGGCAAAGTAGAGCCCGCGCAGGGATGCGTTTGAGCCGACGGCGACCATGCGCCCGAGCGGCGAATCGAAGCGAACCACTTCAAGCATCTTGACGCTTCCTGCGACTGCGCAATTAACTGCTCCAGCCGACACTTTACCGTATCCGAAGCGTCGCACTGACGCTCACGAGAACAGGGGCTTGACCAAGAACGCCCATGGGATCAGCGACAATCTGACGTCTCGGTTTGACGGGGCGTTCGTCCCGCGCCGAAACCCGCAGCAAGCTCAACCCGTTTGGAGAGGAA
Organism: Burkholderiaceae bacterium; assembly: GCA_044356835.1. Lineage (GTDB taxonomy): Bacteria > Pseudomonadota > Gammaproteobacteria > Burkholderiales > Burkholderiaceae_E > SYIM01. The sequence goes on from JBIKVK010000064.1 coordinate 11,413, forward strand.
GTCTGTCATGCCGTTGACCCGCAGAACCTTCGGAGCGCTGGCTCTAAACGCTCTGGCCGTCGCTGGTCTGGGCGCCGTTGCGGCGCCGGTGGCCGCCCAGGAATGGCCCAATCGACCGGTTCGGATGATCAACCCGTTTGCGGCCGGTTCCGCAGTCGACGTCGTCGCGCGTCTGCTCGCTGACCGGATGTCCAAGGATGTTGGTCAGCAGTTCGTCATCGAAAATCGTACCGGCGCCTCCGGCAATATCGGCACCGAGGTTGCTGCCCGTGCAAAGCCCGATGGTTACACCTTCCTGGTGGGCTCGCCCGGTACGATGGCGATCAATCCGGCGCTCTTTGATTCGCTGCCCTATGACGCGATCAAGGACTTCGTGCCCGTGTCGCACCTGGTGTCGTTCCCCCAGGTGCTCGTGGTCAATCCGAAGGTGCCGGTCAAGACCGTGGCCGAGCTGATCGCCTGGGTCAACGCACAGCAGGGCAAGGTGAATTACGCGTCCTCAGGCCGCGGTTCGACCTCGCATCTGGTGATGGAGCTCATTCGCTCCGAGGCCAAGCTGCAGATGACCCATATCCCCTACCGAGGGGGTGCTCCGGCGATCCAGGCGCTGATTGGTGGCGAGGTGCAACTGGCGGTGGAGGGTCTGCCCTCTCTGCCCGGCCACCTGAGTGCGGGCTCGATCCGGCCGATCGCGGTGACCTCAGAAAAGCGTGCGGCCTCGCTCGCCGACGTCCCCGCGCTTTCGGAGACCTATCCTGGATTTGATGCCGCGGCCTGGGTCGTGCTCTTTGCGCCCACGGGTACGCCTTCGCCAATCGTTGACCGTATGGCGGCCCATGTGAAGCGCGCCCTGGAAGCCTCGGATGTGCTCGACAAGCTCGGGACGATGGGAGCGACCGCATATGGAACGCCCCCCGCGCAGACCACCGCTTTTCACCAGCGCGAGATGGTGAAATTCAAGCGCGCGGTCGATATTTCCGGTGCTAAGAACGAGCAGTAATCGCTCGGGCGGCCGCGGCCATCTGCTCGCCGCACATCAGACCCAGCCCGAACGATTGGGCGAGTCCGTTGCCCGGCAGATAGCCCGCGCCGCCGATGCCGGAAATCGAGGCCGCGGCGCCGCCCGCGGCGAATAGGCCCAGGATCGGTGATCCGTCGGGCCTGACCACGCGTCCCTGTGTATCGACTCGGACCCCGCCTTGGGTGTGCGCCAGGGCGCCGGTCACCCATGATGCGCGGTAAGGGGGGGCAAGAACCGGCCCGAAGCGTTTGCGCCCCTGATCCGGATCGAAGCCTGCGCGGACGAAGTCTGCAAAGTCGGCGAAGGTCTTTGCAAACACCTGGGGATCCATTCCAAAGCGCAGGGCCAACTCTTCTGGGGTGGCGGCCTCTTGGACATGCCCAGCCTCGCAGGCCTCTCGGTAGGGGCCCTGGCGTGAGGCGGTTTCGTGGATACGCTGGTCGAAGACCTCGAGGGCCACTCCGTCGGGCTGGGCGAGCACAAATGCGCCCAACTCCGAGGGGCCGATGTCCTCTGCGACAAAGCGTCGGCCCGTCTTGTTCACCATGAAGGCCCCCAAGGACGGCAAGGCCATCCCCAGCCGGGTCTTGCCGCCGGGGTTCACATGCCCTTGCCCCTGGTAGCCCTGCATGAAGGCGACATCGGCCCCAAGAGCGCGGGCCCACATCACTGAACAGCCATCGTTGGCGCCAGCGCCAATGTGCATCGCACCGGCCATCTCCGGGATGAATTCGGCAAGCATCGCCTGGTTGCTTGCAAAGCCGCCACTGGCCAGCAGCACCGCCCGTGCCTTGAAGTCGACGGTCTGACCGCTGATGCGAGCCTGTGCGCCCACCACCACTCCCGCCTCGGTGATCAGACCACTGCCCTCGGCATCGGCAACCACGCGGATGCGCGCTTCGCGACCGACGGCCTCGCGCATCAACTGATGCAGCTCGCGCCCGCTTTCCTTGGGGGTGGCGTGCATGCGCGGCACCGAGTGGCCCGGCACCTGCAGATCAGGCAGCCACTTCACTGGCAATCCGATTTCGTCGATCAGAAAGTCAATGGCGGGCGCCGTCTTGCGCGCAATTGCGGCCAGAATCGGTGGGTCGACAATGCCTTGCGCCTTCGCCGTGACGTCGGCTGCGAATTGCTCGGGGCTGTCGGCGACGCCTGCTTCGCGCTGAAATCGGGTGCCCGCGCCGGGGAACAGCCCCCCGCTGACCAGCAGGTTCGATGGGCCGTGGAGGTCGCGCTCGAGAATGATCACCGATGCACCGCGGCGCGCTGCAACCAGGGCGCAGAACAGGCCCGCAGCGCCCGCGCCTACGATGATGATATCGGCGCTTGAACAATCGCCCCTCGGTGGATGTGCGGACATGGTGCTGCGTAATCCTGATCAAAAATCAAAGGTCGACGGCCGGAGGGCTCAGACGTTAAACCGGAAATGCATCACGTCGCCATCCTTGACAATGTAGTCCTTGCCTTCCAGACGCATCTTGCCTTTTTCCTTTGCGCCGGTTTCGCCTTTGCAGGCGACGTAGTCGTCGAAGGCAATGGTCTCGGCACGGATGAATCCGCGTTCGAAGTCGGTATGGATCACGCCTGCGGCTTGAGGCGCGGTCGCCCCAACACGAACCGTCCAGGCCCGCACCTCTTTTTCGCCCGCAGTGAAATAGGTCTGCAGTCCGAGCAGGGTGAATGCCGCCCGAATCACGCGGTTGAGCCCGGGCTCGCTCATGCCGATATCGGCGAGGAAGACCTCCTTGTCGGCGTCATCGAGATCAGCGATCTCGGCCTCGATCGCTGCGCACACCGGCACGACGATGGACCCCTCGCGCTCGGCCAGCGCTCGAACCGCCTCGAGGTGAGGATTGTCCTGGAAGCCACCTTCCCGCACGTTCGCGACATACATCAGCGGCTTGGCCGTGATCAGGCACAGGGGCTTGATCACCGCTTTCTCCTCCTCGTACAGATCGATCGATCGCACGGGGCGTGCCTCGTTCAGTGCGGCCATGCACTTCTCCAGCACCGCGACCAGGCGCTGAGCCTCCTTGTCACCGCCTGCGCGCGCGACTTTCGAATAACGGACCAGGGCCTTGTCGACCGTGGCGAGATCGGCCAGGGCAAGCTCGGTGTTGATCACCTCGATATCGGAGAGCGGATCGACGCGTCCGCTGACGTGTACGACATTGCC
>JBIKVK010000300.1:0-4190 GCA_044356835.1 Burkholderiaceae bacterium
ATGAAGATCTCGGGAGGATTGCCGGTGGGAACCAGGGAAGCCGGCAGTCTGCGGGAAGGTCTTCATGATTGGAAATACTTTAAAAGTATTCCTTAATTCAAAAAAAGCATTAAGCCTATGACCCAGCGTAGACCCTAACTCAAGCAAGCCCGCGCACCACACGCTCGAGCGTCGTAAAGATACGGTCGATATGCGACGCTTCGATGATCAGGGGCGGGGACAGCGCAATAATGTCTCCGGTCACCCGGATCATGAGACCGGCTTCGAATGCAGCCCGCATTGCATCGAACGCCCGGGCCCCCGGCGCTCCGGTACGCGGCTCGAGCTCGATCGCACCGATCAAGCCGATGTTGCGCAGATCGATCACGTGCGGCAGGCCGCGAAGCGAGTGCACCGCGTCGGCCCAAGCTTCAGCAATGCCGGAATCGGCGACGCGCGTCAGCAGGCCCTCCCGCTGGTAGATGTCGAGGGTCGCCAAACCGGCCGCACAGGCGAGCGGATGGCCGGAATAGGTGTACCCATGGAAAAGCTCGATCAGGTGATCGGGGCCCTGCATGAAGGCGTCGTGGATGGCGTCTCGAGCAAACACGGCCCCCATCGGCACGGTGGCATTGGTGATGCCCTTGGCCGTTGTGAACAGATCGGGCAAGACGCCAAAGTGGTGGCCCGCAAAGGGTGAACCCAAGCGACCGAAACCGGTAATCACCTCATCGAAGATCAGCAGAATTCCGTGCCGGGTGCACAGTTCCCGCAGGCGCTGCAGATACCCGACGGGCGGCACCAGCACGCCGGTCGAACCGGCCACGGGTTCGACGATGACTGCAGCGATGGTGTCCGCACCGTGCAGTGCGACCAGACGTTCGAGCTCGTCGGCCCAATGCGCACCCGTTTGCGGCTGGCCTCGCGAGTAGGCATTGCTCTTCAAGTCGTGGGTATGGGGCAGATGATCGACGGCCGGCAGCAGGTTGCCCGAGAACGCTCTGCGGTTGGCGACGATGCCACCGACCGAAATACCTCCGAAACCGACGCCGTGATAACCCCGTTCCCGTCCGATCAGCCGGGTGCGTTGCGGCTCGCCCCGCGCACGGTGGTAGGCGAGCGCGATCTTGAGCGCGGTGTCGACTGCCTCGGAGCCCGAATTCGTGAAGAAGACCTTGCCGAATCCGTCGGGTGCGATTTCGATCAAACGACGCGCAAACTCGAATCCGATCGGATGGCCAAACTGAAACGAGGGGGCGAAATCGAGCGTGCTGACCTGCCGGGCGACCGCATCGGCGATCTCCTGGCGGCCATGACCCGCATTGACACACCACAGCCCCGAGGTGCCATCAAGCACTTCCCGGCCATCCTGAGCCCGATAGAACATGCCGCTCGCGCCCACCAGCATGCGCGGGGCCGATTTGAACTGACGATTCGCGGTGAACGGCATCCACCATGCCGAGAGGTCCTGATCCTGGGGCACCGAGAGGGAAAGTTTGTCCGGAGCATTCATGGGCAGCCTCGCATGAGGGAAAATCAGCCAAAACCCTGCAAAACCCTGTAATGGTAGTGTGTTTCGCGGACAATGCCGAGAAACCTTTCGCCAATGCCTTGCCGAGATCTCCATGAGCCTGCATCAAACCATCGAAACACTGCGCACTCTGGTCGCCTTCGACACCACCAGCATCAACAGCAACCTCAAGCTGATCGAATGGGTCGCCAACCGCCTGGATCGACCCGGCGTCTCGATTCAGATCCAGCACGGCGAAGAGAAGGGCAAGGCCAATCTCCTCGCCACCATCGGTCCGGTCGATGTCCCCGGCCTGATGCTGTCGGGTCACTCCGACGTAGTACCGGTGGCCGGTCAGGTGTGGCAGACCGATCCTTTCTCGCTCACAGAGCGAGGCGGCGTGCTGCATGCGCGCGGCTCAGCCGACATGAAGGGCTTTATCGCCTGTGTGGTCGAGCAGGCACCCCGTTTCCTGGAAACGAAACTGCGTCGGCCCATTCACATCGCCCTGTCCTACGACGAGGAGACCAGCATGCGCGGGATGCGCCAGCTGGCCGTTCAGCTCGATCAGGCCCCGGTCAAACCGGCCGGCTGCGTGATCGGGGAGCCCACATCGATGAGGGTGGTCGTCGCCAACAAGGGCGCGGCGGGTTACAAGGTCAGGGTTCGTGGACATTCAGTGCACTCGTCCCTGCGCGACAGCGGCGTGTCGGCCGTCGAGATCGCCGCCGAGATCGTCGTTTACTGTCGAAAGCTTCAGGACCAGCTGCGCGAGCGGGCGCGACATGACGGTTTTGAGTTCCCTCACACCAGCGTTCACATCGGCCGTATCCAGGGTGGCACCGCGCACAACATCACCGCGCGCGAATGCGAGTTCTTGCTTGAAATCCGCGCGCTGCCCGGCATGACAGCAGCAGAACTGTTGGCCGACATTCGCGCCTGGTGTGAGCGCGCGCTGCTCCCCGGAATGCGGGCGGTTTCACCCGACTGTGGCATCGAATTCGAGGAAATCTTTGACACGCCGGCGCTCGATGAACGCGGAAACACCTATCTGGCACAGGCGATTCGGCCCCTGTGCGGACATTCCGAGATCGGACGGGTCAGTTTCGGAACCGAGGCGGGGATTCTTCAGGGGATCGGTATTCCGACCGTGGTCTGCGGACCGGGCAGCATCTCGGTCGCCCACCAGCCTGACGAAGGTGTCGAGATCGAACAGCTCGAACACTGTCTCGCCTTTCTCGAAACCCTCAAGGCTGGGCTCATAAACGACGAGCTCAAGCTCGCCGCCTGAAGCGGCCTTGCTGCCCCTCAAGGCGGACTGACTCGCCAGGACGGATGATCGCCGGGCGCGTTGCCCGGGGCTGAGCCGCCCCCCTCTTGGGCGCGCGACGCCCCAATGTCAACGCCCACGCCCACCGCCACACCCGTCTTTCGCGCGCGCTCCCTCAGCCGGGACTATGTCACCGGAGCCGGGATCGTGCATGCCTTGACCCAGGTCGATCTGGATATCGCCGAGGGCGAACTGATCGTTCTCCTGGGGCCATCGGGCAGTGGCAAGTCGACGCTGCTCAATTTGCTGGGCGGCCTGGATACGCCGACCGACGGTCGGCTTTCCTGGCGCAACCTTGACCTTTCCCGTGCCGACGCCCGGACCCTGACGCAGTACCGGCGCAATCACGTCGGCTTCGTGTTCCAGTTCTACAACCTGATTGCCAGCCTCACGGCCAGAGAAAACGTGCGTCTGGTCACCGATCTGGTCCACGCACCGATGGACGAAGTCGAAGCCCTAGGGCGGGTCGGGCTCACCGACCGGGTCGATCATTTCCCTGCGCAGCTGTCCGGGGGAGAGCAACAGCGGGTGGCGATTGCGCGAGCGATCGCAAAGCGACCGGACGTACTGCTGTGCGACGAACCGACCGGTGCGCTCGACTATCCGACCGGGAGGCAGGTTCTGGAGGTGCTGCAGGCGGTCAATGCCGAGCTCGGCACGACCACGCTTCTGATTACCCACAATGCAGCCATTGCGGGGATGGCCTCCCGGGTGCTGCGCCTTGCGGACGGTCGGTTGGTGGAGGACCGTCTAAACCCTCATCGGCTCACGCCGGGTGAACTGTCATGGTGAGTGCGCTTCGAATCCGCCTGCTGCGGAGCCTGCTCGCGATGCGGATGCAGGGCCTCAGTATTGCGATGGTGGTGGCTGCCGGGGTCGCCGCCTTCGTTGCCAGCATGTCGACCCATGAATCGCTCAAGTTTGCCCGGGACCGCCACTATGAGCAGACCCGGTTCCCTGATGTCTTTGTCGAACTGACGCGCGCGCCGATGTCCGTCGCCCGCGTGATCGAGCAAATGGCCGGGGTGACCGCCGTGCGGCCAGGACTGGCCTGGCATGCCAGGCTCGGGATCGATTCGATCGACGACCCCCTGTCTGCCCGGGTCATGTCGCTTCCGGAGCCCGAAGCCATCGGTCAGCTGACCCTGCTCGCAGGGCGATGGCCGGAACCGCGCAGCCGCGAGGCCCTGCTTGGAGAGGCCTTCGCCGAACGCCGGGGCCTGCTGCCGGGACAAGTCATCGAGCTCGTCATCAACGGCCGCTCGGAAACTCTGGTGGTGACAGGCCTTGCCTCATCACCGGAATTCATTCTCGGCGCGGTCCATGGCGGAATGAGCGATGACCGATCGTTCGGGCTGGTCTGGATGGATC
>JBIKVK010000001.1:0-44210 GCA_044356835.1 Burkholderiaceae bacterium
ATGTCGTTGTTGTCGTTGCCGTGGCTCCAGAGCACCGCGTCCGCACCCACGGCAGCACGGCCGATCGAGGCGAGCATTTCCTTGACCGTGGTCTTACCGTTACTGCCTGCGACCGAAGCGAGCGGTAGATTGAATTGCTTTCGCCAACCGCACGCGATCTCGGAGAGGGCACGACGCGCATCGGGTACGCGCAGGGCAGGCAGCGCAATTCCGGGTCGCCAGCGCTCGAAGATCACCGCAGCCGCCCCCTGGGTCTGGGCCTGAGCAATGAAATCATGGCCATCGAAGCGCTCGCCCGTGAGGGCGACGAAGAGGCAGCCCGGGACCACGCGGCGAGAGTCGGTCACCACCTCGGAGACCCAAACGTCTCCAGCGCAGTGGAGCGCGCTTGAGGACAACCATCCCTGAGCCTGGCGCAGCGTGAACAGCCCCCGCATCGGCGGATCGGTCGGTTCCGGCAGGCCCAGTTCAGCAGACCTCGGCGCGCTTTGATGGGTGCCGGTGAGCGACCGGGCGTGACTCTGCGCGGCCCACCGGGCCAGAGTCCGGCTTGCCTGTTCAAGATCGGAAAAAGGCAGCCGCTCCCCGCCGATCTCCTGCCAGCACTCATGACCTTTGCCGGCAATGAGGACCAGATCGGTGGCCTGTGCATCCATGAGTGCGGATTCGATGGCACGGCCTCGATCGGGCTCAATGCGCGCGGCCGGGCGGCTCAGCCCCTGGGCAATCTCGGCGATGATGGCCTCGGGCACCTCCGAGCGTGGGTTGTCGCTCGTGAGCACCACCTGGTCGGCCAGCCTCTCGGCCACCGCACCCATCAGGGGGCGTTTGCCCCGGTCGCGATCGCCGCCGGCACCGAACACACAGATCAGGCGTCCGCCCCGCACCCGGGCCAGTCCCCGCAGCGCCCCAAGCGTCTTTTCAAGCGCATCGGGCGTATGGGCGTAATCGACGACTGCAAGTGGCCCGTCCACGCCGCCGACGCGCTGCATTCGGCCCGTCACCGGCTCAAGCGAGGACAGGCGCTGCAGCACGGCCTCGAAACCGATGCCCAGCGCAAGCCAGGTCGACGCGGCCGCGAGCGCGTTATCGACATTGAAACGACCGGCTACCGGCAGCAGCAGTTCAGCCTGGCCGAAGTCTCCGCCCAATCTGAGCTGCCAGCCATCGACCCTCTCGGTCACCTGCTGGACGATGAGGTGTCTCAGACGCGGGTCAACACTCCCATAGCGCGCCTGCCCATAGGCGATCACCTCGCAGTTCGGGCTGAGCGCCGACAACACAGCCGTGCAAAACGGATCGTCGGCGTTGACCACGGCGCGGCCCAGGCCCGGCCGCTCGAACAGTCTGAGCTTGGAACGGGCGTACGCTTCGAAACTACCGTGGTAGTCCAGATGGTCACGGGTCAGGTTGGTGAACACTGCCACGGACGGGGATACGCCATCGAGGCGGCCCTGGGCAAGACCGATCGAGGTCGCTTCCATCGCGACGGCCTGGGCGCCGCTGCGCTCGATCTCGGCGAGCATCCGGTGCACAGACAACGCATCGGGCATGGTCAGCCCAAACGGGGTGAGAACTTCCCCAGCCGGACCATATCCGAGCGTACCAATCACGCCGCACTTCCGACCGAGGCGCGCCAGGCCTTGCGCGATCCACTGGGTACACGTCGTCTTGCCGTTTGTTCCGGTGACCGCGACCACCTGCAGTCGGGTCGCGGGTGATCCGTAGTATCGGGACGCAATCTCGCCCGCGAGCCCGCGCAGGCCAGTCACCGATTGCCGAACCCACCGGTCCGGACCGGCGGTTTCGAGGCCTGCCGGTGCAGTGCCGCCGGGATCGGCCCACTCCTCGAGCAGCGCCGCCGCGCCGCGGCCAAGCGCATCGGCGCAGTGCATCCGCCCATCCGTGTGCTCGCCGCGCCAGGCGAAAAAAGCATCCCCGGGCTTGACCTCACGGCTATCGCAACGGAGGTGGGCTCCGGCCGGCAGATGGCTGCGAAGCCATGCAGCGATCGATTCCGCCAGGGCCGCCTCGGCCAGCGCCACCGGCTCCGGAACGGTCATGGCATTCAACGCGACACCCACTTCGGATCGGCCATCGCCCAGGCCGTTTGCGCAGCTCCCCCGCGGGCCGCAGGTTCCGGCCCTGGAGCAAGGCCAAGGCCCGCGATGAGTGGCGCATCCGGCGCGACCCGCAGCGCTCGAAGCGTATGCCCGGTAATTTGCGAAAAGAGCGGCCCCGCCACCGTGCCTCCGTAATAACGGCCAGTCGAGGGCTCGTCGATCATTACGGCGACCACCACCCGCGGATTGGAGACCGGCGCAAAGCCGACAAATGAGGCGACGTACTTGCTGACATAACGGCCACCTTCGAGCTTGCGGGCGGTGCCGGTCTTACCCGCCACCCGGTAGCCCGGCACCTGGGCGAGGGGCGCAGTGCCTTCGGGCCCGGCGGCCATCTCGAGCATCCGTCGGACCGTCCGCGCAGTGGACTCGGAGAACACCGGCGTCGCCGCGGGCCGGCCCCCTCCGTGCAGGATGGTGAGCGGCACCAGATCACCGTCGCGCGCAAAGACCGTGTAGGCGCGCGCCAGCTGGATCAGCGATACCGAAAGGCCATAGCCATAGGAAATGGTCGCGTGATCGACCGGCTTCCAGTTGCGATGCGGGCGCACGCGTCCCGCCACTGCGCCGGGGAACCCGAGCTGCGGCGCTTGACCCAAGCCGACACTGGTCAAGGCCTCCCAGAGCTCCTTCGAGGGAATCGCCTGGGCGATTCGGACCGTTCCAACATTGGAGGATTTCTGGATGACCCCCTCCACGGTGAGTGAACCGTAGGCCTTGACGTCGGTCAGCTGATGACCGCCCACGCTGATGCGTCCGTTGCCCGTGTCGATCACGCTCTGCGGCGAAAAGCGCCTGGTTTCGAGTGCGAGCGCTGCGGTGAATGGCTTCAGCGTCGACCCCGGCTCGAAGGTATCGGTGATGGCCCGGTTGCGCAGCATCGCGCCCCCGCGGCTCGCATTGTCGTTGGGGTCGTAGCTGGGCCAGTTCGCCACCGCAAGCAGCTCGCCGCTACGAACGTCGAGGACGACCGCAGCCCCGGCTGCGGCCTTGTGGTCGGCGACCGCTTGACGCAGTAGGCTGAAGGTCTGGGACTGGATCGCGGCATCAATGGACAGCACAAGGTGCTGGCCGTCGCGCGGCTCACGAATCGTCTCCACTTTCTCGATCACCTGACCGAGCTTGTCTCGGATGACACGGCGAAGACCCGGCGTGCCGGTCAGCAACGTGTTGTGGGCCAGCTCAACGCCCTCCTGCCCGCGATCCTCGATGTCGGTGAAGCCAACGATGTGGGCCAAGCGTTCGCTCGCCGGATAGTGGCGGCGATATTCGGGCAAGTGCGTCAGCCCCGGCATACGCAGACTGTGCACTTTCGAGGCGACGTCGGGCTCGACCCCCCGCTTCAGATAGACGAAACCGCGCGCGCTGCCGTCCAGCCTCGCCTTGAGCTCGTCGGGCTTGAGACTGAGGGCGGACGCAAGCTCGCCCAGGCGCGGATGGTCGGATTTCAGCTGCCTCGGATCGGCCGCGATCCCCGACACCGGCAGGCTGGAGGCCAGCACGGCCCCGTTGCGGTCGTAGATGTCGCCCCGCGATGCAGGCAGATCGAGATTGCGCGCATACCGTCGCTCGCCCTGGTCGATCAGGAAGTCCTGGGAAAAGACCTGGACATGGACGGCACGCGCCGCCAGGGCCAGAAACGCCACGCTGACGGCAAGAATCAGCAGCCGCGATCGAAAACCGGAGAGCTGCACCGCAAGGAGCGGGTGAGCGCCGAACGATACCGGCCGATGTGTGGATGCTTTCATCGGCTCGCCTGGGGCGCCCCACGGTCCGCCTGCGGTGCAGCCGGGGTTGAGTTGACTGCCGCCTGCGGCCGCGCGGCGGCTCGGCTGCCCGGAGGCAGACTGACCGCCCCCAGTCGGATGGATCCGCTCGCGGGATCACGAACTGCATGCAGCATACGTGCCGCAGACGGGCTGTCCATGCCCAGCTGACCTCGGGCACGCGCATCGATCAGGGCGGCCGCCGACAGCGAGGTCTGCTGGATGCGCAGGTGATTCCAGTCCGCGTCCAGGCGCCGCATTTCGCCCTGAGCCCGCTCAAGGGCGACATGGGTGCGACGGGCTTCATGCTGGGAAGTGATCAGCGATAGCGCGCAGGCCACCAGCACAGCCAACAGGACGATGTTGAAGCGGGTCACGGGTTCGCCTTTCCCTCAGATCCGCTCTGCCACGCGCAACACGGCCGAGCGCGCCCGCGGGTTGATACGTATTTCTTCGTCGCCAGGAAGTACGCGGGCAATCGGCCGCATGCGCATTTCGGCGTCCAGTCTCTGACCGGTGACCGGATCACGAGGCGCATCGCGACCGGACTGCTGCGCGATGAACTGTTTGACCACCCGGTCCTCCAGGGAATGAAAGCTGATGACGGCCACTCGCCCTCCGCTTACCAGACGCTCGCACGCGCTGACGAGTACGCTCGAAAGCTCTTCGAGCTCACGATTGATGAAGATGCGCAGCGCCTGGAAGGTCCGAGTCGCCGGATCGCGCGCGCGCGAAGCACTCCGCTGGCGCCGCCGGAGGACGCCTGCGACGAGCTCCGCCAGCTCATCGGTCGTGGCCAATGCGGAGTCGCCATCGCGCCGGATGCGCGCAGCAATCGCACTTGCAATCGGAACAGCAAACCGTTCTTCACCATACTCTGCTATCACTCTGGCGATTTCGTGCTCGCTCGCCCCCAGCAACCAGGCCCGCACCGGCACGCCCCGGCTGGGATCCATCCGCATGTCGAGCGGCCCGGTCGACTTGAAGCTGAAACCTCGGCTCGGATCATCGAGTTGGGGGGAAGAAACGCCCAGGTCGAGCAGCACGCCATCTACCTGGCTCAGCCGCGCATCGTTCAGGACGCGGCCCAGCTCCGAGAACGCCGCGTGCACGATCAGAAACCGCGGATCACGCCAAGCCGCCGCCACCTGCACGGCCTGCGGATCACGGTCGATGGCGATGAGGCGACCCTGTGCGCCCAAACGCTCAAGAATCGCCCGACTATGACCGCCCCGCCCGAACGTGCAATCGACGTAGATCCCCTGCGGACGAATCGCCAGGGAATCGATGACCGCCCGACACATCACCGGCCGATGTTCCCCCACTCCCCTCTCTGTGCTCGAGCCCTCCTTTTCAGGAATCAATTCACACCGACTAGAACGAGAAGCTGCCCATGGACTCCGGCATGCCGGCAGCAATGGTGTGCTGCTCGACCTGCTGCAGGCTGGCTGCGTCCCACACCTCGAAATGACGACCCATGCCCAGCAGCATCACTTCCTTGGCGAGCGAGGCCGCCTGGCGCAATTCAGGGGGGATCAGGATGCGCCCGGTTCCGTCCATATCGACATCGCAGGCGCTACCCAGAAAAATGCGGGTCCAGGCGCGGGCGTTCATCGGCAAGGCTGCGATCTTTTCGCGATGCTGAATCCACACCGGACGAGCAAAGAGCAGGAGGCATCCATCCGGCGACCGGGTCAAAGTTAGTTTGCCCTCACATTCCAAGGCGAGCGCGTCCCGATGACGGGTTGGCACCGTCATCCTGCCTTTGGCATCGAGGGAAAGCGCGGAACTGCCCTGAAACATCGATCAGAAACCCCAGGTCGCGGGAGGCCGAAAATCGGGAAAAATCCCCATAAAACACCACTTTTCTGCACTATTTCCCACTATACGCAAGCACCCAAACGGGGTCAAGGCGATCGGCATTGGCACGCGAATGTGCGGGGTTTTCGAGGGCGATTCGATCCGGATCGGGCCGGACCGGGCACAGCAGACCGGGAAGTGCGGGGCAAGTCTGTAGGCCGGATTCTGTGCACCGGAATCAACCGGTGTGGCGAACATTCCTCTAGGCGCACACTTGCGTCTGCGCTCAAGCCATCGACCCGTACGCTCGGGCGGACCACCCTGCCGGTGCAAGCACCGAGCGCGTACCTATTTGATGTTGCTCCGGGTGGGGTTTTGCATGCCGGCCCTGTCGCCAGGACCGCGGTGAGCTCTTACCTCGCCATTTCACCCTTGCCGGCGGCGCCGTCATCGACGCTGCTTAGGCGGTGTACTTTCTGTTCCACTGTCCGTCGAACACGGGTCCGAGAACCCGCGCCGCCTGGCCGTTAGCCAGCACCCTGTCCTGTGGAGTCCGGACCTTCCTCCCGCCGGCACACTGTCGCATGCCGACCGGCGCTCGCCCGACTTACCCCGCCTTTGGATGCTAATGCCTGGGCGGTCGAAACACCAGAGGATCCCGATAGAAGGCGGGATCGGCATTGCCCGGATGCCAGCCTGGGATGCCCAGGAGCGGCATCGGACGCAAGCGCTCCGCACCCATCGCCTGCGGGCCCGCAGCGTCGAACCCGATGGCGAGGCGCTCGGCGGCGGCCGCATCGAGGGCCGACAACGCAAGGCGCGGATCGGCGTTGATCCAGAGCGCATGCGCGCAGATGCCCTTGTATGGGTTGAGCAATTTCTCGTGAAGGGCATGACCGATGACCAGCACGCACGCCGAATCTCGCCAGTGCTCGCGAAGTTCGACAAAGAGCGTTGCCCAGTCTGCGGCGATCCAGGCGCGCTTGAGGCGCTCGTTGCGGCTCACGATCAAAGCCCCACTCTCATCGAACAGAGTGATTTGGTCTCGTACTCGGCCACGCGCCCCGGTTTCGGGCGCCCGCCCGGGCGAGCCGCCGCGGTGTACGAGCGCCTCGATCTGTGCGGCGTTGAGTCGTGCCCGCACCCTGGGAAAGGCGAGCCAGCACAGCGCATTGAAGGCATCGTGGATCGCCGCCCTGCCGTGCAATCGAGTCACAACCTGGCCCTGCTCCCAGATCAGGTGCTCATAGCGGGCTGCAGACACGCGCTCACCCGGCCGGGAAGCGATGAAGCGCACGGGTTTGCCGCTGTCGGTGACGACCCCGCGCTGTTCGGCCGCGAGATTGAGCGCCTGCAACGAGAGCGCCGCCGCTTCGGGATCACCGCATTGCGCGACCAGCGGGGCCAGAGGCTCACGCCAGGGGCGCGGCCCCATGGCCAGCGGTCCGTCATGCGATGAGATCAGACCTCGAGCTTCCAATGCAAGGTTTCACCGGCCGCAAGCGGAACGATACCGTCGGCACCGAAAGGCAGGCGATCGGGGATGGTCCAGGGCTTGCGCACCAGTCGGACACGAGTGTCATTGATCGGCAAACCGTAAAACCGGGGTCCGTTGAAGCTTGCAAACGCCTCGAGACGGTCCAGCGCGCGAGCCTGTTCAAACGCCGTCGCGTACAACTCAAGCGCATGCGGAGCGGTATAGCAGCCGGCACAGGCCGCGGCGTGCTCCTTCAGACGCGCCGGGTGGGGAGCGCTGTCGGTGCCCAGGAAAAAGCGCTCGCTCGAACCGGTGGCCGCTGCAATCAGCGCCTGTCGATGATGCTCCCTCTTGAGCACCGGCAGGCAATACCAGTGGGGCCGTAAGCCCCCCGCGAAAATGGCGTTGCGGTTCCAGAGCAGGTGATGTGCGGTGATGGTGGCTGCAATCCGGCCCGGGGCCGAGGACACATACTGAGCGGCCTCGGCCGTCGTGATGTGCTCGAAAACGACCGGCAGCGCGGGAAAGTCCCGGCGCAGCGGCTCGAGGACCCGGTCGATGAATCGGGCCTCGCGGTCAAACACATCGACCTCGGCATCGGTGACCTCGCCGTGAATCAGCAAGGGCAGGCCATGCACTTGCATGGCCTCAAGCGCCGCGTGCGTTCGGCGGACATCGGTGACGCCGGCATCGGAATGGGTCGTCGCGCCCGCCGGATAAAGCTTGACGGCATGAACACAATCACTATCGGCTGCACGGGCGATCTCGTCTGCGGGCGTGTTGTCGGTGAGATAGAGAGTCATGAGCGGCTCAAACACCGCGCCCGGGGGTAGCGCCGCCCTGATTCGATCGTGATAAGCGACGGCTTGAGCGACCGTGGTGACCGGAGGGCGCAGGTTGGGCATCACGATGGCACGCCCAAACTGGCGGGCCGAAGCCGGCACCACAGCCGCGAGCGCTTCGCCGTCGCGCAGGTGCAGGTGCCAGTCGTCCGGTCGGGTCAGGGTGATCTGTTCAGGGCCCGAGGCCGAAAGGCTCAGGGCAGAGGAGGCATTCGTATCCAGGATGGTCTCCGTGGGTCGGGCTCACTGGATCCAGATCGCCCGATAATCGTTGACATTGGTCAGGGTCGGGCCGGTGCGGATCAGCGATCCGGTGGACTCGAAAAATCGGTAAGCATCATTATCGGCGAGCAGCCGTCGCGCATCGAGCCCCTGTTGCGCTGCCCTCGCGAGCGAGTCGGGGCCGAACCAGGCCCCCGCATTGTCCTCAACACCATCGATGCCGTCGGTATCGGCTGCCAGCGCCCAGAGATCGCCGAGGTCCGAGGCAGAAAGCGCGAGTGCAAGCAGAAATTCGCTGCAGCGCCCGCCTCGCCCGGCCCCTCTCACGGTGACCGTGCATTCACCGCCTGAAATCAGCACGGTCGGGCGAGCAAAGGGCTGGCTGTGCCTCACCACCTGACGCGCGATGGCCGCATGAACCTGCGCCACGTCGCGAGCCTCGCCGGTCATGCTGTCACTGAGGATGTGCGCAGGGATTCCGGCTGAACGGAACACCTCGGCCGCCGCGAGCAGACTGGTCTGCGCGGTCGCCAGGATGCGATGCTCGACCCGGGCAAACAGAGGGTCGCCGGGCTTGGGCGTTTCGGCCACGCCCCCCGCCTCACCGCGGCGCAACCAACCGGCCACCGACTCCGGCGCCCGCACGCCGAAGCGCTCGAGTACGCCCAACGCATCCGAATAGGTGCTCGGATCGGGCGCACAGGGGCCGCTTGCAATCGCCGAGAGGTCATCACCGGCAACATCCGAAATGACGAGTGCCAGCACCCTGGCTTGCGTGGCCGCGGCAAGTCGGCCGCCGGTGGTGCGCGACAAATGTTTTCGAACGATATTGATGGACTCGATCGGCGCACCGCTCGCAAGCAGCGACCGGGTCACAGCGCGCAAATCCTCCATGGGCACATCGGGTACGGGCAGACTGAGCAGGCTGGAGCCGCCGCCGGACACGAGCACGATCAAAAGCTCGTCACTCGCGCAGGACCGCACCCGCGCGAGCAAGCGCTCGGCCGCCTGTTGACCCGACGCGTCGGGGACGGGATGACCCGCCTCGAACACTTCGATCCGGCGGCAGGGCACGGCATGTCCATACCGCGTGATGACCAGACCCTCGAGCGAACTTTGGTCGGGCCAGAGCCGCTCGAGCGCGGCAGCCATGCTCGCCGCGGCTTTGCCCGCACCCACCACCACGGTACGACGGAACCGGGCGAGCGCGCTGATCTCCGGAAGGTGAGCGGCCATCACCTTCGCGGGATCGGCTGCGGCGATCGCAGCCTCGAAACTTCGAAGAAGAAGCGCCGGCGGTGCCGATGCGAGTTCAGTCAAGACCGATCTCCAGGCAACACCGGCACACCCTCAGGCCGACTCAGTCGGCAAACTCACCGGCCTTCTTGATGAGCGGCTCCCAGCGCTTGATCTCGGAGGACAGATGCGCCTTGAGCGCGGCCGGCGTCGCCTTGGCCAGGGGCACCGGCTCGGTGCCCAGATCGGCAAAACGCTTGATGATGGCCGGATCCTGCAGCGCCGCCTTGAGCGCCGCCTCGAGCTTGTCGATCACCGGCTTCGGCGTGCCCTTGGGCGCGTAAAAGCCATGCCAGATCGACACATTGAAGCCCTTCAGCCCGACCTCATCGAGAGTGGGCAGGTTGGGCAGCACGGACAGTCGCTGGGGCGAAGTGACCGCGAGCGCGCGCACTTTGCCAGCGTTAATTGAGGGAATCGTGTTGGTGGTCTGGTCGCAGAGCAAATCGACCTGGCCGCCCATCAGATCGGCGAGCGCCGGAGCCGTGCCCTTGTAGGGAACGGTGACGAGGTCGGTACCGAGGGCGCTCATGAAGAGCAGGCCGCACAAATGAGAGGCAGAACCGATTCCGGCGTTGGCAAACGAAATCTTGGAGGCGTTCGTCCGCAAGTAGGGCAGAAATTGGTTGATGTTCTGCACCGGCATTTCGGTCTTCACCAGCAGCGTCATGGCGACTTCGTTGATCAGGCCGATGTGTTCGAAATCTTCAACCGGATTGAAAGGCAGCTTGCGGTAAAGGGTGGGAGCCGTCGACATCCCGATGTGGTGGATCAGGATGGTATAGCCATCGGGCTTGGCACGGGCCACTTTGGCCGGCGCGATCGTGCCGCCGGCACCTGCAGCCGTCTCGACAACGATCTTGGCGTTGTTCATCGCACGGCCCATGGACTCGGCCATGCTGCGGGCAACGATGTCGGTGGGACCGCCAGCCGCGAAGGGAACCAGCATCGAAATGGGGCGACTCGGGAACTCGTCAGCCTGAACGCCGAAGGATGACAGGGACAGAGCCAGCGCTCCCATCAGCAGAGCGGGAAACTTCTTCATAGCAACTCCTAGGAGGTACAACAATGGCTTATTAAAAAACTTCAACCGCAATCCTAACCCGAGACCACTTCGGCAATCGCACGACCCACGTCCAGGGTGCCGGCCGAGCCCCCCATGTCCGGAGTGCGCGGACCGTCTGCGGTGACCGTCTCGATCGCCTGGAGGATCGCATCGTGAGCCTCGGGGTGGCCCAGGTGGTCGAGCATCATGGCCGCACACCAGATCTGTCCGATCGGATTGGCCACGCCCTTGCCGAAGATGTCGGGTGCCGAACCATGAACGGGTTCGAAGAGCGACGGAAATCGGCGCTCGGGATTGATGTTGCCGGAGGGCGCAATCGCAATCGTACCGGTGCACGCGGGACCGAGATCCGACAGGATGTCGCCGAACAGGTTGCTCGCCACAACCACGTCGAACCAATGGGGATTGCGCACAAAGTGGGCGGTCAGGATGTCGATGTGGAACTTGTCGACGGCCACGTCGGGATACTGGGCCCGCATGGCCTCGACCCGCTCATCCCAATAGGGCATCGAAATGAAAATGCCATTGGACTTGGTGGCCGAGGTGAGCTTGCGTCGGGGGCGTCGTCGGGCCAGTTCGAAGGCGTACCGCAGGACCCGGTCAACCCCCATGCGGGTAAATACGGACTCCTGGAGGACGAATTCGCGGTCGGTCCCAGGAAACATCTTTCCACCCACCGACGAATACTCCCCCTCGGTGTTTTCGCGGACCACGTAAAAGTCGATATCGCCGGGGGCGCGGCCCACGAGCGGACAAGGCACACCCCGCATCAGGCGCACCGGCCGCAAGTTGATGTACTGATCGAACTCCCGCCGCATGAGGAGAAGCGACCCCCAAAGCGAAATATGGTCCGGTACCGTCGCGGGCCAGCCGACTGCGCCAAAAAAGATTGCATCGTGCCCGCCGATACGGTCCTTCCAGTCGGTCGGCATCATGGCGCCGTGCTGGGCGTAGTAGTCGCAACTGGCAAAATCAAAATGATCAAACCGGAGAGCGATCCCGAAACGGGTGGCCGCGGCCTCGAGCACCCGCAAGCCCTCCGGGACCACCTCCTTGCCAATTCCGTCGCCGGGCAATACCGCAATTCGGTGCATGGTCTGGAGTCCTCTCGCTTTTGTGAAGCGCTATCGTACCGCGGCCGTCTCAGTACGGCTGCGCCGGCCCAAAACCCCCCTGCGGAAGCGGCCGCTTGTGCAGCCGCCAAAAAGGCCCGTACACTCAAAACCAAGCTTCGCGCCCGCGAAGACCTGTCAACTGGAGACCCACCCATGCTGTCAAAGCTTGTGAAAACCCTGGCCGTTGCGGCGGTCGCAGCGGCCCCGGCGATCGCGCTCGCTGGTCCGACCCTGGACTCGATCAAGCAGCGCGGCGCGCTGCGCTGCGCTGTCCACACCGGTCTGCTCGGCTTCTCGGCGCCGGACTCGGCCGGCAAATGGACCGGGATTGACGCCGATTTCTGCAAGGCCGTCGCCACGGCAATTCTGGGCGACCCGAACAAGGTGCAGTACGTTCCCACCACAGCGCAGAACCGCTTCACCGTGCTGCAAGCAGGCGAAGTGGACATGCTGTCGCGCAACACCACCTGGACCTCCTCGCGCGACTCGACCATGGGCTCGGTCTTCGCGGGCACCCTCTTCTATGACGGTCAGGGCTTCATGGTCAACAAGAAGCTCGGCGTGAAAAGCGCCACCGAGTTGAATGGCGCCACCGTCTGCGTTCAGCCCGGCACGACGACCGAGTTGAACCTGACCGATTATTTCCGGGCGAAAAAGATGAGCTTCAAGCCGGTGGTGATCGCAGACATCAGCCAGATCGAGGGGGCGTTCTTCTCGGGTCGCTGCGACGTGTACACCACCGACATCTCCGGTCTGGCCGCCACCCGTCTCAAAGCGCCGAACAAAGACGACTACATCATCCTCCCGGAGGCGATCTCCAAGGAACCGCTGGGCCCGATGGTTCGCCGCGGTGACTGGGAGTTTTTCACGATCGTCAAGTGGGTGCTGTACGGCCTGCTCGAAGCTGAAGAGTACGGCATCAGCTCGGCCAATGCAGACAAGCTCGCCGCCGAGTCCAAGGACCCGGTGATCATGAGGCTGCTCGGCAAGACCGGCGATCTGGGTAAGGGCATGGGCCTGGACAACGACTGGCTGCACAAGGTCGTCAAGGCGGTGGGCAACTACGGCGAGCTCTATCAGCGCAATATCGGTCCGATCGGCATCGCCCGTGGTGTCAATGCCCAGTGGCGCGATGGCGGTCTGATGTACGCCCCGCCGATCCGCTGATGACCGATCGAGACTCGTCCCGGACGCATGCGATGAATCCGACCGGGTTCCCGGGCCACCCTGGGTCTGACCGATCCTGCGGTGCCCCCGGGGCGAGCTCTCCGCGCGGGGGTCGCCTGACCCCCGCCTCGGGTCCGTCGATATGCTGAGCAACGAGCGGGCTCGGGGCATTTTCTGGCAGGTGCTGCTGATCGCAGTGGTCGGCGGCATCGGCTGGTACCTCTTCACCAACACCCTGCACAATCTCTCGACCCGGCAGATCCAGGTTGGCTTTGCATTCCTCGATCGTGAGGCCGGCTTCGAAATTTCCGAAAAGCGCATCGAGTACGATCCGTCGATGTCCTATGCGCGCGCGCTTTTTGTGGGCGTGCTGAACACCCTGCATGTCTCGGCCATTGGAATCGTCATTGCCACCGTGCTCGGTTCGCTGATCGGCATTTCGCGGCTGTCGTCAAACTGGCTGCTTTCGCGGCTCGCGTCGGCCTACGTCGAGGTGATGCGCAACATCCCCCTGCTCTTGCAGCTCTTTGTCTGGTATGGGCTCTTCACCATGCTGCCTGGAGTGCGCCAGTCGATCGCCGTGGGCGAGTGGCTCTTTCTGAACCAGCGCGGACTCCGCCTGGCCTGGCCCGCCCCGGATCCGGCCTGGATGGCGATGTTTTGGACCGCCCTGGTGGCTCTAGCTCTGAGCGCCTTGTGGCGACGTCATGCGCGCAAGCACCAGGCGGCGACCGGCCGGCCTCTGCCGGTGTTTTTCCCGTCGATTCTTCTTATCCTCGGACTGCCCCTGGTGACCTGGGCCTTGATGGGGGCCCCCTCGACGATCGAATTCCCAAAGCTTGCAGGCTTCAATTTTCAGGGCGGCATCAACGTGACGCCCGAATTCATGGCGTTGCTCATCGGCCTGTCCACCTACACCGCCGCGTTCATCGCCGAGGTGGTACGCGCCGGCATCCTTGCGGTGGCTCGAGGTCAGACCGAAGCGGCGATGTCGCTGGGCCTCAGCCCGAGTCAGCGACTGCGTCTGGTGACCCTGCCTCAGGCCCTGCGCGTGATCATCCCGCCGATGACCAGCCAGTACCTGAATCTCACCAAGAACTCCTCGCTCGCCGTGGCCGTCGGCTATCCCGACCTCGTTTCGGTGGCCAATACGACGATGAATCAGACCGGTCAGGCTCTCGAGGCGATCGCAATCCTGATGGCCGTCTACCTCACGATCAGCCTCGCCATTTCAGCCTTCATGAACTGGTACAACCAGCGCGTGCGCCTGGTGGAGCGCTGAGATGGCGGCGATCGCCTGGCTGCGGGCCAACCTGTTTTCGAGCCTTTCCAATTCGGTCCTGACCGTACTGATCGTGGCCGGGCTCGCCTGGGCGCTCCCGGGGCTGTTCAGCTGGTTGGTCTGGGACGCCGTTTGGGGCCCTCAGCCGGCACAGGCCTGCGAAGCCGCACAGGGTCGGGGCGCCTGCTGGAGCGTGGTCTGGGAAAAGCTCCGCTTCATGCTGTTCGGAACCTACCCATTCGGCGAGCAGTGGCGTTCCGGCGTCACGATTGCGCTGCTGACCGGCCTGATCGTGGTGTCTGCGATCCGCTGGTTCTGGAATCGCTGGCTGATCGCCATCTGGGTGGCCGGAATAGCCCT
This sequence comes from Burkholderiaceae bacterium, assembly GCA_044356835.1. Classification (GTDB taxonomy): domain Bacteria; phylum Pseudomonadota; class Gammaproteobacteria; order Burkholderiales; family Burkholderiaceae_E; genus SYIM01. The sequence goes on from JBIKVK010000001.1 coordinate 14,517, forward strand.
TGCATTCTGGCTGATGGGTGGGGGCCTGGGACTCACGCCCGTCAAAGCCGAGCAATGGGGCGGGCTGCCGGTCACCCTGATTCTGGCCATCTTCGGCATTGGCTTCGCTTTTCCGCTCGGGGTGCTGCTCGCGCTCGGGCGGCGCTCGCAACTGCCCGTGATCCGGGCATTTTCGGTGGTCTACATCGAGGTGATCCGCGGCGTGCCCCTGATCACCGTGCTGTTCATGGCTTCGGTGATGTTTGCGCTCTTCATGCCCGAGGGTGTGCGCATCGAGCAACTCCTGCGTGCCCAGGTCGCCATCATCCTCTTCATCGCAGCCTACATGGCCGAAGCGGTGCGCGGGGGCCTGCAGGCTGTGCCGCGCGGGCAATATGAGGCAGCCGAGGCGTTGGGGCTGCCCTACTGGCAAGCGATGGGGCTCATCATTTTGCCCCAGGCACTCAAGATCTCGATCCCGCCGATCGTCAACATTTTTATTTCAGTGTTCAAGGACACCTCGCTCGTTGTCATCATCGGCATTTACGACTTTGCCTATGCGGTAAAAAAGTCGGTCGAAACCGATATCGCATGGCGAAACTACATCATCGAAGCCTTCCTGTTTTCCATCGTGATTTACTGGGTCTACTGCTACGCGATGTCCAAGTACAGCCAATGGCTCGAAGGCCAGCTCGCCCGCGGCGAGCGCCGCTGAACCCCTCTCTCCGGAGTCGCCATGTCTGCCAGCGCCCCTGCCCCCCAAACCGCCGATCCGGCGAGCGCCATCCGGATTACCGGGCTCGACAAGTGGTTCGGTGATTTCCATGTGCTGAAGAGCATCAACCTGTCGGTCGCAAAGGGCGAGCGCATCGTGGTCTGCGGCCCCTCGGGCTCGGGGAAGTCGACGCTTATCCGGTGCATCAACCGTTTGGAGTCGCACCAGAAGGGAACGATTGTTGTCAATGGCACCGAACTCACAGACAACCTGAAAAATATCGACCAGGTGCGCTCGGATGTGGGCATGGTGTTTCAACACTTCAACCTGTTTCCGCATCTGACGGTTCTGGACAACTGCACACTCGCGCCGATCTGGGTGCGCAAGCAGCCCAAGGCCCAGGCCGAGCAGACCGCCATGCGTTTTCTGGAGCGTGTGCGCATTGCCGACCAGGCGCACAAGTTTCCCGGTCAACTGTCCGGAGGACAGCAGCAGCGGGTCGCAATTGCGCGGGCGCTGTGCATGACGCCTTCCATCATGCTGTTTGATGAACCCACATCGGCGCTCGACCCGGAGATGGTCAAGGAGGTGCTCGACACCATGATCATGCTGGCACGCGAAGGCATGACCATGCTCTGCGTCACGCACGAGATGGGCTTTGCGCGCGCCGTGGCAGATCGTGTCATCTTCATGGACCGAGGCGAAATCGTCGAGGAGAACACGCCCGACGCCTTCTTTGACTCGCCCCGAAATGAGCGGACCCGCCAGTTCCTGAGCCAGATCCTCGATCGCTGATCAGGCCTTCGGGCCTTCCTCGACCGACTGGGCCTGGGCGGCCCACATCGCCGCGTAAACGCCTCCGAGGGCCAGCAGCTCGGCGTGTCGCCCGCGCTCGACGATTCGCCCTGACTGCATCACAAGAATCTGGTCGGCGTCGGCAATGGTGGACAGGCGGTGGGCAATGACAAGCGTCGTACGGCCGACCGCGGCCCGAGCAAGCGCCTGCTGAATCGCCTGCTCATTGCGACTGTCGAGCGCGGAGGTCGCCTCATCGAGAATCAGGATCGGCGGATTTTTCAACAGCGTCCTGGCAATCGCAACTCGCTGCTTCTCGCCGCCCGAGAGCTTGAGCCCGCGCTCGCCCACCGGGCTCTGGTAACCAGCGGGCAGCGCCGCAATGAAGTCGTGAAGCTGGGCTGCGCGCGCAGCCTCCACCACTGAAGCGTCATCGGCCGCGGTGTTGCCATAGGCAATGTTGTAGCGGAGGGTGTCATTGAACAGCACGGTGTCCTGCGGGACGATGCCGATCGCCGATCGCAGGCTGGCCTGGGTGAAGCCCCGGATATCCTGCCCGTCGATCAGGATCCGCCCGCCGGTGACGTCGTAAAAACGAAAGACCAGGCGCGCAAGCGTGGATTTGCCCGCCCCGCTGGGTCCGACCACTGCAGTGGTGGTGCCTGGCGCCACCGTGAAATCGATATCGTGCAGGATGGGTCGCGCCGAATCGTAGTGAAACTGGACGGCCTCGAAACGCAACTGCGGCCCGGACGACAGTGCAAGTGACTTTGCGTCGATGCGGTCAGCCACCTCACGTTCGGAACCCAGGAGGCGAAACATCTTTTCCATATCGGTGAGCGCCTGCTTGATCTCCCGATACAGCACGCCCAAAAAATTCAAGGGGATGTAGAGCTGGATCATGAAGGCATTGACGAGCACCAGGTCGCCCAGCGACATCTCGCCCCGCACCACCCCTTCGGTCGCACGCCACATCAGAAGCGTCACGGTCACGGCAATGATCAGCGCCTGACCAAAATTCAGGAGCGCAAGCGAGGCCTGGGACCGGATCGCCGCTTTCATGCGGCGCCGCAATTCATGGTCGTATCGCTCGGCCTCGAAGCGTTCGTTGCCGAAATACTTGACCGTCTCGTAGTTGAGGAGAGCATCGATCGCACGAGTGCTCGCGCGCGAGTCCTGTTCGTTGAGTTCCCGCCTGAAATGCGTGCGCCAGTCGGTGATGCGCACGGAATACCAGACATAGGCGAAGAGCGCACACAGGGCGATCAGTCCGAAGCTGAGTTCGTAATGCCAGAGCAGATAGCCAATGACCAGCGACACCTCGATGATCGTTGGAAGGATGCTGTAGAGCGTGTATGAGATGAGACTCGAAACGCCCTGGGAGCCGCGCTCGATATCTCGGGTCATGCCGCCCATCTGGCGTTCAAGATGAAAGCGCAACGACAAATCCAGGAGGTGCCTGAATACCGAGAGCGTGATGTTGCGCGTGGCCTCCTGGGTGACCCGGGCAAATATGAGCTCTCGCAATTCGGTAAACATCGATACGCTCAGCCGCAGCAGGCCATAGCCCACCAGCAAGGCGGCCGGGACGACCAGGAGCGCGCGTGGATCGCCCGCCGGTATGTTCATGGCATCGACGATCGCCTTGAGGACGATCGGTACCGCCACATTCGCGAATTTGGCAGCGACCAGGCAAGAGAGCGCAAAGGCGACCCGCCAGCGCCAGGTCCAAAGATAGGGCAGCAGGCGGCGCACGGTGAGCCAGTCGCCGCGGACCGGGGCCTCACCGGGCGGCGATCGCGCGGCCGGTGCAGCGCTAGAGTGGGGGCGCATCGTGCGGCGGGAAACTCAGAGGCGGGGCTGCAGGCTCGGAACGGACCAGGTCATCCGAGCTCGCTCGCAGTGATCCGGCATTCGGTGGTCGACCCGCTCCAGTCGGCGAGCGGCCCGGCCAGATCGACCCCGCGCCGAACAGCCACCATCTCGGCCGCGATCGCCAGCGCGATCTCGGGTGGAGTCAAGGCTCCAATCGACAAACCCGCAGGGCCGCGCAGCCGCGCCACCTGATCAGGGCTCAGATCGAATTCAAGCAGGCGCTCGCGACGCTTGTCATTGTTGCGACGCGAACCGATCGCGGCAATGTAGAAGGCCGGCGTCTTCAGGGCCTCGATGAGGGCCAGGTCATCGAGTTTGGGGTCGTGCGTCAGGCAGACCAATGCGCTCGAGGCATCCAGGCGCATCGCCAGTACAAGATCATCGGGCATCGCCTCGGACAAAGTGATGCCGGGACGCGCCTGCCAACCGTGGCGATACTCCGGACGCGGATCGCACAGGGTGACCTGAAAATCGAGCGCGACGGCCATATCGGCCAGGTACATCGACATCTGGCCTGCGCCGACAATCAGCAGCCGATGCCGCGGGCCGTGCACCGTCTGCAATTGCCGGGCATCGAAGTGGAAGCGGTCGCCTGGCGCCGCCGGCTGCAGGCTCACCACGCCACTCCTCATGTCGAGCGAACGCCGAACGACCTCATGGGCCTCGATGCGCTCAATCAGCTCGGACAGCCTCGACTGGTCCGACAAGGGCTCCAGAACGACCTGAACGGTGCCTCCACAGGGCAGGCCGAAGCGCTGCGCCTCCTCGGCGCTTGCGCCATAGGTCGTCGTGGTCGGAATGGTCGAAGCCAAGTCACCCGCCCGCAAGCGCGCAATCAGGTCGTCTTCGATGCAACCGCCCGACACCGAACCGGCCACCTGTCCGTCGTCACGGATGATCATCAAGGATCCCAGCGGGCGAGGCGCCGAACCCCAGGTGCGCACAACCGTACCCAGCGTCACGCCGTGGCCGGCCTGCCGCCACTGCAGCGCCGTGCGCAGCACCTCGTGGTCAATGCCGCTCACGACGGCCCTCATGAACTGTGACTGCCAATTCGCCCTCCCGAATCAGCCGGGCGGCTGGACGCAGTGCTCCCGACCGCTTGGCTTCTTACGCGAAGGATACGCCAGATCACGCCCAGCCCGCCCGGACGACCGCACAGCACCCCGGAGTCCAGCCCCTGGTCCACCAGGGCTGAGCGCTATTCAATATGGACCGAATGGCGTTTGGCTCGCTCGACCTTGGGCAGCGTGAGGGTCAGCAAACCATCCCTGAACTGGGCCTTGGCACGACTGCCGTCCACCGCAGCAGGCAGCCCGATCGTGCGACTGAATGCGCCGCGCGAGATCTCGCAGCGCACATAGTCACCCGCCTCTTCCTTTTCCTCACGGTCCAATTCGCCCTTCACGGTCAAGCTGTCCTCGCCCACCGACACGTCGATATCCTTCTTGTCGACGCCGGGCACCTCGATGCGGACCTGCAGGTCGTCCTCACGATCAAGGACATCGACCCGCGGTACGCGCGCCTCAGACCCATCGAGGTCGAAGGCGGCCGGCCACTCTGAGCGCCAGGGGTGGAGCCAGCCACGCCGGGCCAGCAAGCGGTCAAACATGCGGTCCATCTGGTCAAACGGCGAGAGGGCTCTGAGCGGAGCACTCTCTTTCACAACCAAGGCTTTGTCGTCGGCCATTTCTCGTTACTCCTGTCCTGAGATGCAATCGGTGGGCCGTGCCGATCGCGCTCAAGCCGCAGGCGCAATCCGGACGCTCGATCGCCCTGCTCGCGCAGGCCGTCTCGTCTTAGCGCACGGATCATCTCGGCACGGTCACCCACGATGCCACAGGCGGGTTCGCTCAGATTTGTGGCGACTCAAGCGGGGCTGCGTTCGCGGTTTTATCTGCAATCTCGGTCATGGTCGCCTCGGTCAGAAGCAGCAAGCTCGCCACTGAAACCGCATTTTCGAGCGCAACCCGCAATACTCGCGTCGCGTCGATGATGCCGGCCTCGAACAGGTCGACATAACACTTGCGTGCCGCATCAAATCCCACCCAGGCCTCGGTCTCCATCAGGCGCGCGAGCACCGCTCCGCCGTCGACAGCAGAGTTGTCCGCAATCGCGCGCGCCGGAGCGGTGAGGGCACGGGCAAGGATCTGCATGCCCGTTCGCTCATCGCCCTCGGCCTCGCGTGCGGCCCGATCGATTCCGGGCACGATGCGCAGGTAGGAGAGCCCGCCACCGGCCACGATACCTTCAGCCGCGGCAGCCCGGGTGGCCGAAATGGCATCATCAAAAGCGTCCTTGCGGGCGTTGATCTCGGCTTCACTGCCCGCGCCTACGCGAATCACCGCCACGCCTCCAGCGAGCTTGCCCAGCCGCTCCTTCAAGTGCTGCTGGTCGTAGTCACCCGGGGCTTCATCGATCTCTCGTCGCAGCTGAAGGATGCGCGCATCGATATGAGCACGCTCGCCCGCCCCACCGATCAGCGTCGTGCGTTCACGGGACACCACCACGCGACGCGCACGGCCCAGTTGCTCGAGCTTCACCGATTCGAGCTTCAAGCCGAGTGCGTCGGAGACCACTTGCGCTCCGGTCAGCACTGCAATGTCCTCAAGCATTTCGCGCCGCCGCTCGCCATAGCCGGGCGCTCTGACCGCACAGCTGTGAAGCACCGCCCGGATCTGGTTGACGATCAACGTGGCCAGGGCCTCGCCTTCGATGTCCTCGGCCACAAACAGGACTGGCCTCCCGGTTTTGGCCACCTGCTCCAGAATCGGGAGCAATTCGCCCAGCGCGGCGATCTTGCGATCGGCCAGCAGCACAAAGGCGTCTTCCAGGATGGCCTCCATGCGCTCGGGCTGCGATGCGAAATAAGGCGAGAGCCAGCCGCGATCGAACTGCAGTCCTTCGACGATCTCAAGCGTGGTCTCGGTGGTCCTGGACGACTCCACCGTAATCACCCCGTCGGCGCCGATGCGATCCATGGCCTCGGCCACCTGTTCGCCAATCGCGGGGTCGTTATGCGCCGAAATCGTGGCCACCTGGGCCCGCTCCAAGCGGGAGGCGACCGGGCGCGACTGCGCGCGCAAAGCATCGACCGCCAGAGCCAGAGCGCGGTCGAGGCCGCGTTTCAGGTCGATCGCGCTCGCCCCCGCAACCACATTGCGGATGCCATCGGCCAATATCGCATGGGCGATGACGGTGGCAGTCGATGTACCGTCACCGACCGCCTCGCCGGTCCGCTCGGCGGCCTGGCGCAACATTCGGGCACCCAGGTCTTCCTCGGCATCCTCGAGCTCGGTTTCCCGCGCGATCGTGACCCCGTCGTTACAGACGATCGGCGAGCCCCAGCGCCGATGGATCAGCACCGATTTTGAGCGCGGGCCCAGCGTCACCCGAATGGCGTCGGCGAGCTGAGTCGCGCCACTCAGCACTTTTTCCCGCGCCTGGGATCGGAACAGGATCTTCTTTGCTACCATCGCTTGCTCCAGAATTGCCCTGCCGACGATATCGAGACCGGCTGGGGGCGGCTTGATGACGGGCAAGCACCGCGTGGGCGGAACCCACGACAGACGCTGAAGGTCACGACGATGGTTGAACAATGGCTGGGCGTGCTCTTTCCGGACGGACTGGGCACACAATGGATCAGCATGCTTTCGACCCTGGTGGTCGTCATCGGTGCGCTGGTCCTGCGCAAGATCCTGATGCGGGTGCTTCAAGGTTTTTTCGGTACGCTCGTGCGACGCTCCGATTCGGCCGAGCAGCAGCGGCGGATTGAAACCCTCGGCCGGGTCGCGCGGCACACCCTGTCGCTCTTGATCGTGGTCGTCACCATCCTGATCGTGCTCAACACCCTGGGCATTTCGATCGCACCCATTCTCGGTGCGGCCGGTGTCGCCGGAGTCGCAATCGGTTTTGGCGCCCAAAGCCTGGTGAAGGATTTCTTCTCGGGCGTGTTCCTGCTGCTTGAAAACCAGATCCGGGTGGGCGATGTGGTCGAGATCGCGGGAAAAAGCGGGGTGGTTGAAGGAATGACCCTGCGGCGCATTCAACTGCGCTCGGTCGACGGGGCCGTGCACTATGTCTCGAACGGATTGATCACGACAGTGACCAATTTTTCGACCGAGTTCGCCTATGCCGTGGTCGATATCGGCATCGCCTACAAGGAAGATCTCGACCACGTGTTCGAGGTGATGCGCGCGACCGCCCTTGACATGAAGTCGGCCGAGCCCTTCTCAAAGACCGTCATCGGCGATCTGGAAATCCTCGGCGTGGACCAGTGGGCCGAGTCGGCGGTGATGGTGCGCTGCCGGATGAAAACCCAGCCTTTACAGCAGTGGGCCGCGCGCCGCGAGTACCTCAAGCGGTTGAAGCAGGCTTTCGCCGAGGCCGGCATTTCGATTCCGTTTCCGCACCGCACGCTCGTGCAGGAAAACGGCGAGCCCAAAGGCGGTCCTGCACTCTCCCCCGAGAAGACCCGCTGACCCCCATCTGCGGCCCGCTCAGCGCGCGCAGTTGCGGGGGCGAGCCGTACGGATCGCCGCGCTCGCCTCGACCACCTCTGCGCCCAGGGCGACAAACACCCGTTCGCCCGCCGACAGCGCAACACGCCCACCGCCGGTGAATGCGCCGAAGGCGGGCAACACCAAGGCCCGTGGGCGCAGCCAGAAACAGGGACGCACCAGCGAGTCGAGGGCGCTCCCAATCCTCACCACCGGGTGCACATGCCCGGCGATCGTGAAGGGGGCAGGCGTATCGGGTGGCTCATGTTTGAGCAACCAGCCGCCGAGGCGTTCTTCTGCACCGGGACATTCGATGCCGCATTGAGCGGGCAGGCCGCCGGCATGACGATCGTGATTGCCTGTGAGCAGGCGCACGACGACATCGGAGTGACGCTTTCGCCATGCGGAGAGCGCATCGAGCACAGCGGGATGGTGCGCCCGGGCGTCATGCATCAGATCGCCCAGGATGTAGAGAACCGCCGGGCGGTAACGCAACAGCACATCATCGAGAAGGGCCAGAGTCCGCAAGGTGCTGCCTGCAGGCACATTGACGCCACGCGACCGGAAACTGAACCCCTTGCCAAGATGCAGGTCTGCGACCATGAGGCAGCGGTTGAGCGGGTCCCATACCGCGTGTTCGGGCAGCAGCACGAGATCGCCGGGTGCGAGTTCGAGCCTCATGAGCCGCGTTCTGCCTGCGCGAGCATCCGGGCGATTCTGACCTCGAGCTGCTCGGTGCTCAGGCGCTCGCGCAAGCGCTCGACCATCAGCGGAAATGCGAAGGGGGTGGGTCGCTCGATCGGCACGACGACGACCGGATGGCCCGCACGAGCCTCAAGACAGGAACGGATCCTCGGCCACTGCAACTCCGCCTCGAGCACTTCGTTTCGCGCCTGATCCAGCAGACGATTTCCCGGGTCGTGTCGAACGAAGACCTCGTGAAAGAGCCGGGCCGACGCCTGCAGCGTGCGCACGGAACGACGCTCCCGGACGCCACCCGGGGGGAGCAGTCCCGCGATGCGGGCGGTCTCTCGAAAGCGCCGAGCCGTCAGCTCTGCCGCATTGACCGCGGCCACCAGATCGGACTCAAACCGGGACGTGTCCCAGAGCGCATGGGCCGCAATCTCTTCAGGCTCAAAGGGCGCGGCCCCCAGGAGTTCGAAACCGTAGTCGTTGACCGCGATCGAATAGGTCGCCGGCTGGCGGCGAGCCAGTCGATAGGCCAGCAGGCTCGCCAGCCCGAGATGCGCGGCCCGTCCGGCGAAGGGATAGGCAAAGAGATGGTGGCCCTCGCGCGATGACCAGAGTTCAACCAACAGAAACTCCCGGCCGGGCAGGCGGGAACGCTTTTCCTGAAGCGAAAGCAGCGGCTCCAGCGCGACGAGCTCTGGCACCCCGGTCCGGGCACGGCCCGCAGCGTCGCGTCCATCGAGCAGCTCGAGCATCGCGTCGGCCAGCTCCCCCGACAGGGGCATGCGTGACCCCACCCAGCGCGACACCGCCGGCCGGCGGGCGTGCCCGCGACGAACCCAGGCCACCATGTCCTGAAAGCGAACCAGTTCCCAGACCCGGCCCGCAAACACGAAGTGGTCCCCTGGGCTGAGACGCGCGATGAAGGATTCCTCGACCGCGCCGATGCGGCGGCCCTTCATGACCTGGACGCTGACCTCAGCGTCGGCCACGATGGTCCCGATCGACTGGCGATGACGCCGGGCGATGGCTGCATCGGGCACCTGCCAGCGTCCTGAGTCGTCACGGACCAGCTTGTGGTATTGCGGGTAGGCAGTCAGGCTCGTCCCGCCGTGAACGACAAAATCGAGGGCCCAGCGCCAGGCGGCCTCATCGAGGCAGCGATAGGCGTGAGTACTCTTGACCTCTGACAAAAGCTCGCGCTCCGTAAAGGGCGCCCCCAGGGCGACCGTGACGAGGTGCTGCACCAGCACATCGAGCGGTTGCTCAAGGGTGCGATGGGGTTCGATCCGCCCGGCCTTCACCGCCCGCCGTGCCGCGGCGGCCTCGAGGAGCTCAAGCGCATGGGTCGGAACCAGACTCACCCGGGACTGCCCACCGGGGCGATGACCGGACCGGCCGGCCCGCTGCAACAGCCGGGCCACACCCTTCGCGCTACCGATCTGCAGCACCCGTTCGACTGGGGCGAAATCCACGCCCAAGTCGAGCGTGGAGGTGCAGACGACCGCGCGCAGGCGCCCGTCGCGCAGGCCCGCCTCGACCCAACGTCGGACCTCGACATCGAGCGAACCATGATGAAGCGCAATCAGTCCGGCCCAGTCCGGGCGCGAGTCGAGCAGCATCTGGTACCAGAGCTCGGCCTGAGCCCGGGTATTGCAAAACACCAGCGTGGTCGAGGCGACCTCGATCTCACGCACCACCTGCGCGAGCATCTGCGATCCCAGATGCCCCGCCCAGGGGAAGCGTTCGACCGAGTCGGGCATCAGCGTGTCGACGATCGGCACGCGTCGCTGCGGCGCGCTCACCACCGCACCGGTCGGGCCGCTTCCCGTCAGCACCTCAAGGGCTCGCTCCGGATGAGCGAGAGTGGCCGAAAGACCCCACACCACCGGCTCGTCGGCCAGACGGCGCAGCCTTGCCCAGGCCAGCTGGACCTGAACGCCGCGCTTGCTCCCGATCAGCTCATGCCACTCGTCGACCACCACGGTGCTCAGGTTGCAAAACAGAGACCGACTTTCCGGATGGGCCATCAGCAGTGACAGGCTCTCAGGCGTGGTCACCAGCGCAAAAGGAGGCGTTTTGAGTTGGCGGGTCCGCTCGGCCGATGCCGTATCGCTGGTGCGAAGCGCCACCGTGCTCCCGGGCGCCAGCGCGGCCAGTGACGACGCGAGCGCCTCGTGGGTGTCGCTTGCCAGCGCGCGCATGGGCGTGACCCACAGCACCTGAAGCCGGCCCCGAAGGCCCGCCGGGGCACGCAATAGCGCCCCAAACCAGACCGCGAGCGTCTTCCCCGACCCGGTCCCGGCGTGAAGCAGACCACTGCGGCCGGCCTGCATGTCCCGCCAGACCCGGCGCTGGAAAGGCTGCGCAGCCCAGCCCCTGTCGTCAAACCACCGATCCAGGTCGGACCGTACGACCCGCCCGCGGCACGGGCTAGCGACCGTACCAGTCGCGCACGGCATGGATGAACCGATCGGCCCCCTCGCTCACTGTGGCGGGGGCGAGCGCACCAAAGGCCAGCCGCTGGGCGTTGACGCGGGCCGTATCCGTGAGCCCGAAGGCAAAGCCGGGGATGGTCGCCACCCGGTGGCGCTCGACCATTGCCCTCGAAAAAGCGAGAGGATCGTCGACGCCGGGCAAGTTCATCAGCACGTAAAACGCGCCTTCGGTCGCCGGAAAGCTCACCAGATCGCCCAGGCTCGAAAGCTTGGCGTGTACGGTCTCGCGCACCTTTCCGAGCGCCTCGATATGCGGGCGCACCCATTCGCGGCCCAGCCTCAATGCCTCCAGGCCGATCAACTGCGAGACCACCGGTGCACAGATCAGGTTGGTGTCCTGTACTTTCTCCATCGCCTCGCGCAGGTCGGCCGGATACACCACATAGCCCACACGCCAGCTGGCCAGGCCATAGTTCTTGGACAGGGAATAAAAGCTCAGGGTGTGGCGGCCAGCGCCTGGAATCGAACCGGGCGAAAAATGGCGGGCCTTGCCGTAAACGAAATACTCGTAGGCCTCGTCACTGAAGTGGTAGAGCCCCCGCTCGGCGCACAGCCGGTTGACGGCGCGCAAGTCGGCCTCCGGGTAGACGGCCCCGCTCGGATTGTTCGGGGAGACGGTCACGATCGCACGTGTGCGCGGTCCGATGGCGCGCTCAATCGCATCGAGGTCCAGCTGGTAGTCCGGGCGCGTGGGTACGCAAACCGGCTCACAGCCGGCCATGCGGATCGCCATCTCCTGATTGAAATAGTAGGGCCGCGGCAGGATGAAGGCATCGCCCGGATCGGCCACGGCAAAGACCGCATTGAGAAAGGCCATATTGCTGCCGGCTGTCACAGCGATGGCCGATCCAGCGGCCACGTCGATCCGGTTTTCGCGTAGGAGCTTGGCGGCGAGGGCATCCACCAGAGGCGCGATCCCGCCGACAGCCTGGTAACGGTGAAGTGATGCATCCGACATGAGCTTCGGGATCGCCTCGAGCAACTCGGGCGGAGGGCCATAGCTCACCACGCCCTGACCGAGCGAGATCGTGCCCGGGTGGGCGCGCACCAGCGCGGCGATGGTCGGGATGATCGGGGTGTCGACCGCGTCGATGCGCGATGAACTGCGTTTCACGATTCAAAGCTCCGGGGCACGAGGGGGTCGCGACTGCCCCAGGCGAGGGGCGTACGCTCAAGCCGCGATCTTAATCGCCCGCGGTCATGGGCGTCGCTCATTCCCGAGGGCGGCCGGGGCCGGTGGTCGGGCGGGTCCGGCCACGGTCACGGCCCCGCGGTCGATCGATGCCGAGCCGACACAGCCCGGCTCAGCAGCCGACGATCCAGCCTTCCAGGTCGTCCATCGCCTCCGGCAGGCCATAGCCGGGCTCTCGGGCCAACGCCCAGGCAGCCTGGACCGCGCAGAGCACAGCATCCAGCCAATCGCCTCGGGGGTCGTCGGCCAGCCGGGTCGCCGCCTCAGGTGCGCAACGGATGGGCAGCTCCAGCCGATGCCGACCTGAGAGGAGGGCCTCAAGGATCTGTTCCCGGGCCCGGCCGCGGGACGGGTCCTGGCGACGCGGATCATCGCTCTTGTACGATTGCCGCGTGACCGACCGGGCGAGCAGTCCCGGGTAGGCCTCCAGGGCAACCCGGCCGCGGTCCCCCTCCCAAAGTCCCGGGATGTGAACCCCGGCGCGCATCAGACGGGGTGCGCCGGCTTGGAACATCCACGCCACCGGAGGATTGACCCACTTCATCGAGGCAGACGAGCCAGCGGGTCGATCGGTGGCGCGATGAGCGAATTTATGACCTGCCGGCCGCGCGGCGCAGAAAGCCCGAAAAAGCTCGCGGGCGCGCTCCCGGGGCAAGGACTCGAAGTACGCCACGAGTTCGGGCCAGCGGCGCGGCCAGCCCACCGTCTCGACGAATTCACGCGGCAAACCGAACGGGAAATCAAAGCCGCCGATCCACGGGCCCGAGGTGCTCAGAAAGGCCTCGAAGGCGACCAGATCGGGTAGGCCCACGAACCCCAGGAGCTCAAACAGCACACCCTGGCTCTGGTCGAGCACGAGCCGCCCCCGCGCGACCGTGATCGGCTTTCGCATCGAGGGCGCCGAACTGAAGTCAACCCCGAAAATCGTGGTCCCGGCAATTTCGCCGGAGATCTGGCCCACCGATGACCGGGCGCAATAAAAATCGGACATGAAAGCCTGGAATCAGGTAGGGTTGTGGGCGTCTTGAACCGGTATGCACTGCAAGGTCTTTCGAGCGCTCGAGGCCATCTTGCCTCATTGTTTCACCCCGGACCGGTCAGGCTCAATTCGCCGGTCCTCCCCGCAGTTCAGGAGAACATACCAATGAGCCACTCTTCCACCAAAGTGAAGCCCCTTCCTGGCCAAGGGGCCTGGTCGCGCGACGAGTTCGCCGGCCGACCGATGTCCGAGGTCATTCGCAAGCGTATCGAGGCCGCAGGGCGTCGCTACCACGCCAATGACAACATCGCCGAGTTCATCCACTCCGATGCGGAGCGGGACGCGCTCAAGCTCGAGGTCGAGGGCAAGGTCCAGGCCCTCCTCGAATCTCTGGTCATCGACACCGAAAACGATCACAACACTCAGGAAACCGCCCGCCGGGTGGCCAAGATGTACCTGCGTGAAGTATTCCGGGGGCGTTACGATTCGATGCCCTCGGTCACCGATTTTCCCAATGTCGAACGGCTGAGCGAGTTGCTGGTCATCGGCCCGATCACCGTTCGATCGGCCTGCTCGCACCACCTCTGCCCGATCTTGGGTCGGATCTGGATCGGCGTCCTGCCGAATGCAGATTCACGCCTCATCGGGCTGTCGAAATACGCACGGGTCACCGACTGGATCATGAGCCGGCCGCAGATCCAGGAAGAGGCGGTGAAGATGCTCGCCGATGAGCTCGAGCGACTGCTGCGCCCCGACGGCCTGGCGGTGGTGATGAAGGCCGACCATTTCTGCATGCATTGGCGTGGCGTCAAGGACGAAAGCTCCATGACGTCCTCGATCATGCGGGGCTCGTTTCTCAAGTCCGACGGACTGCGTCGGGAGTTTCTGTCACTCATTCGGCCGGACTGACGGGCCGCGCGTCAAGCCCTCGACGAGTTCGATCAGGCGCGACAGCCGGTCGGCCTCTTGGGGTCGCTTGTCCATCCGCCATCGCAGAATTCTCGGGAAGCGGACTGCAACCCCCGCGCGATGGCGGCGTGAGGCCTGGATGCCTTCGAAGGCGATCTCGAAGACCAGGGTGGGCTCGACGCTTCGAACCGGGCCGAAACGCTCGAGGGTGCTGCGGCGGATCAGGCCGTCGACCTGCCGGATCTCCTGGTCGGTCAGACCGGAGTAGGCTTTGGCAAACGGTATGAGCTTCGGCTCATCGCCGCGATCATCCCAAACCGCGAAGGTGTAGTCCGTGTAGAGGCCGGCTCTGCGTCCGTGTCCTGCCTGGGCGTACACCAGTACTGCGTCGACACTGAAGGGGTCGAGCTTCCACTTCCACCAGTGCTTGCGTTCCGTAGATCGAGCCCGACCCATCAAATAACGCGCCTCAAGGTGCTTGATCATGAGCCCTTCCGCGCCGAAGGTCCGCGCTTCAGCGCGACAGCGGGCGGCGGCTTCCCAGCTCGAAAAACGCATCGGCGGCAGCGCATCGATCCATCGATCGGCCTGCCCGTCCTGATGAGGGAGGGGCGACCCCCGGGGCGCTGCAAGGCATGAAGCATCGGAGGCATCCGCATCGGCGCCAGAACTCGTATCGACGGCCGAGCCCACCTTCAGCAGCCGCTCCAGTTCAGCCTTGCGGCGTGAGAGCGGCTCGCTGCGCAGGTCGCGATGATCCGATCGCAAGCAGTCGAAAGCGATGAACCGGGCGGGCGCCGCCTGCAGGGTCTTCGGGCCTGGCCTCTTGCGGCCAATCCGAGTCTGCAGCACGGCAAAGGGCATCGGTGCGGGCTCGCCTGGCGTCCAGCACACGATCTCCCCATCGAGCGTGACCCCGGGGGGAAGCCCCTTCAGCGCCGCCTGCGAGAGCTCAGGGAACCGGTCGGAGATCAATTCCTCGCCGCGCGACCAGAGCGTCACACGATCGCCTTGCCGTACGAGCTGCGCTCGCAGGCCATCCCATTTCCATTCGAAGAAGCAATCAGCGGCGTCGACCCTCTCCGCATCCTCGGATGTCCAGCTCTGCGCGAGCTGAAAAGGGTACGGCAGGGCCCCTTCGGCCGCATCGGAGCCGGCCGCATCGGAGCCGGCCGCGGAGGGACTTGGGTCAGCGGTGGATCGCGACGGGGCACACAGCGCCAGAAACGATGCGGCATCAGGTAGCCGCCCCCCCTCGGCAAAGCCCACCATGCGCTGCGCAAGCAGGCCCGGTTCGATCCCGCAGACCTCGGCCAGGGCCCTCACGACCAGCGGGCGAGCCACTCCAACCCGAAGGCCTCCAGTGATCAGTTTGTTGAAAACGAATCGTTGCTCGCGATCAAGCAGCGCCCAGCACTGCGCAACCGCCACTGCGGCTTCGGTGGGTTCGAGCCCCGCGATCGGCAGCAACCGATGCCGGATCCAGTCATCGAGACCCCCTTCAACCCGTGACTCGCCGGCATCGAGGACCAGCGCCACCGTCTCGGCAAGATCGCCCACCGCCGCATAGCACTCCTCGAACAACCATTCGGACAGGCCGCTCTGTGCAATCGCGGCCTGGCGCAATACTCGGGTGGAAACAATGCGACGCGCGCGCCCGCCTGAAAGAAAGTGCAAGGCCCATGCGGCGTCCGCCGGCGGCTCGCTGGAAAAGTAGGCCCGCAGCGCCGCCAGCTTGTCGCGCGTGGCGTTCGACTGGTCAAGCCGACGGTAGAGCGCAGCAAAGGACTTCATGTCGCCGGGGCGGGCTGAGGCGGATGCGCCGGATCCGGCGGAGCATCGTCTTCGCGCTCCGGTCCGAATTGGGTTGAGAAGGAGGAGGCCCGAAGGCCCCGTTCGCTGAGATACCTGACGAGCACCGACTCGAAGCCATGTGTGACGATGACCCGCTCAGCCCCGCTCTGGGCAATGGCGCGGTTGAGCCCCGGCCAATCAGCATGGTCGGACAGCACGAAGCCACGGTCGATGCCCTGACGCCGACGTGCTCCGCGGACCTGCATCCAACCCGAGGCCAAGGCGAAGGCGGGCTCGCCGGCTCGCTCCAGCGCTGCACTGCCCGCGGTCGCGGGCGGCGTCACCAGCAACATCCCGGCCTCGAGTTTTCGGCCTGCACCGGGCTGCCATGCCGGGCAATCCGGCAGTGCAATGCCGGTGGCACGGTACGCCCGATTCAGGGTCTCGATGGCCGGATGGCAGCGCATGGGGCCGGGCAGGCCAGGAACGGCTTCAGCATGAAGGCCCGCGATCAGCCGCTGGGCCTTGCCCAACGAGTAGGCGAAGATTACGGCGGGGCGCCCCTCTGCGGCACACGCCGCCCACCAATCCAGAATCTCGCGAAACACCCGTTCGGGCGCTTGCCAGCGGTACACCGGCAAACCGAAGGTGGATTCGGTGACCAGAGTCTCGCAGGCGATGGGCTCGAAACCGCGACAGCTGTAATCGGGTTCGAGTTTGTAGTCCCCGGTCACCACCCAGACCCGACCCGCATGCTCGATCCGGATCTGCGCCGAACCCAGCACATGGCCCGCAGGGTGAAAGCTGACGCAGGCCGAACCGATGCGCAAGGACTCACCCCAGTCAAGGGTCTGTAAACTCACCCCGCCCAGTCGCGCCCGCATCACGTGAGTCGCTTCGCGCGCGCAGAGGTAGTGGCCATGACCCGCGCGCGCGTGGTCGGCATGGGCGTGGGTCATGAGGGCCCGGGGGACCGGCCGCCAGGGGTCGATGTAGACGTCGGCCTGCGGACAATAGAGTCCTTCGGGCCGCAAACGAACCAGGTCATCGGCCTCTGCGCTCGCGGACCCAGCCTGGCGATCGTGCGCTTCAAGCATGTCGGGCTCAGTAACGCATCCCGCGACCGGACACGGCGACGCCGATCCGGAGCAGCCACCAGGCCAAACGGGTGGCCACGCGCCGCCCAAAGGGCTCTCGCTCGACCTGGGCCAGTTTGATCGCGCTGCCCCCGGTCTGGATTTCGCGTTCGAGTCGGGCCACCAGAGCCTCTGCAATGGGCGCAGACCGCATCACGACATTGGCCTCGCGGGCCAGAAGCAGTGAAAAAGGGTCGATGTTGGCCGACCCGACGGTGACCCAGTCATCCGCGATCGCAACCTTGGCATGAAGAAAACTCGAGCGGTACTCGATGATCTCTACGCCTTCGCGCAACAGCGATTCGTAGAGCGAGAGCGAGCCCAGATGCGGAATCGGATATTCGATACGCCCTTGCAACAGCAGCCTCACCCGAACACCGCGACGGGCTGCAGCGCAGAGCGCCCGGCGGAAGCGGCGCCCGGGCAGAAAATAGGCCGAGGCGATCAGCACATCACGCCGGGCCCGTCCCAAAGCCCTCAGGTAGACTTTTTCGATGGTGCGACGGTTGCGCAGGTTGTCGCGCAGCACGAGCGCCGCGCGGACCCCCGCCCACTCGGACGAGGCATCGACGGGTCCGCCCAAGAGCGCGCTGCCGGGGGACGCATGCGGGCACTCGGGAATCGGGTGCGAGGCTGCCCTGGTGTCGTGTGCGGCCAGAGCGTCATGCGCCATCGGGCTGTGGGCATGCGCTTCGCTCCAGACCTGGGCCATCGTGCGGCCCACATCGGCGACGAGTGGCCCCAGCACACGCAGCGCAAAGTCCAGCCGCGGCGCCTCGAGCGTCCCGTGCCGGGGATCGATACGGTCATCCAGGATGTTGATGCCGCCAATGAAAGCTACACCCCCATCGACCACACAGAGCTTTCGATGCAGGCGCCGCAGAACGCGCCAGCGCAAACCGATGATCGTCCTGAACGGGCGGAACACCCGCACCTGTACGGCCGATGCCGAGATGATCCGCGCAACCTCGCCCTGCAAAGCCATGGTGCCGAAACCATCGACCAGCAGGGTCACCGAAACTCCGCGGGACGCAGTCCGGGCCAATGCCGTCGCAACCGCCTGGCCGCTCGGGTCGTCATTGAAGATATAGGTCTCGAGCTGGACCGAACGGCGTGCGGAGTCGATTGCAGCGATCAGGGCCGGGAAAAAAAGATCACCGTTTTGCAACAGGCACACCCGGTGGCCGCCCGCGAAATGAAGTCGTGGGCGACGGTGGCGGTACACGGACTCAGAGCCGGCAACCGCAGGTTCAGCCATCGACGGCCACGGTCAGGCTGGATTCGGTCCGCGGTTCAAGGGTGAGGTCTGCGATCACCGGGCTGTGATCGGACAGGCGCGCCCAGGCCGCGCCGCGGGGCACTCGGGCGTTCTCGACGGAAAAACCGCGCACATAGATGCGATCCATACGCAGCCACGGCACCAGGGCCGGGAAAGTGCGCGCCGACCGAACTCGACGCGGCAGCGGCAGTCCGTCGCGTTCGGCCTGAACTCCGAGGTGGGCGAGCCGCTCGCGGATGAAACGCGGCGGTTGCTCGGGCTCATCGAAGCCGCTGCGGCAGGCGTCGAAGGCCTCGACCACGCCCAGGGCATCGCACATCCGTCTGGACAGACGATTGCGCCAGTCGTTGAAGTCTCCCCCGATGATGAGCGGCAGATCGGAGGTGACCTCATGGCATATCCAGTCGATCAAGGCATCGAGCTGTCGCTCGCGACTGCGCGCCAGCAGTCCGAAGTGGACCACGAAACAGTGGACCGGCTGGCCCGAAAGATCAATCACGCAGTGCAGGACGCCGCGCTTTTCAAGCGCATGATCGGAAAAGTCCCGATGCGAGCGGTGAAGGATCGGAAATCGCGACAGCAGCGCGTTGCCGTGATGTCCGTGCAGATAGGTCGCATTCTGACCATAGGCCGACTCGAAGCTTTGCCGCAGGCCCGGGGAGCGGGCGAGAAACTGGTCCTGGGGCTCCGCGGGCCAGTGTTCGAAGCGGCCGGCATGACGCTTGTGCTCGCCCTGCACTTCCTGAAGCAGGATCAGGTCGGCCTCGATCTGATGCAGCCGGGCACGCAGCTCATGGATACTCGCGACCCGGCGCAGACCGAACAGGTCGCGCAAGACGCCCTTGTGGATGTTGTAGGTGGCTACCCTCAAGCGCATCGGCAGCCCCTTGCTCAACCCGCACCTGATGCAGCGCTCTGACGCCGGGGGAGCATTCGGATCGCCTCGACGTTGGTCCAGGAAAAGCAGCGCTCCGCCGCCTGATCCCAGGGCAGCCAAAGGGCGCTCAGGTGTTCTCGGGGCGCAAGCCTCACCTCGACCGGGGCGGGCAACTGGAGTCCGAACACATGTTCGGTGTTGTGTGTGACCCCCTCGGGATAACGATGCCGCCAATGCGCATAAATTTCGTAGCGTTGCGCGAGGTGCCAATCAGTCAGTCTATAGCGGTCAACCTCGAGACCGGTCTCTTCGAAGACCTCACGACGACAGGTCTCCACGAGCGATTCATGCAGGCTGTCCTTGCTCCCGGTCACCGACTGCCAGAAACCGGGGTGATCTGCGCGCTCGAGAATCAGCACCTGGAGATCTTCCGTGTGGATCACCACCAGCACCGACTCGGGGATCTTGCTGCCTGCCATGGGCCGGGCCTACCTGAGCGCCAACCGCGGATCAGCCCGCAGCCGCCTCGACGCCACGCAAACGAATATGCAGCTCGCGCAATTGTCGCTCTTCGACACCGGACGGCGCCTGGGTGAGGAGGCACTGCGCGCGCTGCGTCTTCGGAAACGCGATCACATCGCGAATCGATTCCGCGCCGGCCATCATGGTCACGATACGGTCGAGTCCGAAGGCAATCCCGCCATGAGGCGGTGCGCCGTACTGCAGAGCGTCCAGCAGGAATCCGAACTTGGCTCGGGCTTCCTCGGGGCCGATCTTGAGCGCACGAAAGACCTTGCTCTGAACCTCCTCGCGGTGGATACGCACGGATCCCCCACCGATTTCCCAGCCGTTGAGGACCATGTCATAGGCCTTGGCAAGGCACCGCCCGGGGTTGCTCTCGAGATCGTCCTCATGGCCGTCTTTGGGGGCCGTAAAGGGGTGATGGACGGCAGCCCAGCGACCGGCCTCCTCGTCGTACTCGAACATCGGGAAGTCGACCACCCAGAGCGGCTTCCAGCTGTCCTCGAAGAGCCCGCTCTTGCGACCGAATTCGGAGTGGCCAATGCGCACGCGCAGAGCGCCCATGGCATCGTTCACGACCTTTGCCCGATCAGCGCCGAACAGGATCAGGTCGCCATCGGCGGCTGCGCTGCGCGAGAGGATCGCCGCGATCGCCGGGTCATGGAGGTTCTTGACGATCGGTGACTGCAGGCCCTCACGGCCGCGGGCGAGCTCATTTACCTTGATCCAGGCCAAGCCCTTCGCACCGTAGATGCCGACGAACTGGGTCCAGCTGTCGATCTCGCCCCTGGAGATGCTCGCACCCCCGGGGATGCGCAACGCCACCACGCGGCCGCCTTCCATGTTGGCCGGGCCACTGAACACCTTGAAGTCCACGTCCTTCATCACGTCGGTGATTTCGGTGAACTGCAGCTTGACACGCAGGTCGGGTTTGTCCGAGCCGTAGCGCAGCATCGCATCGCCGTAGGTCATCTGAGGGAAAGCGTCAGGCAAGGCTACGCCGATCGCCTTCTGGAAGACCTCGCGGATCATCCGTTCGAAAATCGCTCGGATTTCGGTCTCGCTCAGAAAGGAGGTCTCGCAGTCGATCTGGGTGAATTCGGGCTGGCGGTCCGCGCGCAGGTCCTCATCCCGAAAGCACTTGGTGATCTGATAGTAGCGATCGAAGCCCGAAACCATCAGCAACTGCTTGAAGAGCTGAGGAGACTGAGGCAGGGCAAAGAATTGCCCGGCATTGACCCGCGAGGGCACGAGATAATCGCGCGCGCCCTCGGGCGTGGACTTGGTGAGCATGGGAGTCTCGATGTCCAGGAAACCCTCGCCATCGAGAAACTTGCGGACCTCCATCGCAACGCGGTAGCGCAGCTTGAGATTGTTCTGCATCGCCGGGCGCCGCAAATCCAGTACGCGATGGGTGAGCCGCGTGGTCTCGGAGAGGTTGTCGTCGTCGAGCTGAAACGGAGGGGTCACGGAGACGTTAAGGATGTCGAGTTCATGGCACAGCACCTCAACCGCACCGCTGCCGAGATTGGCATTTTCCGTGCCCTCGGGGCGTCTGCGCACCTTGCCCGTCACCCGCACGCAAAACTCGTTTCGAATACGCTCGGCGACCGCGAACATCGCGGGGCGGTCAGGGTCGCAGACGACCTGCGCAAGCCCCTCGCGGTCACGAAGATCGATGAAGATCACGCCACCATGATCACGCCGACGGTGAACCCATCCGAACAGGGTGACGATTTGATCCAGGTGCTCAGCCCCGATCTGGCCGACATAACAGCTACGCATTGAACAATCTCCGTTCATGGCCCGGGCACGGGCGAGGCGCCGCGATCGCCGGGCGCAACGACACCCATCGACACGACGTACTTCAGGGCTTCATCCACGCTCATGTCGAGTTCGATCACCTCGGCACGGGGCAACATCAGAAAAAACCCCGAGGTGGGGTTGGGCGTGGTGGGAACATACACCGCCACCATGTCCGTCTGGATGAGCCGGCGCACCTCATCGGCCGGCGTCCCGGTCTGGAAGGCAATAGTCCAGACGCCCGCTCGCGGGTACTGGACCAGAAGCGCCTGACGAAACGCCTGCCCATTGGGCGCGAGAATCGTGTCGCTCACCTGCTTGACGCTGGAATAGATGCTGCGCACGATCGGGATCCGCCCAAGGAGCGACTCGCCGAACCGGACCAGCCGTTCGCCGATGAAATTGCGCGCAAGCAATCCGGTCAGGAAGATGATCAGAGCGGTCAGCAGTACTCCCAGCCCCGGGATGGAGCGCCCCAGCCACTCTTTGGGCTGCCAGGTCTCGGGCAGCAACAGCAGGCTCTGATCGAGCGTGGTGACGATGACCTCGAGCACCCACATCGTGATCCCCACGGGGATCCAGAGCAACAAGCCGGTGATGAAGTATTTTTTCATCGAGGATCCGGTCCAGGTGCCGGGCAGGCGGGGCTGAGGCCCGCCCTGAGGAGGTGAAGGGGAGACATCTGGCTGCACACGCCCCTCAGCCGGGCGAGGCAGCCGCCTTGCCGGGATCGGACCCGGACGATGAAGCGCTCGGAGACGAAGCCGCGGCCGCAGAGTTGCCCGAGGGCGACGGGTCCGACGTCCCGGATGGGCTGGGCCCCGCAGCATCGGGCTTGCCGCCCCCCTCTCCCGAGGCGTCGCCCCCTGCGCCGGCGGGCTCGGCCGGCTTGCGGCCCTTGCCCTGATCCCGAAAATCGGTCGCGTACCAGCCGCTACCCTTCAGCTGAAAGGCAGGCGCAGTCAGGACCCGGGCAAATCCCTGTCCGCCGCAGGATGGGCACTGCGTGAGCGGGGCATCAGAAATTTTCTGAAGCTGGTCCTTCTCGAAGCCGCAGTCCTGGCAACGATAGGCGTAAATCGGCATGGCAAAAGGCCATCGCGAGATGGCCCCTCGGAAATGGAAAACCGGAAATTATAGGAAATTCAGAACGGAATGTCGTCGTCGGCGTCGTCAAAACCGCCCGCCGGTTTGCGCGCAGCCGCACCGGCGCCTCCCGCCGGACGCCCTCCCGCCTCGCGCGAGGGTGCGTCCTCAGCCCCTCCTGCGCCCATACCGCCACCTTCCCGGCCGCCGAGAAGCTGCATTTCGGTGGCGATGATCTCGGTGGTGTAGCGGTCCTGCCCCTCCTTGTCCTGCCACTTGCGGGTCTGAAGACGCCCTTCGACATAGACGGGGCGGCCTTTCTTGAGGTATTCGCCCGCGATTTCGGCGAGTCGGTCGTAGAAAACCACCCGATGCCACTCTGTTTCTTCGCGACGCTCGCCGGAATTCTTGTCCTTCCAGGAGCGGGTCGTGGCGATCGAAACATTGCAAATCGCACCGCCATTGGGCGAAAAACGGGTCTCGGGATCGCGGCCGAGGTTGCCGAGCAGGATCACTTTGTTCACAGAAGCCATATCGCTCTCCAAAGCATGAGTCGGTCGTGAAGTTCAGAGCGCCGGCACCGGCATGCGCCGGTGCCAAAGCGCCGCCAAGAGCCACGCCCCCAGCAACGTCGCCGCGGTCGCGAAGACTGCGGCGTCGCCCCAGGCGCTGCGCACCAGGCCGGCAGCAGCGCCGCCGACAAACAACCCCATGGACTGGGTGGTGTTGAACAGCCCCAGCGCCGCGCCACGCGCCGTCGCCGGGGCGCGTCGCGACACCATCGAGGGCAGACTCGCCTCGAGAATATTGAAGGCTGAAAAGAACACGAACAAAAGAACTGCGAAAAGCACTACGCCCTGCGGCCGAAGCGAGAGCGCCACCAGTACGGCCGCAAGGACGGCCACGCTGGCGACGAAAACTTCCTTGGCACGGCCGCGACGCTCGCCCCAACCGACCGCCGGCATCATGGGCGCAAACGATAGCAGCACCACCGGCAGGTAGAGCATCCAGTGATCCGAGATCGGCAGTCCGGCGCGCTCGATCAGCCAGCCGGGCAAGACCACGAACATCGCGACCTGGACCGCATGAAGCGAAAAGATGCCGAAATTGATCCGGGCAAGCTCCGGGTCGGCCGCGACCTGAGCGAACTGCTCGCGGGTGAGGGGCGCCCGCTCGAGCCGTGGCGCATCCGGCACGACATAGATCACCCAGAGCACGGCCGCAGTCGCAAGCAGGGCAGTCGCAGCAAACATGCCGCCCATGCCGAGCCAGCGGTAGAGCGGCGGGGCAACGATCAGCGACAAGGCAAACATCGCACCAATGCTGATGCCGACCAACGCCATCGCCTTGGTGCGCTGACTCTCTCGGGTGCAGTCGGCCACCAGCGCACTCACGGCCGCAGAGATGGCGCCAGCGCCCTGCAGGCCTCGTCCGATGGTCATCACCAGAAGATCGGAGGCGAGGGCCGCAACAACGCTGCCCAGGGCGAAAACGAGCAGCCCGAAGATGATCACGGGCTTTCGGCCGAACCGGTCCGATGCGATCCCCAACGGAAGCTGCAGCAGGGCCTGGGTCAGGCCGTAAATGCCCAACGCCAGGCCGAGCAAGGCAGGATCGCCGCCCTCGGGCAGGGAGCGGGCGTGAACCGCAAGCACCGGCAGCACCATGAACAGCCCCAGCATGCGAAGCGACTGCACCGAGGCGAGCGACAGGCTCGCGCGCAGTTCGGCCGGGTTCATGCGGTCGGGCAATGGAGGGGCGGTTGTCATCGGAACGGGATCAAAACGATTTATATTAGCCGATTGGCCTTCGGGCCCCTCCCGGTTCCCGCCGGCCCCCCTCGGACACCGGGCCGTGCTCACTGACTCCCGCCCCATGACCCCGATCAGCCTGCGCGGCGCACGCACCCACAACCTGAAAAACATCGACCTGGACATCCCGCGCCACCAGCTGGTGGTGATTACCGGGCTGTCGGGATCGGGTAAATCGTCGCTCGCCTTCGATACCCTCTATGCGGAGGGTCAGCGGCGATATGTCGAGTCGCTGTCGGCCTATGCCCGCCAGTTCCTCGACCGGATGGACAAGCCCGATGTGGATTCAATCGAGGGGCTGTCACCCGCGATTGCCATCGAGCAGAAGGCGGGCAGCCACAACCCGCGTTCAACCGTCGGCACGGTCACCGAGATCAACGACTACCTGCGACTGCTCTTCGCACGGGCCGGGACACCGTTCTGCCCGGCGCATCCCGACCAAGCCCTCGAGGCGCACAGCGTTTCGCTGATGGTCGACCGGGTTCTCGAGCTGGCCCCGGGCAGCCGGCTGCTGATCCTTGCGCCCTTGCCCGCACACCAGGCCCTGGATCCGGGCTCTGCATTGACGTCCTTGCAGGGCCAGGGCTTCGTGCGCATTCGGGTGGCGGGCAAGGTGATCGAACTGTCGGGGCCGGGGCCGCTGCCCTCCATCGCGGCGGGGGAAGCGATTGAGGTCGTCGTCGACCGCGTCAAGGTGGGCGCATCGATCCGCCAGCGGCTGGCCGATTCTTTCGAAACGGCGCTTGATCTCGCTGAGGGCCGTTGCCTGGTGCATGACCTCGAGCGCGGGGAAACGATGAGTTTCTCCAACCGTTATGCCTGTCCGCTCTGCGGCCAAATGAGTCCACCGCTGGAGCCGCGACTTTTTTCGTTCAACAACCCTTCGGGTGCCTGTTTCTCCTGCCACGGTCTGGGACGGGTCGAATTCATCGACCCCGAGCGGGTGGTCGAGTTTCCCGAACTGAGTCTTGCCTCCGGGGCCATCCGCGGCTGGGATCAGCGCAACAGCTTCGCAAGCGCAATGATCGCAAGCCTCGCCCAGGCGCTCAATTTCGATCCGGCGACCCCGTTCAGGGATCTGCCCGAGAGCATTCAGGCCATCGTGCTCAATGGCTCGGGCGATCGGGTGCTGCAGTTTGACTACGGCGACGCCGCGTCGGCTGCAAGCCGCCGGGAACACCCGTTCGAGGGCGTGATCCCCAACCTCGAACGTCGGCGACGCGAGACGGACTCGCAGCAGGTGCGCGAGGAGATCGGACGCTATCTCAGCACGCGCGACTGCCCGGCCTGTCAGGGGGCACGCTTGAGACCCGAGGCCCGGTTCGTGCGGCTGGGCACGGGCGGGCAGGCCCAGCCCATCCATGCGCTTTCGCATCGCACGCTCTCCGACCTCCATGCCTGGTTCGAGACCTTGCAGCTGAGCGGCGCCCGGGCCAGGATCGCCGAGCGGCTGGTGCGCGACATCCTCAACCGCCTGCGCTTCCTAAACGACGTCGGCTTGGGCTACCTGAGTCTGGAACGACCCGCAGACTCCCTCTCCGGTGGGGAGTCTCAGAGGATCCGGCTCGCCTCGCAGATCGGCTCCGGGCTGACCGGGGTCATGTATGTGCTTGACGAGCCCTCCATTGGCCTGCATCAGCGCGACAACGACCGATTGATTGCAACGCTCAAGCGTTTGCGGGATCTGGGCAACAGCGTGCTGGTCGTCGAGCACGACGAGGAGTCGATTCGTGCGGCCGACCATGTGATCGACATGGGGCCCGGCGCCGGCGAGCATGGCGGGCGGGTGGTCGCGCAGGGTCGGCCTGAGGAGATCGAGACCCATCCCGATTCGATCACCGGTCTCTACCTGAGCGGTCAGCGCAGGGTCGAAGTCCCGACCCGGCGTCAGGCCGCCGACCAGCGCACGCTCACGGTACGTGGCGCACGCGCTCACAACCTGCGCGGACTCACGGTGTCGTTTCCGATCGGGCTGATCACCTGCGTGACCGGCGTTTCAGGGTCTGGGAAGTCGACCCTGGTGAACGATACGCTGCAGCCGGCGGTGCTCACCCACGTCAATCGTTCACCTACCCAGCCCCTGCAGTGCGAAGCGGTCGAGGGCGTCGAGCACTTCGACAAGGTCATCGCAGTCGATCAGAGCCCGATTGGCCGGACGCCGCGCTCCAACCCTGCAACCTATACGGGCCTGTTCACCCCGATCCGGGAACTGTTCGCCGAGACTTCGGGCGCCCGCGAACGTGGCTACGGACCGGGGCGCTTCTCCTTCAATGTGAAAGGGGGCCGCTGCGAAGCCTGCGAAGGCGACGGCCTGATTCGGGTGGAAATGCACTTCCTGCCCGACATCTACGTCGCCTGTGACACCTGCAAGGGCCGGCGCTACAACCGTGAAACCCTGGAGGTCCGTTACCGCGGCCTGAACATCGCCGAGGTTCTGGAGCTGACCGTCGAGCAGGCGCACGATCTCTTCCAGGCGGTTCCGGCCATCGAACGCAAACTCGCCACGCTGGCCGAAGTGGGTCTCGGTTACCTGCGGCTGGGCCAAAGTGCAACCACACTCTCGGGTGGTGAAGCGCAGCGGGTGAAACTGGCCGAAGAGCTGGCCCGTCGTGACACCGGCCGCACGCTTTACATTCTCGATGAACCGACCACGGGTCTGCACTTCCAGGACGTAGCCATGCTGCTCAAGGTGATTGGTCAGCTGCGCGGGCGGGGCAATACGCTGATCGTGATCGAGCACAACCTCGATGTGATCAAGACCGCCGACTGGGTGATCGACCTGGGCCCGGAGGGTGGCGACGGCGGCGGCCGCGTGATGGCCGAGGGCACCCCCGAGCAGGTGGCCGCCTGCCCGCACAGCCACACCGGCCGCTACTTGGCTGCAGTGCTGGCCGCGGGCCGATCCCGCCCATAGACAGCAAAGCGCGCGAGCACGCGATCCATTTCCTGATCACCGAGGAGCGGGGGGTCGCCCAGCTGCAGCACCTGCGCATACATCCGGCACAGGTGCTCGACTTCGATCGCCAGATCCAGAACCTGCCGCAGTGATGGTGCGAGGGCGATCATCCCGTGATGCGCCATCAGGCAGGCGCGGCGCCCGGCGAGTGCCGCCAGCGTGAGCTGCGACAGTTCGACCGAGCCGAAGGTGGCATAGGGCGCACAGCGCAGGTCTTTTCCCCCGGCCACCGCAACCATGTAGTGAAATGCCGGAATGCCCGAGCGTTGGACCCGATCGGTGCAGGCCAGCGCGGTGGCATTGGGCGAGTGCAGATGCAGGATCGCCTGGGCATCCGGGCGGGCACACTGCAGACCCCAGTGGATCCGCCATTCGGATGACGGCGCAAGGCGACCGTCAAAGCGCGCGGGCGGCGCAAGCAGCCCGACATCGGCCGACACCGCTGCCCCGGGCGATACGGCACGCGCCGCGCCGGGACCATGACCCGCTGTGGGCTGGGCGAACGGCACCCAGACCAGATCGTCGGGGTCCATGCGGTCGTAAGCAACCCCGCTGGGGGTCAGCAGCATGCCCGGCTCTGCACCCCGGTTCCAGCGCAGCGACGCGTTGCCGGACTGGCCCTGATTGAGGCCCAGCGGAGAAAGCGAGCGCATCATCAGCACGATCGAATATCGCGCATCGTATTCGGTCGAAAAGGATTGGTCCTCGTTCATGGCACGGGTCGTCGGGGTGGTCAGAGGTGCAGGTCGGGCGGCATCAGGCCGATCCCTCTCAAGCCTTTTGAACTGGCCGGCACGACGCCTCGTTCGGTAATCAGTGCCGAGACCAGTCGTGCCGGCGTGATGTCAAACGCTGGGTTTGCGCAAGCACTGGATTCGGGGATGACCCGCAGACGGGCGATGCGGCCATCATCGAGGACACCCCGCAGATGACTGACCTCGTCAGCCGAACGTTCCTCGATCGGAATCGAGGCACCCTCCATTGCAGACAGATCGATGGTGGACACCGGGCAGGCGACCCAAAACGGGATGCCGTTGTCGTGGGCTGCGAGCGCCTTCAGGTAGGTGCCGACCTTGTTGGCCACATCGCCATTGGCCGCCACCCGATCGCAACCGGTGATCACGGCATCGACCTCGCCGCGCATCATCAGCAAACCCCCCGCGTTGTCGGCGATCACAGTGTGGGGGATCCCGGCACGGGCCAGTTCCCATGCGGTCAGGCTCGCCCCCTGGTTGCGCGGGCGGGTCTCGTCGACCCAGACGTGCACGGGTCGGCCCGCGCGATGCAGGTGATAGATCGGTGCCAGGGCGGTGCCGTGAGCCACGGTGGCGAGCCGCCCGGCGTTGCAATGCGTAAGGATCGCCATTGGCCGGCCCGCCGAGGCCGCAGCAAGTTCGCTGATCAGGCGAGCTCCATACTCGCCGATCGCCGCGTTGCACGCCTCATCCTCATCACAGATCCGGGCGCATTCATCCCAGGCAGCCTGCGCCCGGCCCGCAAGGGGGACATTGAGCACCGCCGAGCGTACTCGCGACAGTGCCCAGGCGAGATTGACGGCCGTCGGCCGCGCGCAGGCCAGCCAGGCACAAGCGCGCTCCAGGGCCTGATCGCGCGGATCATCTCGCAGGCTGAAGGCCAGACCAAAGGCTGCCACTGCGCCGATGAGGGGCGCGCCCCGAACAGCCATGGATTGGATCGCCTGGAAGCACTGCGCCGCATCGGTGAGCCTGAGCACGCACTCCTCGAAGGGCAGCCGCGACTGGTCGATCGTTTCAATCGCGCGCTCACCATCGATGATCAGGGTTCTTGACATGATTCAAAGGCCGGTCGGGACTGTTGCCTTAGATCAAAGGCGCGCGCTTCAGCAGCCGCTTGAGCGCATGGGAGTGGTGCAGTCTAACGGATGGTGGCCATGCGGGCCCGCAGCTCGCTTGGCTGGAGATCCGGTACCAGCGTTCAGAAATCGATGGGCTTCCCTCTTCCGGTCGCCGGCGCGACCGAACTGTCAACCTTGCTCGCAGTCTTTCTGTTCGGACTGCTCGGCGGCACCCACTGCGCCGGGATGTGCGGCGGCATTGTTGCGACCCTCAACCGGCCCGCGCCAAGCCTCCGGATTCAACCGGTCGCGCCGCATCGCCCGGATCCGAGCAGCGCTGAATGGGCCCGGCAGCTCGTCTATCACGCCGGGCGCATCGTCAGTTACACGCTGGCCGGAGCCATCGCAGCCTCGATCGGTTCGGCTGCCATGCTCGCGGAGCGGTTACTTCCAATGCAGCAGATCGCTTTTGTCGCAGGGTCG
>JBIKVK010000065.1:0-14496 GCA_044356835.1 Burkholderiaceae bacterium
CGACCGGCAAAACGACTTGGGTGCTCGATGAGATCGACGAACTTGACCGTCGCGCTGATGCGCTCGCCCCAGCCCATCGGACGCATCCAGCGCCACTCACTGCCTCCGAACATTGAGTGCACGCCAGGAAGGCCACCGCGGTATCCGATGGCGAGCTTGTCGAAGGCGTAGAGGATAGTGGGTGGGCTGAGTGGGCGACCCCAGGGGCTGGAGCGTCCAACGGCTTCATCGGTCCACAGGGGATTGATATCGCCGATCCCTTCGGCCCAATGGCGAACGCCGTCGCGGCTCGTCTCGGTCAGATAGGGGGTATGCGAGCTGCTGAACACCTGCCCGATGCGAGCGCGCAGCGCCGCGAGCGCCTCATCGGTGATCCGCCCGGATGTGGACGGCCGATGCTCGCCCCCCGGCGGGGTCGATTTCGAGAGGGCGTTTGAAGAGTCCGAGGCCATGGGTTTTCCGTTGATCGTTTCAGGATGGAGAGGTGCCGTCGGCCTCCCGCTGGGACGGGCTGGAGGCGGATTCGATCGTGTGCGCATCGCAGCCCAGAGACTGCAGCACTTCGAGGGTGTGCTCACCGAGCGCCGGTGCGGGACGACCGATCGCGGCCGGTGTTGCCGCCAGCTTTATGGGATTGCCCACCACGCGGATTGGGCCTGCCACCGGGTGCTCGAGTTCGACAATCATGCCGTTCACCCGAAGCTGCTCGTTGCGAGCCACATCACTCAATCTGGAGACCACTGCACAGGGCACGCCACGGGCCTCGAGTTGGTCGATCCAGTCACGGCTCGAGCGGGACGAAAATACGGCCGAGATGACCGGGATCAGCGCATCGCGGTGCCTGACCCGCTCCACATTGTTGATGAATCGCGGGTCATGGGTCAGATCGTCCCGACCGATCACGGCACACAGCGATCGCCAGAACCCCTGCGTGAGGCAACCCACCACGATGGGGTCGTCGGAGGTGGCGAACACCTGGTAGGGCACGATCTGGGGATGACCGCCGCCCTGCGGTCCTTCGGGCTCGCCGGTCACGGCATGACCGGCCATGAAATTGGCGAGCATCGAGACCTGTCCGTCGATCATGTTGATGTTGACCTTCTGGCCCACGCCCTGGGTGTTTCGCACATGGAGTGCCAGGAGTATCCCCGAGAGCGCCAGATAGGCTCCGACGAAGTCGGCCACGGGCGCGCCGACCTTGACAGGCATATGGCCAGGCTCGCCCGTGAGACCCATGACGCCTCCCGCGGCTTGTACGATGATGTCCATCGCCGGCTTGTCGGCGAGCGGACCCTGTTCGCCAAATGCAGTGATGCTGACATGGATCAGCTGCGGATTTCGCCGGGCCAGTGTCTCGTAGCCCAGCCCGAGCCGCTCCAGAACGCCAGGGCGGAAATTCGCGATCAGCACGTCGGCCTGGTCGACCATCGTGGCCACGACGGCCTGCGCAGCAGGGTTTGACAGATCGAGGGCCACCGACCGCTTGCCCCGGTTCATGCCCACGAAATATGAACTGAGCGATGGGCCGAAGAGATCATCCAGCGAACGCGAACCGTCGCCGCCTTCAGGCCGCTCGATCTTGATCACGTCGGCACCGAAATCCGCGAGCATGGTCGTAGCCCAGGGGCCGGCCACGAAGTGGGTCAGGTCGATCACCTTGATGCCCGAGAGCGCGGCCTTCATCGCTTGCCCTTCTCCGCCTGCGCCGGAGCTTGCGAAGGTGGGCGCTTGCGCCCGCGCTGCTGGGGCGTTTCGTGCGGCCGGGTCTCGGGGCTTGATATCACGCCGCTCTGCTTGAGAAGTGCAATCTCGTCTTCGCTCAGACCCAAACGGCCTCGGAGGACCTCATCGGTGTGCTCGCCCAGCAGCGGAGGCGCCACTGGATGCACGGCGGCCTCGCCGCCGAGCTGCAGCGGTGCCCCGGGCACCCGAATCGACCCGTACGCAGGGTGCGCGACTTCGGGGAACATCTGGCGAGCGTGCGTATGGGGGTGTTCCAGCGCCTGGGCTACCGAAAGGATCGGGCTTGCAGGGACATCTGCGGCTGCCAGCAGGTGCTCCCATTGCGCCGTGGTCCGGCCGATCAGGATGTCCTCGACGATGGACTCCAGTTCCGCGCGATTGCGCATCCGGTCGGCCGTGCTCCGGAATCGCGGGTCGGTGGCGAGTTCGGACCGTCCGATCGCCGAACAGAATTTGACCCAAAAGCGGGTCGTGAAAATGGCCAGCGCGAGATGGCCGTCAGCGGTTCGGAAGGTCCCGTAGGGTACGACGCTGTGGTGGCGGCGCCCGATTCGTTCGGGAGACCGGCCGGTCAGGTCATAGAGGGTCCCCAGGTAACCCAGTTGCGAGATGAGGCAGTCGTGCAGGCTCAGATCGATGCGGCGTGCAGCCTGGCCTTTCTCCCGCCCGAGCAGGGCGGACACAATGCCGATCACAGCAAACAGGCCGCCGGTGAGGTCTCCGATCGGCAGGGACAGACGGATGGGTTCGCCGTCGGGTTCGCCGTTGGTGCTGAGGATGCCGCTCATGGCTTGCGTGATCACGTCATAGGCAATGCGGTCGCGCAGAGGTCCGGTCTGTCCGAACCCAGAAATCGAGCAGGCAATGAGCTTGGGGTTGTCGCGCTGCAAGGACTCGATTGAAAGCCCCATCGCTTCCATCGCCCCTGGCCGAAAGTTCTCGATCAGAACATCGGCCTGCGCACACAGGCGCCTCACCAGCGAACGCCCTTCATCCTTCGACAGGTCGACCGATACGCTCTGCTTGTTGCGGTTGATTGCCAGGAAGTAATGGCTCTGGCCCTCTTGGAACGGCGCGCTGTGGCGGGTTGTGTCGCCCGTTCCGACCGACTCGATCTTGATCACGGTTGCGCCGAGGTCGGCCAGCAGCATCGTGGCATAGGGCCCGGAGAGCACGCGGGTCAGGTCGACCACCACCGCCCCTTCGAGCGGCCCGCGAGCGCTTCCGGAGGCTGCGCTCATTCGGGCGTGATACCGGCCGCCTTGACGGCCTGAGAGTACTTCCGGATGTCGGATTCGATCAGGCGAGCGAATTCGGCCGGGCTCGAGCCCCGCGGCTCAGCCCCCTCGCTTTCAAGGCGAGCGCTCAATTCCGGAGAAGACAACTGGCTGATGATGTGCTGGTTGAGGGTGCGTACCAGTTCGGCCGGCGTGCCGCCCGGAGCGAGCACGCCGAACCAGTTGGTCACATCAAACGCCTTCACTCCTGATTCGTCGATCGTGGGCACATCAGGCAGCGACTTTGACCTGAAGAGGCTTGCGACGGCCAGAGGTTTGACTTTGCCGGCGCGCACATGGGGAAGCCCCAGGACCACCGTAGTGAAGAGCAGGTCGACCTGGCCTCCAATGAGGTCAGCCACTGCAGGCGCGCCGCCTTTGTACGGAACATGCACCATCCGGGTGCCCGTGGCGCTGACGAACAACTCGCCCGCGAGATGCGGCGAGGAACCGATGCCGGAGGAGGCGTAGGTGAGGGTACCGGGCTTGGCGCGCGCCAGTTCGATCAGGCCCCTGAGGTCGGATACCGGCAGAGTCGACCGGGCGAGCAACGCCAGCGGCACCACGGCGATTTGCGCGACGGGAGCGAGGTCCTTGATGGGGTCGAAACGCAGTTTCTGGTAGCTCGCATTAACGGCAAAACTTGCCGAGACCATGACGAGCGTGTGACCGTCCGGGGGGGACTTTGCGGTCATTTCCACGCCCAGGTTGCCGCCTGCGCCTGGGCGGTTTTCGACAACTACAGTGGTGCCGACCACGGTGCCGAGTTTGGGCGCAAGCGCGCGCGCAAGGATGTCCGTTCCGCCCCCGGGTGCAAAGGGGACGATCATCCGGATCGGTCGTGCTGGTGAGAAGTCGGAGGCGAAGACAGAGGAGGGCGACAGAAGGGGCAAGGCAGCCGCGAACGCAAACCCCAGATGGGAAGCGCAAGTGACCCAGACCCGCCGTGCGGATGGGCGCTTCAAGATCGGTCTCCCTGAATTTTTTTGATTTGAAAATCGACGCTAACACAGCCCCTCTTGCAGGGTCAATCTTTGGCAGACATGGAAGGCTGATCGTTGGGGGCTGCGCGCTCGCTCCCCTTGGCTGAACCCGGGCCTGCTTTGACCGGCGCTCCTTTGCCTCCTACCATTGCGCACCGGGGGGGAGCAGCAAAGCCATGCCAGAGTCACGAGGGGGCACTCAGAGCATCGAACGGTCGATCCGCCTGATGCGCGCACTTGCATCGAGGTCGCGCTTTGGCTGGAGGCTGTCCGATCTGGCTCGGCACTGCGACATGGACAAGGGTACAGCCCGTCGCATACTCAACTGTCTGGTACGTGAGCGTCTGGCCGAGCGCAGTGCTGTCGATCAGCGGTACCTTCCAGGTCCGTTGATGTACGAACTGGGCCTGGCCCTGCCTGACTATGAAGAGTTGCGTCTGCAGGCCTTGCCCGTGCTGGCCGAACTCGCCAGCCGAACCGGGACTGTCGCATTCCTGTGCCTGCGCAGTGATGATGATGTGGTGTGTGTGGATCGGGTGGGAGATCTTCCGGACCAGGCCTTCACCCTCAATCCGGGCGTTCGGCGACCGATGATCAACTCGGCCGCCGGCGCAGCATTGCTCGCCGAGATGCCGAGCTCACTGCGTGATCCCATCTTCGAGCGCAATTGCGAGGTCCTGGTTCGAAGCGGTTCGTCCCGTGCAATGCTGCAGCGGCTTCTGAATCGCTCCGTCGAGGAAGGAATGGGCTGGAACGAGAGCTGTTTCGTACCGGGGTGGAATTCATATGCGTGCGTTGTGCACCATCAGCAGCAAGGCCTCGCCGCAGTCATGATCTCCGCACCGTCCGCGCATTTCGCCGCGGGTCAGCTCGAGCATGACATCGCCTGCCTCCGGCTCGCCACCGTTCGACTGCAGGAGGTTGTAAACCGTACCGTCGGCCGCAGCCGCAGGCTCTCGAGCGCCGAGTGTCATGCACCGGCCGAGCCGGTGGCCTGTGGACTCTAGCCGAGGGGCTCGGACATGCTGATTGCCACCGCGGGGCATATCGACCACGGCAAAACCGCTTTGGTGCGTGCGCTCACCGGGGTGGAGACCGACCGTCTGCCCGAGGAGAAGAAACGCGGCATCTCGATCGATCTGGGCTTTGCGTACTGGCCGAACGGAGCACAGGACATCGGCTTTGTGGATGTCCCCGGGCACGAGCGCTTCGTTCGCAACATGCTGGCCGGGGTGGCCGCGATCGATTTCGCCTTGCTGGTCGTGGCGGCCGATGATGGTGTCATGCCGCAAACTCGGGAACACCTTCAGATCCTGGATCTGCTCGGCATCGCCCGCGGTGTCGTGGCGATCACCAAGTGTGATCGGGCCGATCCGGTACGGATTCGGCAGACGCATGAGCAGGTGGCGGGCCTTCTCGATTCGACCTCGCTTGCCGGGATTCCGATCCATCATGTATCTGCGCTCACCGGTCTGGGCATGGACGCATTGTCGATCCATATTCGATCGGTCGCCTCGGCTGATGAACTCAGAGCGGAGTCGGGTCGCGGTTTTCGGCTGGCAATCGACCGGGTGTTTTCGGTGACGGGGGCGGGCACCGTCGCTACCGGGACCGTGCAGGATGGCCTTGTTCGAGTCGGTGATTCGCTGGTGGCGACCCCCAGCGGTCGTCCGGTTCGGGTCCGCGGCCTGCAGAGTGGAGGGCGATCGGTCGAGCGCGCGCAGCCTGGCCAGCGCTGCGCGGTCAACCTCAGTGGCGTGGACGTCGGTGATCTCGTCCGGGGGGAATGGTTGCTCTGTCCCGGCATGTGCGCACCGACCCGTCGGATCGAGGTGAGGCTGCGCGCCCTCCCGGTTGAAGGCTCGGCGCTGCGTCACAACTCGACGCTGCATCTGCATGTCGGGACGGGCAGCGTTTCGGCGCGGCTGCTGATACAGGGTCAGACCGAAATCGCCCCCGGGGCCGAAGGCCTGGCCCAACTGTTGCCAGAGCGTCCCATCTTGGCTGTGACCGGAGATCGTTTCATTGTTCGGGACCCGGCCGCGCGTCGCACGGTGGGGGGCGGCCGAATCCTCGACCCATTCGCACCTGGCCGGGTGCGTGAACCGATTGGGCGCCGGCAGGTGCTCGATGCCCTGGGCCGGTTCGACCCGTTTCAGACTTTATCGGCCCTGCTTGCCATCCCTGATCATGAGGTCGATACCGCCCGATTTGAGCGCAGCTTCAACCTCTTGACGGACACGGCCTCGTCGCTGTATCGCCAAGCGGGCGCCGTGCTGGTAGGGCGATCGCGTGGCCTGGCGATACCGCAGGCGCGTCGGGATCTGATTGCCGATGCCATCATCGAATGCATCGAGCAATTCCACCGCGAGCAACCGGAAGAGCCCGGCATCACGACCCGCGAACTCAAGGACCGCGTCGCGCCTGCGCTCTCGGTCGAAGCCTTTCTTTCGATCCAGCGGAGCCTGGTCGAAGCTCATCGAGTGGAGTCCTCGGGGCACCGGCTGCGCAGACCCGGCCATGTCCGGGGGATCCGAGCTGCGGATCGTGCCTTGCTCGAGCGCCTGATGCCGCTCTTGCGTGAGGGCGGCCTGCAGCCGCTCACCGCCGAGCAGCTCGCCCAGTCCTTGCGAGCCAGCGAGCCTGCGGTCAATACCTTGCTGTATCGATTGCGCGAGGATGGTGAGGTGTGGCGGATCGCGGAGCGTCGTTTCCTGCCGCGGGGCGAGGTGGCACGACTCGCAGCGACTGCGGCGCTGCTGGCTGAGCAGTCCGGTGGCTCTGGCTTTTCCGCGGCCCAGTATCGAGATGCCATCGGCACAGGCCGGACGCTCGCGATTCAGATCCTCGAATTCTTCGACGGCATCGGCGTCACGCGTCGAAGTGGCGACCTGCGGCGGATGCAGCCGGACTATCTTCTGATCGTGGGCGTGGCAGAGCCCTTCCTCGCCAAGGAAAAACCGAACAATCCGGCGCAGCCGCCCAAGAAAGTGAAAGCGCCGCCCGGGCGTACCCATCGGGCTGACCGACGAACAGCATGAACCAGGGAGACACAGATGGACCACTATGACGTGATCGTGATCGGCCAGGGATTTGCCGGGCTGACTGCGGCCAAGCTGAGCGCTGAGCGCGGGTTGTCGACAGCCAACTTCGAGGCGGAGATGTTTGGCGGGTTGGTGGTCAACATCAACGAACTCGATCCGGGGCCGTCAGGCTGGCACGGCTCGGGCGTCGATCTGGTGAGCGAGCTGGCCATGACCAACCTGGATGCCGGTATTGCTGCGGTGTCCGCCCAGGTGACAGCGCTGAGCCGCGGCTCTGACGGCCTGTGGCGGGTGAGCTCAAGCGAGGGCGAGTATTCGGCCCGTCACGTCATAGTCGCTTCGGGAGCACGCTTTCGTGAGCTGGGCATTCCGGGCGAACGAGAGCTGGTCGGGCGGGGCGTGTCTCACTGTGCCGACTGCGACGGGCCGCTTTTCATGGGCAAGCAGGCCATCGTCATCGGAGGCGGCGATTCGGGGTTTCAGGAGGCGCTGACCCTGGCTGGCTTTTGCAGCAAGGTGACGATGGTCTACCGGACGGTACGTGCCCGAGCGGACCTTGTTGCGCGGGTTGAGGCTCAGGCGACGATCAGTCAACTGTCTGGTGCCGAGCCGGTGGCGATTCTTGGGGATGATTCGGTCAGCGGGCTGCGCATCGCCCGCGATGGCGCTGAAACCGTGCTCGAGGGCGCGGGCGTGTTCATCTTTGCGGGCCTGGTACCCAATGCCGATTTTGTTCCGATAGAAGTCCAACGTGACGGTCAGGGTGCGCTCGTGGTGGACCGGTTTGGCCAGACCACACTGGCTGGGCTCTGGGCCGTGGGTGCGGTCAGAGCCGGTTATGGCGGCGCACTGGAGGACGCGGCCGCGGATGCCGCCCGGGTGGTCGATGCGCTCGCGGCCTGAAGGTCGGCTCGTCGGCACCGCGATCAACTGTTTCACATCTTGACGCGGCCGGCGCTCGCGGCGGCTTGACGCGCGGGTCGGGGCGACGCTAGAAGGTTTCAGGGTGGCGGGGCCGGAGGGCGGCAGTCGACGTTGTGACAAGAACCAAGAGCGCAGGGGGAGACCATGGATATCAAATGTTCGCGACGGCAGATACTGGTGGGCGCATCCGGCGGGGCCTTGTTGGCCCATACAGGCGCGGCCTGGGCTCAGAGCAAGCCCCTGCAGCGACCGACCGATGCGAAGATGATTGCGGCAGCCAAGGCCGACGGTTCGCTGACGGTGTATACCGGTACCAGTGCCGCGGCATTGAAGGCGGACGCAGCGGCTTTTGAAAAGGCCTACGGCATCAAGGTCACCTATACCCAGATGACCTCAGGCCCGCTCGGAGCTCGGGTCGATCAGGAACTGCGCTCGGGCCGCATGTTGCCTGATGTGGTGATTTCGGCCGACACGGCGACGCTCTATCGCTGGGTGGCGGGCGGGTATATCGGGCCTTTGCCCGACGTGCCCTTCCCCGAGCGGACCGACCATCTCGCGCCCATTCAAACCATCTATCAAAGCATCTTTTACAACACCGCCGGAATTCCCAAATCCGAGGTGCCTCAACAGTGGGAAGACCTGCTGAAGCCGCGTTTCACCGGCCGAATCGTGATCGGCAGTCCGAGGATCGGACCGGCCTACGCCACCCAGTACTTTGCCCTCTTGAAAGAGCCCAAGTACGGTGAGGCGTTCTTCCAGAAGCTCGCCCAGCAAAAGCCCCGTGTGGTGGCAACGCCAGCGCTGGTGGCGCAACTCACCGCATCGGGCGAGGCGTTGGTTTCGTTCACCGGCATTCCCTACGATGCCCAGAACATCGTCAATAGCAACCCGGGCGCGCCGATTGCCTACAGCTATCTCGATCCGATCACGACAGCCCGCACTCACGCAGCGATCAATGCCAAGGCTGCGAAGCCCGCGGCGGCGGCGCTCTTTCTGTCATGGCTCATGTCGGTGGAGGGGCAAACCGTCCACAACGGCGAGGGCCGGGCATCGAGTCTGCTGGGAAATCTGCCGGGCACGCTCACCGCGCCGGACCTCAATCGTGTAAGGGCCGACCTGACGTCGACCAAAGTCATGATGGAGTATCAGACTCTGATCAACACCTTTGATCGGCTGTTCCGCTGAGCACTGCGAGGATTTGCTTGCGCGGGCGCTCAGCCTCGTTTCAGGAGGAAATCGCGAGCCTCCAGAAGATGCTCTTCCAGCAGTTTGCGCACCTGCTTGGGTTTGTCCGCTGCAAACGCCGCCACGATCTTGCGGTGAAATGCCATCGATCGAGCCTGGCGTTCCGGCGTGCCCCAGTGGTAGACACGGTAGGCGACCGGCATGCGCAGGGTGTCGAGGATGCGCATGGTGGTTGTGCTGTCGCTTGAATCCAGGATCAAGTGGTGGAAACGGTCGTTGAGTTCGACCAATCGCCCCACCGAGATCAGATCTTCGGGGCCGATGCCCCGGTCGATGAGGCGTTGCGCCTGCGCGCAGTTGTCCTCAAGCTCTTTTGCAAGTGCTGCTCCGCGCCTCTGGCAGGCAAGTTCTCCAGCGAACCCCTCCAGTATTGCGCGCACCGAGTAGCGGTCGCTGATCTCGGCCTCGTCGAAGCGCTGCACTACCGCGCCTCGATGGGGCAGCAGTCGTACGATGCCGTCCGCCTCCAGAGCCTTGAGTGCCTCGCGCACCGGAGTGCGACTGATGCCGAGTTCGGCTGCGATCTGCTCGATGGTCAGACGTTCGTCGGGCTGGATCGCGCCCTTGAAGATGGCATCGCGGATACGGTCGCGGGCCTGACTCGCCAGAGACTTGGCGCTGACCTTGCCGATCCGGTTTGAGCTCATGAAAAACCTCTTTCGCACATCTCGGTTCGTACTACATAATACATGTAATATTGAATGTGCAGATGGGGCCTGGGTCCCCTGCCTGGGGAGGCCTCCGATCGGTCATGAAAAGCGCGCTGGTCTTTGGCGGTACCGGTCCTACCGGGCCCTACATCGTGAACGGACTGCTGGCCCGTGGTTATCAGGTGACCATTCTGCATAGCGGGCAACACGAGGTCGCCTTCGATCATGAGGTCGAGCACCTTCACACCGACCCTCATTTTCGCGAGACGCTTGAACCGGCGCTCGCGGGCCGTCGCTGGGACCTGGTGGTCGCATCCTATGGTCGCCTGTCCTTGACGGTTGAGCTGCTGACCGGTCGCGCCGACCGGCTGATCGCCGTCAGCGGCAGTACCGGCGCACTGGCAAACCCTGATGATCCGCGCTGGGGCCCGATGGGTCGTCCGAATCACCTTGACGAAGCCGACGGTCTGTTTGAGGCCGATCCGCGGCACACGTTTTCCTATCGCATGGCGCAGGCCCAGCGTGCGCTTTTCGATGCCCACCGCCAGGGCCGAATGAGCTGCACCTGCATCGCCTACCCGATCCTCTATGGGCCCCGACAGCCTGGGGCGCTGGACTGGTGCATCGTCCGCCGGGTACTCGATCAGCGCAACGAGTTCATCATTGCCGATGGCGGCATCAAGATCGAAGACCGGGCATTTGTCGAAAATGCGGCCCATGCCGTCTTGCTGGCCGTTGACCGGCCCGAGGTGGCTGCCGGCAAGACCTATCTCGTGGCCGACCGCCACCGGTACACGCTGCGGCAGCGCATCGAGGCGGTCGCGCGCTACATGGGGCACCGTTTCGAATTGATCGACATGCCCTGGGATCAGGCGCGACCTTGCCATGTCCTTTGGCGCAGGCAACGCGAATACCGTTGTCGTGACAACAGTCTGATCCGGCTTGAGCTCGGCTACCGCGACCCCGTCGGGCCGTGGGAAGCCCTGTCCCAATCGGTCGACTGGCTGGTGGCTCACCGGCCCGAACCGGGGGGAGAGCTTGAACAGCAACTGGGTGATCCTTTCGACTACGAACGCGAGGATCGCCTGATCGCTCACTGGCGGCGGGCCCAGGCAGACCTTCCGCCGGTCGATTATCCGCTGCCGGTCCAGGCGCACATCTATCGTCATCCCAAGCAGCCGAACGAAGGTTGGCGACGACCCGGCGGTCCGTCTTCATAAAAACTCTGATCCACAGGGGGTCCAGGCAATGTCCGAACAGGCTTTTCCGCAGAATGAGGAATACGGTCGAATCACGCAGGAGGCGATCGACCGCATCCGTGCGCGCACCGGCAAGCGCTATCCGATCGAGCATCCTTTTGTAAGGCATGTCAATCGCGACAGCATCAACCATGTGGCGCGCGCCATCGGCGACGACAACCCCTTGTGGAACGATCCTGAGCACGCCCGGCAGTCGCGCTACGGCAAATTGGTAGCCCCCCCGGCGCTCCTCTATGCAGCAGCGTGGGGCAGCTGGGATTTACGTCGGGGTCAGGGCTTGCCCGGGGTGCATGGACTGCACTCGAGCGATCGCTGGATCTACTACCGGCCGCTGCTCGAAGGTGACGAGGTTCGTGCTGTCAAAGAACCGGTTTCCCTTGAGGAGAGAAAAGGGGCCTACGCTGCGCGATCGATGATGCAGACCGACAACATCTGGTTTTACAACCAGCGCGACGAGTTGGTGGCCCTACAGGTCATGTCTGCGGTCCGTGCCGAGCGCGAGGATGGCAAGAAATCCGGCAAATACACTCAGGTCAAGACCGCGGTCTACACCGACGAAGAGATCGAGGAGATCGATCGCGAGATCGAGGCTGAGGAAGTTCGTGGCGCCCAGCCCCGGTACTGGGAAGACGTCAACGTTGGCGATCGGATGCAACCGATCGTCCGGGGCCCATTGACCGTTTCGGACATGATTGCATGGATGATGGGCATCGGATCGCCGCACATTCGCAGCGGCCGGTTCTGGCTCGCCTACCGACAGCGGTCCCCCAAGGTGGCCGTCAAGGACCCGGTCACCAGGATTCCGCAGGCGGTCGAACGGGTGCACTGGGACCCGTACATGGCCGCCGAAATCGGGATGCCCAGCGCTTATGACTATGGCTCTCAGCGCGGCGGCTGGGCCTCCCACTTCCTCACCAATTGGGCTGGGGATGATGCCTGGGTCGCCGAGTGCTTCCCGAAATATCGCGGCATGAATTTCATTGGTGACACCCTGCGCATCCGAGGCGAGATTACCGACAAATGGACGGGCCGCAGTGGTATCGGCTATGTGAGCTGCAAGTTCGACGGTATCAGCCAGCGAGGCGAGAACATCATGCCCGGCACAGGTGTCATCGCCTTGCCCAAGCGGGGGCAGCCTTTGCCTGCATTTCCAATCGACGCAGTGGCTGATCGTCCGGAGGGAGCGTCACGATGACCGCACGCGCCGCCGCGAGGCCTCTGGAAGGGATCAGAGTGCTCGATTTCAGTCACGCTGCTGCGGGACCGTTCGCCACCATGTTTTTTGGGGACATGGGCGCCGAAGTGATCAAGATCGAAAAACCCAACGGGGGCGACGGCGCCCGCTCGATGGGCGAGCCCATGCCTGGTTTGGGACCCAAGGATTCCGACTATTTTGTCGCGCTCAACCGAAACAAGAAGAGCATCGTCATCGACCTCGGTTCGCCAGAGGGGGCGGCACTGGCTCGCCGCATGGCAGCGCAGTGCGACATCGTCGTCGAGAATTTTCGCCCCGACGTGATGCCCAGGTTGGGGTTGGGCTTCGATGATCTGAGCAAATTACGCCCGGGTCTCGTCTATGCATCGCTGTCGGCCTTCGGCCCTACCGGGCCCTGGTCCGAACGCCCCGCAAACGACATCATCATGCAGAGCGTGTCGGGCCTGATGGGCATTACTGGAGAAATCGGAGGGGCGCCCATCCGCATCGGAGCGCCGATCGCCGATTTCTCGAGCGGGTTGTTCCTGATGAGTGGCGTGCTGGCGGCGCTCTTCGCCCGCGAGGCTCATCCCGAGGGCCAACACATCCGTGTCGACATGCTCGAGGCCTCGCTCAACATGATGTGCAACTACATCCCTTCGGTGGTCGGTATGGGCCGCAAGATTGAAAAGCAGGGTCGCGGACACGCCCAGATCGTTCCGTATCAGGCGTTCATCTGCAAGGATGGTGAATACCTTATGGTCGGAGCCTTCACCCGCGGCTTC
This sequence comes from Burkholderiaceae bacterium, assembly GCA_044356835.1. GTDB lineage: Bacteria > Pseudomonadota > Gammaproteobacteria > Burkholderiales > Burkholderiaceae_E > SYIM01. Next base: position 13,106 of record JBIKVK010000065.1, read on the forward strand.
TGGCACAACCTCTGCCGCTGTCTGGGCAGGGAGGAATGGATTACCGATCCTCGCTACCTCAACAACGCCCTGCGCTTGGCGCACCGGGCTGAGCTCACGGCTGAATTGCAGAGCATCATCGCTACCCGTGGCCGCGAGGAGTGGATTGCCCTGCTGACCGAGGCCGATGTGCCCAACAGCCCGGTCTATGAGCTCCATGATGCGGTGTACAGTGAGCAGGTGAAGCATCTGGAAGCGATCAACACAATACCGATCGGCCAGACTTCCATCGCCGTGCCGCGCGCGCCGATTCGGGTCGACCAATGGCCCGCCCTTCGTCATGACCCTCCGCCTTCGCTGGGCGAGCATGGCGCCGTGGTGCTGCGGTCCTTGCTGGGCGTGACCGATGCAGAAATCGCCGGGCTCGTCGAACGCAAGATCATGGCCCAGCCCTGAAGTGGTCGCGAGCCGTACCGAAATCATTTACGGAGACTGACGCAATGGATCACGCCCCCCTGAAACCGGGCATCCTCTCCGGCATCCGGGTCATCGACCTCGCCCACCAATATTCGGCGGCCAATACGGCTGCGATTCTTGCCGATTTGGGCGCCGAGGTGATTGCAATCGAGCACCCCGAGGGCAGTCCGATCCGCACCATGCTGCCCAAAAAAGAGGGGCAGTCGATGTGGTGGAAAATCTGCCAGCGCGGGAAAAAAAACATCACCCTCAATCTGTCCACCGCGCGCGGTCGCGAGCTCTTTCTCAAGCTCGCGCAGCAAGCCGATGTCGTAGTCGAAAATTTTCGCCCCGGGACCCTCGAGCGCTGGAGGATAGGTCCGGAAGATCTCGAGCGGGCGGGAGCGCATGTGGCGCTGCTGCGGATCAGCGGTTTCGGTCAGACCGGGCCCAATAGTTCGCTGCCTGGTTTTGGCACCGTGGCGGAGGCGATGAGCGGTTTCGCTCACATGAACGGATATCCCGATGGGCCTCCGACCTTTCCATCGACGACGCTGGCTGATGGCGTCGCTTCGGTCTGGGGGGTGGTGGGTGTGCTTGCGGCCCTGGTTGGAAAGTTGAGGGGCAATTCATCCGGGGTCGAGGTCGCCGATGTGGCGCTCTTCGAGGGCCTGTTCAGGATCATTCCGACCCAGATCCCGACGTATCAGCAACTGGGCAAGGTCCAAAGCCGACCGGGGAATTATCTGGGTGACCACGGCGTGCTGCGCAATGTCTACGGCAGCCGCGATGGCCGTTATCTGGCGATCAGTTCGGTGGGGCCGCAAGCGATTCGGCGCATCCTGGTCGGGGCAAAGGCTGACGCCTTGATCGCGATCATCGATCAAGGCGTGATGAACAGTCCTGACGTACATACGGTCGAGACTTTTTTGGGGCAGTGCAATGAACACTTGCTG